>JADHSW010000069.1 GCA_016776705.1 Rhodospirillales bacterium
AGCCGGGAGCCAGCGCATTGACCCGCACCCCCTTGCCCGCCAATTCAAGGGCCATAGCCTTGGTCATCTGAATGAGACCCGCCTTTGAAACAGCGTAGGGCATGACGCCACCGCTAACCCGTTCGCCCAGGATAGAGGCGATATTGACAATGCTTCCACCAGCCTCGCGTTCGACCATTTGCCGGGCGACGGCGTTTGCGACCATCCATGCGCCACGTAGATTGGTATCCATGATGTGATCCCAATCGGGACCATCCCATTCAAGGACTCTTTTCGTTGAAGCAACACCGGCATTATTGACAAGAATATCTATTTTTTCATTTAACTTCAGTATGTTTGCGATACTATTTTCATCTTTTACATCAAGAGAAACGGCCTTTGCTTCGCCCCCGTCGGCCGTGATGGCTGCAACCGTAGCGGCCAGCCTGTCGGTGCTGCGGGCTGCACAGACGACCTTTGCCCCGGAAAGACCCAGCACCTGTGCAAAACGCCTGCCCAGACCGCTCGATGCCCCTGTCACCAGTGCTGTACGACCGGAAAGGTCCGCCGATAGTTTTCCTGTCATTACGCTGTCACTCCCCCGTCAATAACAAATTCTGAACCGGTGACGAAGGTAGACTCGTCTGAGGCCAAGTAAAGGATCATTTCAGCAATTTCTTCACTTTGCGCCATTCGACCCAGCGGAATTTGCTCTTCGATAGAGCGCCGTGTCCGTTCAGGATCAGGACTTTTTGCAATGACTTCGCTGACCATGGGCGTTTCGACAAAGGTTGGATGAACGCTGTTACAGCGAATAGCGTATTTCTTGCGCGCACAATGCAACGCCACGGACTTGGTCAACAGCCTGACCCCGCCCTTAGACGCATTGTAAGCGGCAAGATTGTGACCGCCAACAAGACCGGAAATGGAACACAAGTTAATGATTGAGCCGCCATCAGCCTGTTTCATCAATCCGATCGCGTATTTACAACCCAGGAAAACACCATCCAGATTGACGCCAAGCACCATGCGCCATTCGTCGAAGCTGGACGATTCAATATCGGCAATGCGCAGGATTCCGGCAGAATTAACCAGAATATCCAGCCTGCCGCGGGTTTTGCGGATGTTTTCAATAACGGCCTGCCAACCGGATTCCGAGGTTACATCCAGCGATACAGTTTGTGCATTGTCTGTATTCAAATCGGCGACGATGACGTCAGCACCGGCATCTGCCAGAAATCGCGCCGTGGCTTCACCGATACCCGACGCACCGCCCGTAACCAGGGCCACTTTTCCTGAAAGATCATGCGCCATTATATTTTCAACACTATTTTTCCGACCGAATGGCGGGATTTCATGGTGTTCATGGCCTCGGCTGCCTGATCAAGATCAAACACCATAACGTCACAAAGGCTCAAGCGTCCCTCGGCGACCCACGCCTGCAATTCCCTGAAGGACGCCTGAACGGCTTCTGGCGCGAACTTCCTGTGTCCTCCCCAATAAAAACCAATGGCTGTGACATTTTTCACCATCAGGATATTTGCAGGAATTTGAGGAACCACACCACCCGCGAAACCAACGACAAGGATTCGCGCACCGGGAGCGGCGGATCGCAACGAGGCGTCGAACGAGTCGCCGCCAACCGGATCGAAATAAACCTCGCCGCCACGGGGTAACAGCGCCTTGATCTGGTCTTTGACATCCCCGTCTTTGTAGTCGATGACGTGATTAGCCCCCTGCTTGACGACGGCGGCGATTTTATCCTCGCCAGACGTCACGGCGATCACATTTGCCCCAACCGCCTTGCCTATATCAATGGCGGCAAGCCCAACACCCCCCGATGCGCCATGTACGATCAGGGACTCGCCTTTTTTCAGGCGGGCCTTGTCGATAAGACCCATATGGGCTGTTCCATAGGCAATGGGAAAGGCGGCGGCGGTATCGAAATCCAGAGCATCTGGAATGATCATCAAATCCGAAACACCAGCAATGGCTTCTTCGGCAAAACCACCCCAATTGATAAAAGACATGACCCTGTCGCCAGTTTTGAACCCGTTGACCCCTTCACCGATTTCGATGATCTCGCCAGCGATTTCCATGCCCGGACTGAAAGGAAATGCTGGTTTTTCCTGATAAGTTCCGCCAACCATTAAAATATCGGCGAAATTCAGGGCGGCGGCGCGAACGCGGATTTTTACCTGACCCTGTCCAACAATCGGGCTAACGACTTCGTCAATACTCAGGCTGTCCGGGGCTCCCCATTCATGGCAAAGTACGGCTCTCATGTTATTGCAACTTCCATTTTTCGCTAGTAGTGATAATGCTGTGATACAGAACATAAAGGGAGGCATAAAGTGGCTGATAAGGCGAACATTTACGAGCAAAATCTGGACAAGCAGCAGGCTAACTTTCGCCCCCTGTCACCGATCAGCTTTTTGCAGTGGTCAGCCCAGGTGTATCCCAATAAGACCGCTGTCATTCATGGCGAAAAGCGTTTTAACTGGGCCGAATTTGCTGAACGCTGCCGCAGACTCGCCAGTGCACTCAACAAACGCGGCATTGGCCTGGGCGATACGGTCGCCATCATGTCCCCCAATGCACCGGCCATGCTTGAAGCCCACTACGGCATTCCCATGACTGGGGCCGTGCTGAATGCGCTCAACTTCCGTCTGGACGCACCGACCCTGGCATTCATTCTTGAGCATGGCGAAGCCAGGGTTCTTATCACGGACAGGGAGTTTTCCCCGGTTATCAAGGAAGCCCTGGCTGAACTGAAAAGCCCGATAACCGTTATTGATGTGGATGACCACCTGGCCGAGGGTGGAGAGTTAATCGGTGAAATGGATTACGAGACCTTCCTGAAGGAAGGCGACCCGGATTTTGAATGGCAGCCCCCTGTGGAAGAATGGCAGGCCATCGCCCTGAACTATACTTCCGGCACCACGGGCAACCCCAAGGGCGTCGTTTATCACCATCGCGGCGCATTTTTAAACGCCATGGGCAACGCACTGGTTTTCGGCCTCAGTCACAGTTCTGTCTATCTGTGGACCCTGCCCATGTTCCACTGCAACGGCTGGACCTTCACCTGGGCGGTGACGGCGGTTGGCGGCACCCATGTCTGTCTGCGCCAGACCGATCCGGCGAAGATTTTTCCGGCCATCAGGGATCACAGGGTTACCCACATGTGCGGTGCGCCCATTGTCCTTAACATGATGGCCCATGCCCCTGACGAGCAAAAAGTCGCCTTCGAGCAAACCGTTGATGTCGCCACAGGGGGTGCCGCGCCGCCCAGCGCCGTTATCGCGTCCATGGAGCGCATGGGCTTCAAGGTCCTGCACCTGTATGGCCTGACCGAATCTTACGGACCTGCCACCATCTGCGCATGGCAGGATGAATGGGACGATCTGGAACTGGATGACAAGGCATCGAAAATGTCCCGTCAGGGTGTTCGTTACCCGACCCTGTTCGAGCAGGCCATACTAAACCCGGATACCATGGCACAAGTACCTGCCGACGGCGAGACCATCGGCGAGTTGATGCTAAGCTCAAACACGGTAATGAAAGGTTATCTGAAAAACCCGAGCGCGACCGAAGCCGCCTTTGCCGGTGGCTGGTTCCATACAGGCGATCTGGGCGTTATGCACCCGGATGGCTATGTGGAAATCAAGGACCGTTCAAAGGACATCATCATTTCCGGCGGCGAGAACATCTCGTCCCTTGAAATCGAGGAATGCCTATACAAGCACGACAAGGTCATGGAGGCCGCCGTCGTCGCCATGAGCAGCGAAAAATGGGGCGAAACACCCTGCGCCTTCGTCACTCCGCCGCCGGGAAGCGAGGGCGACGTAACGGAAGTCGAAATCATCGAGTGGTGCCGCGATCATATGGCCCATTTCAAAGCACCAACGAAAGTCGTCTTCGGCCCACTGCCTAAAACATCAACCGGAAAAATCCAAAAATTTGTTCTTCGCGATAAAACCGAAGAACTTTAACACCCAATTCCACGTTTCAGGCTTGCACCTTAATGACAGGTCGGCACAATTAATGTACACTTACAACTAGTTCTTTAAAGGAGCCGACAGGAGATTAATATGACGCGCAAGATCATTCCCGATATTATTGACGAACAGAAAATCGCCAGTTTACCTGGAGATTGCTCCATTCGCGAAGCCGGTCGATATATGGTCGAACAGGGCGTCGGTTCCGTTCTTGTCATTGAAGATGGTAAGCTCAAAGGTATCTTTACCGAGCGGGACGCCTTGAGGATATTCGTCGCCACCAGACGCAATCCCGACCAAACCAACATGGCCGATGTCATGACCGGTAATCTTCAGACCATCAGTCCCGACGCCTCGCCTGAAGAAGCCCTGAAACGTATGACCGAAGGTAAATTTCGCCATATGCCGGTTGTCGACGATGCCGGAAAAATCCTCGGTGTAATCTCCCAGCGCGACCTGCTTGTTGCCTTTGAGTGAAAATCCAGGTCAGGGCTGCATCAAGTGAATGCCTTCCGAAACAAGGGATACGGAAATCCTGTCGCCTGCCTTCAGGTTACGTTGCTTTGCTTCCAGCATGGGCATGGTCATGAACAATGGATGGCTTGAACCTTCTTTAACCGTCAGGGCGATATTGACCAGATCGCCTAGTCGGGCGACGTTTGATATCTCGGCCGACACCATGCTTTCATCATCCACATCATCCGGGACGAGAATGACGTGGGATGTGGGAATAACCCAGTCGACCGGCTTACCCGGTTTGAAATCCGGCTGATAGGTTGCCGCCAGCGTGTACTCGCCCCACGAAATATGGGTTATCGCGTAATCTGCATCATGACCGATCACATATCCCTGGAAAATGTTGTTCAGGTCGACAAGTCTGGCTACTTCTTTATCGACAGGTTTTGCCATGACGTCGAACGGCGGGCCGTTTTGCAATGTCCTGCCCCGGCGCAGGATGCATAGACGGTCAGCCAGCATTGACGCTTCATCAAGGTCATGGGTGACCAGAATGACCGGCATACCAAATTCCTGGCGCAATTCGACCAGTTCCTTGTACAGCCTTTGCCGGGTCGCCTTGTCGACAGCCGAAAAAGGTTCATCAAGCAGTAACACCTGTGGGTCGCGCGCAAGGGCCCGGGCCACGGCGACACGTTGCTGCTGACCACCAGACAACGCCGCCGGTTTTCGCCTACCAAGACCGGACAGATGGACAAGTGAAAGAAGTTCATCGGCGCGTTTTCGCCTGTCGGACGCGGCCAGATGCCCCAGCGCCTCGATTATATTTTCCTCGGCGCTTAGATGGGGAAACAGGGCGTAATGTTGAAAGACCAGACCGACCTTACGATCACGGGTATCGACGTTGATGCCTTTTTCCGTGTCCAGCCAGACCGCGCCATTGCAGGTGATCTTGCCCTGATCGGGTTTGCTCAGGCCGGCTATGGTGCGAAGGATCGTCGACTTGCCCCCACCCGATGGTCCGACCAACGCCAGAAGTTCCCCCGGTTTGCAGCAAATATGTGCTGCCAGGGGAATGTCGCCTTCATGTGTGAGCTCAACGTCCAGTCCCTCAATCATGACGACGCCCCACAAAAGACGTTGTGAAGTAAGTGGCGCTGATGGCGACCATGGAAATCAGCAACAGGACCGCTGACATCATTCCGGCAGAGTCATTGTCGAACAACTGCACACGGTCATAAATGGCGATGGCGATGGTTTGCGTTTCGCCGGGAATATTGCCTCCAACCATCAGAACAATACCGAATTCACCAATGGTATGGGCGAAGGTCAACACCAGCGCCGACAAGATGCCCGGCCACGCCAGTGGCAATTCAATGCGCCAGAGAATGCGCCATGGCGACATTCCACAGCAGGCTGCGGCTTCGCGAACATCGACGGCTATGCCTTCAAAAGCTCGTTGCATGGGCTGAATGGCAAAAGGCAGATTGAAGATGACGGAAGCCAGGACCAGTCCATCAAAAGAAAAGGCCAGAGGCCGCCCGACCAAAGATTGATACATTTGGCCCAGGGGCGACGCCCCGCCAAAAGCAACCAGCATGTAGAAACCCAGGACTGTTGGCGGCAGAACCAAAGGCAGCGCCAAGCCAGCCTCGACAAAGACTTTACCCCTGAACGTCTTCCAGGCGAGCAAGCGCCCCACAAGGATTCCAATGGGCAACAGGATAACCGTTGTCCACGCAGCCAGTTTTAATGAAAGGTCCAGGGCAAGCCAGTTCAATGTTGAGCCCCCACCCTGACAAGTGCGTAGCCATTGCTACGGAAAATTTCCAATGCGGGCTCGCGTTCAAGGTATTTGTAAAATTCCATAGTTGTGGCGCTGGCTCCATTAACAAGTGCCATTCGTTGTCCAAGCGGTTGATGAAATTCTGTAGGAATCAGTTTGTACCTCCCACTTGCAGCGAACTGCGGCGTCAACGCCTGCGAGTAAGCAATGATACCGCCCAGGGCTGAACCTGAAAGACTGAATTGCGCTGTCTGAGAAATGTTTTCGCCAAAGATCAGATAGGGCTTCATTGTTTCCCATAACCCGGTATGGATCAGCGCCTGTTTTGCTGCTCGTCCGTAAGGGGCCAATTCCGGATTGGCAATGGCATAACGATTGGAGAGATTGGTTCCGAAAATTGACTGATAGCCATGTGGGAAATCGGCCGTCTTTAGTGGAGAGTTTGTTGGCGTGAAGGCGACGATCCGCCCATAGGCGTAAATTTTTCCTCGATCAATTGTTTTACCCGCCTCGGCCAGTCGAAATACATAGTCCTCGTCAGCGGACAAAAACATTTCAAAGGGCGCGCCTTGAAAAATTTGTCGGGTAAGGTTTCCCGATGAGCCAAAGGAAAAGCGAACGCTCAACCCGGTTTCCTTTTGGAAGGACTGTCCGATTTTTTCGATAGTTAAACGCATGTTCGAAGCGACCGCGATGATCGGTGCCTGTCCCGAAGCAAGCGCCGTACTTTTGGAAAACACGTTCACTATTAACAGAAGACAAAAGAAGCCAAGCAAAATCAAGCGCGAACAAAACATTTACGGACGCTCCCGGCGTTATCCCTTTTCGACTATATCGACCTATGTTTTAACCGACATTTTTAACTAAGGCAAATGCCTATTACACAGGGTTATTTTTGAATAATTGTTCTGCATACAAACCAAATTCCACTTTTTTTCTGTAATATATCAACTGGAAAAGCCCTTTTTTGACTGAGGTCAATTTCGGATCCAAAAGATAGGTTCATAGTTCGCCTGTAATTAAATGATTTTTCGTTTTTTACCTTATTTTTCAATAAGTTGGCTCTGAGACACTTCTATATGAGCACTGCGGATCAATTTTCGATGGAAGTAAAGCGCTCTGATTTTCTTCAAGGAAAATTTAGTTCTGGCAGTGCCGTCACTCGCCCCCCATGGGCAATTACTGAGAGTAAATTCCAGGATGTATGCACGGGTTGCGACTACTGCATTGTTGCCTGTCCAACATCCATATTGAAGAAGGCCCGAGGCGGTTATCCCGTTGTTGATTTCAGTAAAAGCCAATGCACTTTCTGCGGGGAATGCGCCAAAGTTTGCAAACCAGGAGCCATATCAAGAGACAACGCCGCCCATCCCTGGGACCATATCGTAACCGCAAATTCGTCATGCCTGTTCAGCTCTGGCGTGACCTGTCGTTTGTGCGGCGACTGCTGTGACACGGCGGCAATAACATTTCAACTCGCAATCGGCGGCAAAGCGACCCCGATTATTGATTCATCCCGGTGTACAGGTTGTGGCGCTTGCGTCGCCCCCTGCCCCGTTAACGCAATTCAAATCCTGATGGAAGAAGTGAGGACTTAGATAAAGCCATGAGTATTTCCAGTCTAGTGATTCAAACCCGACCCGAGAATGTCGCCAATGTTGAAAGCACGTTGAGCGCGATGAACGGTGTCGAGGTTCATACCACCACGAAGGAAGGCAATCTCGTCGTAACTGTCGACTTGCCCGAAGACGCCCAGGCAGCTGACGCCTTTTCCAGGTTTGCTGAAATCAAAGGCGTCATTAATACATCCCTGATTTTCAATTATTTCGACAACGACAATGCCGATAAGGAGCTTGCACAATGACTATTTCCAGGCGTGATTTTATTAAGACCCAGGCCGCAATTGCTGCCGCGACTGCCGCTGGCACCACCCTGCCAAACATTAAAAATGCCGATGCCGCAACTGATGACATCAGATGGGACAAAGGTGCCTGCCGGTTCTGCGGAACAGGCTGTGGCGTACTTGTAGGTACAAAAAATGGCCGCGTTGTCGCCACCCAGGGTGATCCCGATGCTCCGGTAAACAAAGGCCTGAATTGCATCAAGGGCTACTTCCTGTCGAAAATCATGTACGGCAAGGACCGCCTGACCAAGCCCCTGCTTCGTGGCACCGGTGGTAAGTTTGATAAAGCGTCCAAGGAATTTTCGGAAATTTCATGGGATCAGGCTTTCGACATCATGGCCGAAAAATGGAAAGCTGCCATTGATCCGGAAGCTCCTGAAGGCGCAACCAAGGTCGGCATGTTCGGATCAGGTCAGTGGACGGTTTGGGAAGGCTATGCCGCTTCCAAGTTCATGAAGGCTGGTTTGCGATCCAACAACATTGACCCCAACGCCCGCCATTGTATGGCTTCCGCCGTTGGCGCTTTCATGCGCGCCTTTGGTATCGATGAACCAATGGGTTGCTACGACGATCTTGAACATGCGGACGCCTTCGTTCTCTGGGGCGCCAATATGGCTGAAATGCACCCGATCCTGTGGTCGCGGCTGACCAACACCCGCCTGACCAAGGAGGGCTGCGAAGTTCACGTGCTTTCCACCTTTGAGCATCGCAGTTTTGAGCTTGCCGACAACGGCATGGTGTTCACGCCGCAAACGGATCTGGCGATTCTCAACTACATCGCCAACTACATCATCCAGAACAAGGCGTACAACACGGACTTCATTGGCAAGCACGTCAACTTTACCAAGACCGTTACCGATATCGGTTATGGCCTGCGTCCCGATCATCCGCTTGAAACTGCCAAAAAGGGCAGTGGTGGAGCACTGACCAAAATCAGCTTCGAAGAATACGCCGCATCCGTGGCCGAATACACCCTTGAAAAGGCTGTTGAACTATCCGGCGTCCCTGCAGATAAACTTGAGCGGCTGGCCAAGCTGTATGCCGACCCCACAAAGAAGATCTCGTCCTACTGGACAATGGGCTTCAACCAGCACACCCGTGGCGTCTGGGTAAACGGTCTGCTTTACAACGTGCATCTGCTCACTGGCAAAATTTCCGAACCCGGCAACAGCCCGTTCTCGCTGACCGGACAGCCTTCCGCTTGTGGTACGGCGCGTGAAGTAGGCACCTTTGCCCATCGCCTGCCCGCCGATCTGGTGGTTATGAATGAACAGCATCGTGCGGCTGCCGAGAAAATCTGGAAAGTTCCCGTTGGGGTCATTCCGGCTAAACCCGGTTATCATGCCGTATTGCAAAACCGCATGTTGAAAGACGGCAAGCTGAACGCCTACTGGGTTCAGTGTACCAACAACATGCAAGCCGCGGCGAATATGAACGAAGAATCATATCCGGGTTATCGCAATCCGAAGAACTTCATCGTCGTGTCCGATCCCTACCCGACGGTTACGGCCATGGCTGCCGACCTTATTCTGCCCACCGCCATGTGGATGGAAAAAGAAGGCGCCTATGGCAATGCCGAGCGCCGCACACAGTTCTGGCGTCAACAAGTCGACGGACCGGGCGAATCCAAATCCGATGTATGGCAGGTTGTTGAATTCTCCAAACGCTTCAAACTGGCCGACGTATGGCCGCAAGCCGTCATCGCCGCCAGCGGATACAGCGCCGACAAGTCCCTCTACGAAGTGCTGTACGCAAATGGTCAAGTTGACAAGTTCGGCCTGGATCAACTGCAGAAAGGCTTCAATAACTCAGAGTCCAAGGACTTTGGCTTCTACCTGCAGAAAGGTCTGTTCGAAGAATATCGCCGCTTCCAGTTTGAAGGTCCGAAACCCGGCCACGAAATGGCTGAATTCGAAGTCTATCATCAGGCACGCGGCCTGAGATGGCCTGTAATCGACGGCAAGGAAACCCTGTGGCGCTTCCGTGAAGGCTACGATCCGCACGTAAAGAAAGGCGAAGAAGTCAAGTTCTATGGAAAGCCGGACGGCAAGGCGAATATCATTTTTGCGCCGTACGAACCAGCTGCTGAAAGCCCGGACAATGAATACGATCTGTGGTTGTCTACTGGTCGCGTTCTTGAACACTGGCATTCCGGTTCAATGACCCAGCGTGTACCTGAACTGCACAGGGCTTACCCCAGCGCCCAAATCTTCATGCACCCGGACGATGCCGACTCCCGCGGCCTGAGACGTGGTGACGAAGTCAAGGTTATTACCCGGCGTGGTGAAGTGCTGACCCGCGTTGAAACCCGTGGCCGTAACAAGCCGCCAAAGGGCCTGATCTTCATGCCCTGGTTCGACGCAGGCCAACTTACCAACAAGCTCACCCTGGATGCCACTGATCCGCTTTCAAAGGAAACGGATTACAAGAAGTGCGCGTGCAAAGTCGTCAAGGCCTAAGGGGAGTACTCTCAAGTGACGGACACACGTCCTACACACGCTAAAGGCGTTAACCGCAGGAAGTTTCTGGCCGATACGACCAGAATCGCCTGCGGGGCCTGCGTCGCCGGTATCGGACTGGGCTTGTACTCGAAACAAGCCCAGTCCCTGCCCGCGAATGCGTTGCGCCCGCCAGGAGCATTGCCGGAAGAAGAATTCCTGGCAGCCTGCGTGCGGTGTGGGTTGTGTGTTCGTGACTGCCCATACAATACGTTAAAATTATCCGAATTTAATGGTGCCGGCGCAACGGGTACGCCATACTTCGTCGCCCGTGATGTCCCGTGTGAAATGTGCGAGGACATACCATGCGTCCCGGCTTGCCCCACTGGCGCACTCGACCCAAAACTGACCAGGATTGACGACGCTCGCATGGGCCTCGCCGTACTGGTTGATCAGGAAACGTGCATTGCCTTTCAGGGATTGCGTTGCGAAGTCTGTTACCGGGTTTGCCCGGCATTGGACAAGGCCATTTCCCTTGAACGCAGCGCCAATATCCGCACCGGCAAACATGCCCTGTTTATTCCTGTCGTCCATTCTGATTTTTGCACCGGCTGCGGCAAATGCGAACGCGCCTGCATTCTGGAAGATGCGGCGATTAAAGTCATACCCCTGCAACTGGCCAAGGGCCAACTGGGCACCCATTACCGACTTGGCTGGAAAGAAAAAGAACAACATGGACTTGCCGTTGAAGGCATTATTGATTTACCTGACAGGATGCCGGAGGCTGTTCAATGAACACCAAAGGAACCTATAAACCCGGCGCAAATGCTGTTGCGCAGAATGGCTGGCTAGCTGCCAACAAATGGCTTATCGCCCGTCGCCTGGCGCAGTTCGGCTTTATCGGCCTGTTTTTGATCGGTCCCATATCGCTCTGGGTACTTAACCTGCAGGATCAACCGACAAAAGGAATTTGGATTGTCAAAGGGACGTTGGCATCCAGCATCACCCTGGACTTCCTACCGCTTACCGATCCCTTTATCGCCCTGCAAACCTTTGTCGCCGGTCACATCCTGGAATCGACGGCCTTGACAGGCGTCGCCATCGTCGTTGCCGCATACGCGCTTTTGGGGGGCAGGACGTATTGTTCCTGGGTTTGCCCCATTAACGTTGTTACCGACACGGCCCACTGGCTGCGGCAAAAGCTTGGTCTTGAAGGTGGCGCAAAACATTCACGCAAATCCCGATACTGGATCATGACTGCTGCTTTGGCGGCATCAGCGGTTACTGGCAGCGTCGCCTGGGAACTGATCAATCCGATCACCATCCTGTCTCGTGGAATTTTGTTTGGCGCAGGTTTCGCCTGGTTCATTGTTCTGGCGGTGTTCCTGTATGACCTGTTTGCAGCACGCCGGGGATGGTGCTCTCACTTATGCCCGGTCGGTGCTTTTTACAGCCTTATCGGACACGTCGCCCTGCTGCGGGTCAGCGCCGTCAAACGCGCTGATTGCAACAACTGCATGGACTGCTTTGCGGTCTGTCCTGAAGCCCATGTCATTTCACCCGTGCTCAGGGGCGCGGAGACGGGGACGGGACCATTGATCCTGTCACCCAACTGTACAAATTGTGGCCGCTGCATCGACGTTTGCGCGCCCGACGTTTTCAAATTCACTACCCGCTTCAACAACACCACGACCGAACGAAGCGAAACGAGCTGTAATACCCCTCAGGCACCACGAGAAGCCGCATGAGGGGATAGGAGCGCTGGTCCGATGACAAAATTCAAGATGTCATTTTGAACCATACATAGGAGTTAGTTTTTACGTGTTTACTCAAGCCCAAGGAGTTTTTGTCATGAAGAAAGTGCTTTTTTCTGCACTGATGTGCCTAGCGGTATCAATGCTTTTTACCGCGCCGACCAAGGCCGCTGAAGTTAAATCCCTGCGTGGAGATCTGGAGATTATGTCCCCCGCGAATGTCCCCGATTTGCCCAAACTTGAAGTCGTGGACAAATTTGAACGTAACTTCAAGAGCCAGCCGCCGCTGATTCCACACAAATCGGAGAAGTACAATATCTCACTTAACAGTAATAAATGCCTTAAGTGTCACGACAAGAAAAACTACAAGGAAGAAGAAGCCCCAATGGCTGGCCCGAGCCACTACATTGGCGCTGACGGCAAGGAAGGCGACAAACTCAACATGGGTCGTTACTTCTGCAACCAGTGCCATGTGACACAAACCTTGTCAAAAGAGCTTGTCGAAAACACTTTCACAAGCAAATAAACAAGCGTGAAGCAACTGGATATTAGAGGGTTCACAGTCAATTGACTATGAACCCTCGTGTTACATAGAAGATCGATTTACTTACCCCGCGAGGGGACTGAATCAAACATTTAAAGGAATAATCAATGGCCGACGAGAATACGGAAATCCCCGAAGATGGGGTTTGGAGATGGTTGCGCAGGCCC
>JADHSW010000070.1 GCA_016776705.1 Rhodospirillales bacterium
GGTTTTCCAACTTCAAATGGATACATATTGAATGGACACTATACAAGTATGAACGAGAAGCCGCCATTTCTGCCCTATGCACGTCAGACGATCGGGGAAGATGATATCTCCGCTGTAGTCGAAGTGCTGCGCGGTGACATGCTGACAACCGGTCCGACGGTGGAAGCCTTCGAAGCGGCCCTCAGCAAGGTCACCGGAGCTAAACATGCCATTTGCTGTTCCAGCGGCACGGCGGCGCTACACTTGGCGGCTTTGGCCCTTGAGCTCGGTCCCGGTGATAAGGTGGTGGTGCCATCAATTACATTTCTGGCCACCGCAAACGCTGCGCGCTATGTCGGTGCTGAAGTTGTGTTTGCCGACGTTAATCCGGATACCGGCTTGATGGACGCCGTGCATTTTGAACAGGCAATTGAGCAAGGTGGTGAAAAGATCAAGGCGGTATGGCCGGTCCACTTGGCCGGGCAAAGCCCTGAAATGGTAAAAATCCGAACGATGGCCCATGCCCGCAATATCATCGTCATCGAGGATGCCTGCCACGCACTCGGATCGACTTACCCCGGCGAGGGTGGCGTCGCAACGATGGTAGGCAGTTGCGCAGACTCCCATATGGTGGCCTTTTCGTTTCACCCGGTCAAAACCATCGCCATGGGCGAGGGCGGAGCAGTCACCACGAACGACGACAGACTGGCTGAACGGTTGCGCCTGCTACGCTCTCACGGCATGGTTCGCGACCCTGATCGAAAAGAACCCTGGGTCTATAAAATGGCCGAAATGGGATTTAACTACCGAGCCAGTGATATTCACTGTGCTCTTGGCTTGAGCCAACTGGGGAAGCTGGAAACGTTCTCGGCCAGGCGGCGTGAACTTGTTGCGCTTTACGACAAGGCTATGGCTCCGTTGTCACCGGTGCTTAAGCCACTGACGCGAATGCCCGGCGATCCGGTCTGGCATTTGTATGTAGCATTGATTGACTTCACGGCGGCTGGTATGGACCGGGCGGAACTGATGAATAAAATGAGCCAGTCCGGAGTTGGCAGCCAGGTTCATTACATTCCCGTACATAGCCAGCCCTATTACCGGGAAAGATACGGTGATGGCAATTTCCCCGGCACCGGTTCTTATTATTCGCGTTGCCTGTCCCTGCCTTTGTTCGCGGGTATGACGGATGAAGATGTCGGGCGTGTCGTTGATGTTGTTTCAGGATTGCTGTGTACCTAAATAAACCTATCAACACGCCCCGCTTAACGTTACGTAGTCTGCAAAAGGATGACGCCGGGGCACCGTATCTAAGCTGGATGCAGGATGCAGATGTGCTCCGATTTCTTGAGCCCCGCGATGGTGGATACGACCGCCATAGTCTTGAACAATATATTGCCGATATGAATAACAGCGAAAGCAACCTTATGCTTGGTCTGGTTCGCAGAGACAGCGGTGCCCATATCGGGAACATTAAACTGGGCGGTATCAATACAGAACACATGGACGGACATATCGGCATTCTGATTGGCGACAAGACCGCATGGGGGCATGGCTACGCCAGCGAGGCCATTTCAGCCGTGTCTAATCACGCTGCTGACGAACTTGACCTGAAAAGGGTATACGCCGGTTGTCATGCCAACAACCCAGGTTCATGGAAGGCCTTTATCAACGCGGGCTTTTCAGAAGAAAAGAGGCAGAAGCAGAGCTGCCAGGTTGACGGCAAGTGGGTAGATAGTCTGACCATGGGGCGGATACTGCAATGACCGGCAATATCTCTGTCGCGACTGTTGCCAGGAAACGCACTCTTTATCTGGGTGTCGTCGATTCCAATTTTGATATTGAAAATGATATTGCCTCCGGGCCTTATTGTTTTCTCGGTCGTGAAGAACAGGTCCCTGAGTGGCGTTCGCTAAGCTTTGTCGATGCTTTTAATAACAAGGAACAAATATATTCCAGCCAAAAGGATTTATTGCGGCTGATAAATCATTTGATGCCCGGATTTGCGGCTAAACTTAATGCGCGTCATGGCTCTGCCTATTCTGTCGATTTTTGGCGCATCATTATTTTCCCATGGGCGCTGGAATTGGCGCAGTCGGTGTGGACACAGTTCAATATGTTCACAAAGCTTGTTGCGGAATATAGCAATGAAGCCGTTCAGGTGCCCCTTTATCGCAAAGTCGACCCGTGGCGATTCCACAACGTCTCGAATTTCATGACGGCGCTTCTGAACGAGTCCGGATTTAATCTTTGGTTTGATTCACAAATTATTGAACGCTTGGCGCCATCAACATGGCATCTTTATGAAGCGGGTACAGTTAAACAAGATAAGTCAATTGAAGTTTCCCCGTGGAAACCCGGGCTGGCGCGCCGGATCAAACTTGGGCTCGGCTATGGCGATATTATCGGCACACGATTTGGTGGGCCATTGCTCGCCGTATTTGCTAATCTTTTGCCCGGCTCGCCATCAAATCATACAATTCAGCCGGAAGACGATTTCAATCCGGACAAAATTTTCCCACGCTTGTTTCTCGATATTCTGGACGAGATGATGGATGCCACTCAGCCGCAAAGTTATGGCGATGGTTTCCAGGCCCTCGTCCAAAGCGCGGAGCGTTTTTGGACCCGTCCGGGTCGTCTTCGCCTCGGCACCCTTGATCTTTGGAATGATGGTGAAAAAATAGTCGCCGCCCTGTCCAAAGAGGCTGGAGAAAAACTGGTTATTTGTCAGCACGGCGGTGGCTATGCGACGGCCAAGTTTCATGTTCATACGACCGAATATGAATATCGTAATGGTACATTCATTACATGGGGCTGGTCGGATTATGAAGGGAGTGACGGTCGGTTCGTTCCCCTTCCATCACCAGCGTTGGGCAATGTCGCATGGAAGCATCGTGGACATGGTGGACAACTGATATTGGTCGGCGATCCGATCCGTCTTCGTATGTTGAGGCTGAATGCGGGGCCACTCGCTGGTGGCTGGGTGAAATACTGTGAGGAAAGCCGTGATTTTATAGCCGCTCTTCCCGACGGTGTTCGCAATCGAACATCATTCCGCCCATACATGGGTACGGCAACCGATATTAGCAGTTCATACATCACAGATGCCTTTCCTGACGTGCCACTGATTCAGGATGATTTCCATGAGGCCATGCTCGATGCCAGATTGATCGTGTTACGTGGACCTGGATCAACTCTGAATTATGCGATGGTTGCGGGCACTCCAACCGTAATTGTCTGGAACCCGGACATGTGGCCGTTGGAGGGAAAAGCAGAATCGATTTTTCAAGATTTTTATGGATGTGGCATTGTGTTTGACGATGCTGAGGCAGCGGCTCGCCATATCGAGAGCGTCTGGGACGACATTGATGGCTGGTGGCAAAGCGATATGGTGTGTCAGGCCCGGCAACGTTATATCGACAGATTCGCTCGTAGTGATCGCTGGTGGTGGTGGCGCTGGGCGGCAGCGCTGATCAAGTTGAGGAACACCGGTTGATGACTGCGACGGCGCGTCTCGGCCTGGGTACCGTGCAATTTGGTGTCGATTACGGCGTTGGAAATCGTCACGCCCTAGTAGCGGAAGCAACGGCGGCGGATATTATTACCAGCGCCGCTGAGCAAGCAATTGGAGTTCTGGATACGGCCGCTTTTTACGGTAACAGCGAACAGGTGCTGGGCCGCATCGTAAAAAACAGCGATCCGTTTCGCATTGTCACCAAGACAGCAGTCGTCAAGGGGGATGAAATTGATGATGGTGATCTTGAAAATTTTCAACAAACGTTTTTCCGCTCCCTCGACACGCTGAAGCGTGAACAGGTTTATGGACTGCTGGTACACCACGCAGCGGATATATTGAAGCCTGGCGGCGATCGTCTGGTAAAGTTTCTGGAAAGTCAGAAATACGAAGGCAAGACGCTTAAGGCAGGTATTTCTGTTTATACGGGATTGGAGATAGACGCCGTCCTGGAAAAATTCACACCCGACATCGTGCAGTTGCCAATAAATCTTCTGGACCAGCGGTTAATCGAATCGGATCATCTGAAAAAATTGAAAGACAGGGGAGTTGAAATTCACGCCCGCTCAATTTTTCTGCAAGGTGTCTTGTTGCAGGAACCAACGACATTGCCCGACTATTTCACGCCAATGCGCACAGACCTTGAAAATATTCGCACCGCCGTCATCGGGCAGAAGTTCACTCCGCTTGAAGCTTGTCTCGCATTCGCCATGCAATGCGCCGAACTGGACACCATCCTTGTCGGCGTTATGAGCGTGGAGGATTTGCAAGAGATAATTCAGGCGACGGAAGGCATTATCGGTCGTCATTTTGAAGCAGATGGACTTGCTAGCAATAATGCGGCGCTTGTCGATCCGTCTCATTGGCGGCACTAGGAAAGATAGAAGCAATGAAACTGGATAAATCACAAGCCCTGCTGGAACGCGCCCGCGCCGTCATCCCATCGGCGACGCAGACTTTTTCCAAGGGCCCTAACCAGTGGGTGCGCGGTGTTTCGCCTGCTTATCTGGAGCGCGGCGAGGGTGCCTGGGTGTGGGATGCGGATGGTAATAAATATCTTGATTACTTGATGGCGTTGGGTCCGGTCATTCTTGGTTACGGCGACAAGGTGGTGAACGGGGCGATCCAGGATCAACTGGAAAGGGGCCAAGTGTTCAGCCAGATGCATCCCCTGGAGGTCGAAGTCGCAGAAAAGCTTGTCCAATTGATCCCCTGTGCCGAGATGGTGCGCTTCGCCAAAAATGGATCGGACGCGACCACGGGGGCTATTCGCGCGGCGCGCGCCTATACAAAGCGTGATCATATTGTTTATTGCGGCTATCACGGCTGGCATGACTGGTACATCGGTACAACAACGCGCAACGCCGGCGTTCCCAAAGCCGTGCAGGAACTATCGCATAGCTTTACGTATAATGACGTTGCCTCCCTGAAGGCCGTATTCGATGCTCACCCAAAAGATATCGCCGCCGTTATCATGGAACCTGTCGGGGTCGAAATGCCAGACGAAGGCTTTCTTGAGACCGTTCGGGATTTGGCCCACGAAAACGGTTCGCTGTTGATCTTCGACGAGATCATCAATGGGTTCCGGCTCGCCTTTGGCGGCTCACAGGAAATGCTGGGAGTGACACCGGATCTGGCGACCTTCGGCAAGGCGATGGCTAATGGCATGCCGCTTTCTGCGGTGGTCGGCAGACGCGAGGTTATGGAAATATTCGATGAAATTTTCTTTTCCGGCACTTTTGGGGGCGACGCTGTGGCCCTTGCCGCCTGTAAGGCGACAATCGACGAAATGGAAAAGCGCGATGTAATCGCCCATATCCGGGAATACGGCAAAAAGCTGAATGATGGTATTCGCACCATGATCGAACAGTATGCACTGAAAGATGCCATCGGCCTTGTCGGTTTCGAGGCTCGTTCCATCCTGAGCTTCCCCAATGATGATGAGGCCTTAAGCCGTTTGCGCCGCAGTTACTTCATGCAGGAATGCCACAAACGGGGTTTGTTGTTTTTTGGCGCGCACTTGCCGACCGACGCCCACGGGGAAGAGGAACTCGCTTTCACGCTGAAGGTTTACAGCGAGGTCTTCCCTCTGTTCGCTGCTGCCTATCAGGGTAATGATTTCGCCGATCGTATGGAAGGCGAGGTCGTTGAGCCGATTTTCAGGAAACCCTGAAGAAAACAAATTATCTAATTCTGCCCTCGCAGGTGGATTTGGGCCTTTAAAGTCGATCTATCAATATTTATGTGTAAGCGGACCATATTGCCGCTGGAGGAATAGCCGTGCTGTCATCTGAAGCGACCAGAAAACTGACATCAACATCCAAGAACAAAAGAGTTCTGTTGCTAAATCCGTTTCTGGATCAGTGCGCAGAGCCGACTGTAGCCCATCAGAGTGAAGCCAATGGTCACTTGTTCGCCGGCACACCGCTTGGCCTTGTGTATATTTATACCTACGCCCGCGAAAAGTTTCCCGATATCGATTTTAAAATGATCGATGGGCAGGTCATGTTGATCAAGAACGCTGAAAAAGGCATGGAGAACAACTGGGATTTGCTGCTCGACGAGATTGTCCAATACGATCCGCAAATTATTGGTATCAGCGCCTGTTATTACAAATCCGCGTATCTGTTCCATGAAACATGCAACCGGATCAAAAAAATTCTCCCGGATATCGTTATAGTCGGCGGTGGAAATTATCCGACCGACGGCAAAGGAACCATTCTGGATGATGAAGATGTCGACTTCATCGTTTTGTCGGAAGGCGAAGCGCCTTTTGCCGCGCTCGTTGATACCCTGTATGTCGGTGGCGATGCGAAGGATGTCGGTGGCATCGGCTTCAAGGATGAAAACGGCGAGTTGGTTCTGACTGAGGAACGTTACAATAGCCATTTCCTGCCGCCTGATGAATTGATAATCCCGGACCGCAGCACCCTGCCCATGGATTTTTACGGTAAGGGCCGTAATGTCATTGACCGTCTTGGCATGGGTAAATATCGCTCGCTGGAAATGACAGTTTCCAGGGGCTGTCCTTACAAATGTACTTTTTGCAATGCCAAGGGGTTCTGGGGGCAACGCATTCGTTATCGCGATTCACAGTCGGCGCTCGACGAAATGGAAATTTTGAAAAAAGAATATGGCGCGAACATTATTTTGATCAACGACGATAACTTTCTTCTTAACAAAAAGAAGGTCACTGAAATTGCCAAAGGGATCATAGAACGCAAGCTCGATATCAAATGGTTGGCCAATGGCGGTAGTAACGTTCGCGCATTATGCGATGAAGCGTTTCTTGATCTGGTTGTCGAGTCGGGTTTCCTCTATTTCAATCTGGCGGTCGAAAGCGGGTCCCAACAGACGCTTGATCGAATAAAGAAACCGACCCGGGTTGATGAAATCTGGACCCTGGTCGAGATGATCCGCAGAAAATATCCACACATGTGGCTGAATGGTTATTTTATTGTTGGATTTCCATTCGAAACCCGCGAGGAAATTATCGATACCCACAAGTTCAGTATGGATCTGGAGCTGGACTGGTGCACATATTCCCTCTTCAAGCCATTTCCCAATACGGAGCTGTACGACGAATGTGTCGAGATGGGGTTGATTAAGAATTTCGACTGGAACTGCGGTTCTAACCACGAGCCGACCGTTATCGACGGACCGGACTGGGACCGCACCTGGCTTTTTGAGACCAACTACGAGAATAATTTGCGAAGTAATTTTCTTAATAACGTCAACTTGCAAAGAGGCGAAACTGACCCTTACGCATTCGAACAAATTTTAAGGGACTTTGAATACGTCATTTCCATTACCGGCAACAACCATGCCTTGGGATTTAGACAGGCGGCTGTCGTCGCTGACAAGCTGGGCCTGACGGAAAAAGCAGAAAATTATCGGGCTAACGAGGCGCGCGTGTTAGCCAGTGATGATAATTTCGTAAAATGGTATCGGCGATTAGATCTGCCGATAGACCTAAGCGCAGGCCCCTCGGCTTAAAAATAATCCAAAGCGACCCATAGCAAATTAAACCTGAACTGAAAGACGCCGGTCGTCCGGCGGGAGCCTCTGTCATGAGTGATTTTCACAGTCCCGTTTTGTCTCAATTTGACACTGAAATGGTAATTAACGGATCAGCCGTTGGCGTGGGCAATCCTTGTTATGTCATCGCCGAAGCCGGATCGAACCATGACGGTAATCTGGAAACCGCCCTCAAACTGGTCGATGCTGCAGCTGATGCACAATGCGATGCCATAAAATTTCAAACTTTCAGGGGGCCCGATATCGCCTCCGCCTATGTTGACGATGATGTCCGCCTGCCCGAATCTCTGGCGCGCTGGGGCGGCAATCTTGAAGAATTTTATGCATCCTTTGCTCTTCCCGATGAATTCCATGAGGAACTCGTCGGGCACGCGAACCAAAGGGGAATTATGTTCCTGTCTTCGCCCTTCAGCGAAACGGCGGTTGACCGCCTTGCCAAGTTGCAGGTTCCCGCGCTCAAGATCGCCAGTTTTGAGTTGGTCCATCTGCCCCTGATTGAACATGCCGCGAACACAGGGATACCCTTGATTCTGTCGACAGGGATGGCAGGACTTGGTGATATAGAACGTGCCCTCAATGCCGTCGTTAAGGGGGGTGGAAAGCAGGTTTCCCTGCTTCATTGCGGGTCCAGCTATCCACTCGAAGAATCGGGCGCCAATTTGGCTGTGATGGAAACCCTGCGCCGGGCATTCGGAGTCCCCGTTGGATATTCGGACCACACCCAGGGGCTCGGTGTTCCGGTGGCGGTTGCGGCACTCGGGGGAAATATATTGGAAAAACATATTACCCTGTCTCGCGCGGGCGATGGTCCTGACCATTCTTTCGCAATTGAACCGGATGAATTGAAGGCAATGGTCCGCCTTATCCGCGAGGCGGAGGCTGGAATCGGAAAGCCCCAAAAACGTCGTCTGCACGAAGAAGAAGAACACGCACGGCGCGGACGCCGTAGCCTGTTTTCATCACAGGCCTTGCCCGTTGGCCACATTGTAACCGCCGATGACATCAAAGTCGTCCGGCCAGGATCCGGAATAGAACCGATGTTTTTTGATCTGCTGATTGGCAGGCGTGCGGTGCGAAGTGTTGATGAGGACCACCCTTTGAGTTGGGATGACTTCATGAGCGAAGGCGGTGAATGACGCAGCTTATTGAAATTGTCAGCGATGGCGGTCCAACTTATGGCATGGGCCACCTTTACCGCTCGGGTGAACTTGGTCGATACCTGGCGGGCCGGGGATACAGGGTTCGGGTTCGCAGCGCCTCCACTGATGGCGAAAAAATATTGCCCAATGTACCCCGTGAAAAAGGCGATGCAAAACTGGTTGTCATCGACCTTCCTTACGACGGCGCTGATCATGTGGATGAAGCCCGTAACAATGGCCTTCCGGTGTTGGCACTTGATTATCACGGCACTTCAGCCCCTGACCTTGCGGTCTGTCTTTTTGACGATTCAGGCGTACCGGCGGGGGCACCAAGGGTGGTCGGTCTGGAATATTCGATCATCCGGTCCGATGTTTTGGCTCAACAAAAAATGCCGGAAGAAACCGGGGTACTGATTATGATTGGCGGCGGAGACATTCGTAATTGCGGCATAAAAGCTGCGCAGGAACTTTGTAATCTAGGTGAAATGACATTGCTTGTCCGTGGCCCTCTTAACAGCCCGGCGGACAATAAATCCAGTTACGAAAATTTGCGCATACTGGATGACCCACAGGATTTGGTTGATCACATGGCCGGGTGTTCATGGGCGGTCAGCAATGGCGGCACTTCAATGCTGGAACTGATGCGGCTTGGCAAAGCGATACACGTAATTGCCCAAACACCTCAGGAACGAAATTTTGCAGAAGGCATATTAAAACAGGGCGGAATTCTTGGTGTTGGCGATTCAATTTTGGGCAGGCCCGATGAGCAAACCCGTCGCCGGGTTGGCGAGATGGCGGCCAGCCTTGTCGATGGCCGGGGGCTGGAAAGAATAACCGGACATATCGAAGAGCTGTTGAATTGACAGCCTCGTCTACAGAGTCCCCGCCCTGGCTCGTTGCGGTTTCTGCCGGGCGCTGGCAATTGCATGGCATTGTCCGGGCGCAAAATGCCGGAATCCGCGTTTTGGCCCTGGATGGAGATGGGGATGCGCCGGGCCTTGTTGTTGCGGATTGTTCTGCTCACGTTAATATTCGCGATAGTGACGCGGTTATCAAGGCTGTGGAAAATTCCGGAATCGAGCCTGCGGGGGTCATTTCTTTCGCTTCTGAAGTTGGTCAAATGGCGGCAGCCGCCATTCGTGAGAAATACGGACTCGCGGGCCCCAATGAACTATTGACCAAAAAGCTGACAAATAAAAAATCACAACGGCAAGCCTGGCATGAAGCAAAATTGCCAAACCCTGATTGGCAGGCAGTTTCAACAACGCAGCAGGCTAAAAAGGCCCTTGATGAAATTGGCTTTCCTGCGATCATTAAACCGGTAGATGCTGCGGGCAGCAGGGGCGTCACAAAATTGGAAAATATGACGCAATTTGACCAAGCTGCCGCAGACGCTTTCAGCCATTCGCAAACCGGTTACATCATGCTCGAGGAATTTATTGAGGGCCAGGAATACACCGTCGAAACATTTTCCCACAAGGGAAGGACTTACCCTTTGTTATGTACCGAAAAGTTAAAGGTACCAGGAACGAAAGGTACAGTCGCAAATGAGTTAAGAACACCGGACATGACCCCAGAAACCATGAAGTCCCTAGAGCAAACGGCAATCGGCGCCCTGCAGGCTATTGGCTATACTGACGGCCCGGGCCACACGGAAATAATTGTAAATAAAAAAGGCCAGCCATATCTGGTGGAAACCGCCGGTCGTGGCGCCGGGTTCAAGGTGTTCGACGCCATGGTGCCCCGCTCAAGCGGATATGACCTTGCCCAGGCTTGCGCCATGCAGGCCGTTGGATTGGAGCCGCCTCAACCCGAACCTCAAGGTATTCCCGTCGTTTTGCGCTTCTTTCCATCAATGCCTGGTAGCGTAACCAGCATTTCCGGTTTTGAGGAAACGGCGGATCTGGAAGGTGTAGAGTCTGGTCCATTTGTCGAGATTGGCCAGCGGATGAGCAAAGCCAATACGGATGGTGACCGATTGGGCTATATATTGTCCTGGGGTGCGAACCGCACACAAGCTTTGGAAAGGGCGAAACAAGCCGAAGGTATGATCTCGTTCGAGGTGGAAGAATGTCCGGCATAAAGCGACGTATAATCGATGCTCATCTGCATCTTGATGACAGCATCCCCGGCGGGGCAGAAAATGCCGCCAACGATCTGGATGGGCAATTGGCAAAGGCGGGTATTGAGGCTGCGGTTGTTCTGCATCTGGAGACCCAGCGTTGGCCTATTGAGGAAGTCTCCAAGGCCCTTGAGGCCCACAAACGACTCATAGGATTTGCCAATATCCATCCATTTGACCCGGACGCACTTTTAAAACTTCGACAAGCAAAGGATGACCTGAATTTCCAGGGCTTAAAACTCCACCCCCGACTTCAGTCTTTCGATATTTCCGATGATCGCGTGGTTGAACTTGTCCGCGAAGCGGGTGACCTTGGCCTGCCGGTAATGATGGATGCCTTTCCCGATGGTGACTGGCTGATGATGGGCTTTGACCCCCTTGCCTTTGCTAATTTGGCCAAAGCCTGCCCGGATACAAAAATTATTTTTGGCCACATGGGCGGTCACCACTGTATTGACATGATGATGCTGGCCAAGCGCATACCCAATATGCATTTCGATATATCGTTTTCGCTTCTGTATTACCTCATGGGATCAACACGTGAGAACATCCTGTACTGCTGTAAAAGTATGGGATGCCAACGGGTAATGTTTGGATCGGACCATCCCGGCATGATTGTCGGGGAGGCGCTGGAAAAATCCTTGTCAATTTTCTCCGAAGCCGATTTTTCAAACACCGAAATGGAAAATGTTTTTTTCAATAATGCGGCGGAGCTTTTGAATTGGTAGAGGGATTAAATGGCAGGGATAAAAAACGGCTGGTGACGCTATATGAAGAGCGCCTTGATGAACTTGGCAATGATGTAAAAACAGTCGGCTGGAATACCCGCGAAGATCAGGTGCTGAGGTTTGATATGCTCTATCGCGGACTGGATGCCACTGGCTTGAGCGTTCTTGACGTAGGCTGCGGCCTGGGTGATTTAACGACTTATCTTGATGCCCGGACCGGCGGCAATTATGACTATACGGGCTTGGATATATCTGAACGTCTGGTTGGTCAGGCAAAAGAAAATTTTGGATCAGCACGGCGAGAATTCGTTGCCGGCGATATCCTGACGATGGACAATCTTGGAACCTACGATATTGTTTTTATGTCGGGGGCTCTTTCCTTCAGGATCGAGGACAACATGGCTTTCGCCCGGACCATGATCGACAGGATGTTCGGGGCATGTCGAAAAACACTAACCATGAATTTTCTTTCGACCCATGTCGATTATCAACTTGATAAGAACTTTCATTATAACCCCGGAGAGATGCTCGGTTTTGCCAAAACGTTGACCCCATGGGTCAATCTTTACCATGACTATCCCCTGTGGGAATTTACCGTGCAAATGCATCGCGAACATATTTAGACAATCGCCGTTAAAAGGATTTCGTAGCATGACGATCACCGAACAAATCATCGATTTTATAACCCGTAACCGTGTCTCGACCACCGAAGTGGCAGACGCTATGGGTAAAGTCGGGGTGTTGCGAAACGTTATGCCCATGACGCCCGAGCTGCACAAAGTGGGGCGGGTGCGGACCATCTTTACGAGCCAGGGATCCAACTTTGGGGTTCACGACCAGGTTCGCAATGTCGAAGAGGGCGAGATCGTTATCGTCTGCGCTAACGAATGTGATGATCTGGCGATCCTGGGGGATTTGATAACGAAATTCGTCGTGCTTTACCGCGGCGCTAGTGCGCTTGTTGTCGATGGATTGGTTCGCGATGCCGCCCGCATCAAACGCGAACGTCAACCTGTTTGGGCAACGGGCGTTACGCCATTGGGCTGCGTCAATGAAGATCGTGGCGCTTTTCCCGCGGACAAGGCCGACGAACTTAAGAAACTGTACGATGGCGGTGTTGCGGTATGTGATGATGGCGGTGTCGTGGTTATTCCATCTCATTGTCTGGATCAGGATATGCTGGAGCGTCTTCAAAGAATCGAGTTGCAGGAAGATGTTTGGGGTTACTGTCTGGATACGTTGAAATGGGATACAAAAAAAATAATTTGTGATCGCGCCTACCTTGAGCTGAAAGATCAATTACCCCCGCCCCAGCGCGATATGATCGACAAACTTGAAAAGCGGTTTACGAAAAAAATATGAGTGGAGCCCTTGCCATTATTCCGGCTCGCGGTGGATCAAAACGCATTCCGGGAAAAAACATTGTTGACTTCTGTGGCAAGCCGTTGATTGCTTATTCGCTGGCGGCGGCTAAAGAATCAGCACTGTTTGACGAAATTCA
>JADHSW010000071.1 GCA_016776705.1 Rhodospirillales bacterium
CGTCATTAAACCCTGGAAAATGACCTTCGAGCCCCAATCCTGTAATTCATGACCAGTAACCCTTTCAAGCTTTGTGAACTGGACGAGATCACCAGAGGTGACTCCAGGGGGTTCTTTGCCGAAAGGAACGGCAAGATGGAAAACTATATTGTCGTCAGAAAAGACGACACTGCGTTCGCCTACTTGAACAGCTGTCCACATATAGGCTCGCCGCTGGATTTTGCCCCCGGCAGGTTCCTGAACACAGACAAATCGATGATTTTATGTTCGACTCACGGGGCGCTTTTCAGGATTGAAGACGGTTTTTGTGTATCTGGTCCGTGCGCCGGAGAGGCCCTCACAGCGGTTCCCATCGACATTCGTGACGGGGCTATTTACCTGTCTCACGCGTAAAAACAGTGTTTCTCCCTTGTTTCCTGCCCCATTATTTGGATAATCGCTCTTCATTGCACCGCAGCATTGGTATCCCTTAGGGACGTAAGGGAGCGCCGGTCGCAATTTTGACTATTCAGGGAGGCTATAACACTATGTCAGACAACGAAATATTCCCGGTACCAGCTGAACTTGCCGAAACTGCGTGGGCCAATAACGACAAATATCTTCAAATGTACAAGCAGTCCGTCGAGGACAACGAAGGCTTTTGGGGCGAGCAAGGCAAGCGTCTTGACTGGATGAAGCCTTATACACAGATCAAGGATGTCAATTACAACGCGCCCGACGTTTCCATCAAATGGTTCTACGACGGAACACTGAATGCCTCCGTCAACTGTATTGACCGTCATCTGGCAACCCGCGGCGAGCAGACCGCGATTATCTGGGAAGGCGATGACCCCGCAGACGACAAAAAAATTACTTATAATGAACTGCATGAACAGGTCTGCCGTTTCGCCAACGCCATGAAGGCGCGCGGGATCAAAAAAGGCGATGTCGTCACCCTTTACATGCCGATGGTTCCCGAAGCAGCGGTCGCCATGCTGGCCTGTACCCGCATTGGGGCAATTCATTCCATCGTCTTTGGCGGCTTTTCGCCTGATGCGCTGGCCGGACGCATCAATGACTGTAACTCTAGCTGTGTGATTACCGCCGATGAAGGCATCCGCGGTGGCAAGCCGATCCCGCTGAAAGTCAACACTGACAAGGCACTGGAAAACTGCCCGGGTGTTGAAACCGTCTTTGTCGTCAATCGCACCGGAGCCGATATCAACTGGGTCGAAGGACGCGACGTTCGCTATTTCAAGGCCTGCAAGGATGCCGCACCTGATTGCGCGCCTGAAGAAATGAACGCCGAAGACCCAATGTTCATTCTTTATACGTCCGGCTCCACCGGCCAGCCCAAAGGTGTGCTGCACACCACCGGTGGATATATGGTCTATGCCTCAATGACCCACCAATATGTCTTCGATTACCACGATGGCGAAGTCTACTGGTGCACGGCCGATGTTGGATGGGTGACCGGTCACAGCTATATTGTCTATGGACCGCTGGCCAATGGCGCCATCACCTTGATGTTTGAAGGCCTGCCGACTTACCCCAGCTCCTCGCGCATGTGGGAAGTTTGCGACAAGCATGACGTAAACATCTTTTACACTGCGCCGACTGCCATTCGCGCCCTGATGCGCGATGGTGACGAGCCGGTCAAGAAAACCTCCAGAAAGTCCTTGCGTCTTCTGGGTAGCGTCGGCGAGCCGATCAACCCGGAAGCATGGATGTGGTATCACACGGTCGTCGGTGATAGCCGTTGCCCAATTGTCGATACATGGTGGCAAACGGAAACGGGCGGCATCATGATTACGCCCCTGCCGGGCGCAACAGCCACCAAGCCCGGCTCGGCGACGCGTCCGTTCTTCGGCATTAAGCCCGAACTGGTCGACAACGAGGGGGTAACCCTGGAAGGCGCCACGTCAGGCAACTTGTGCATCGTTGATTCATGGCCCGGCCAAATGCGTTCTGTTTACGGTGATCATGAACGTTTCGTTCAGACCTATTTTTCGACCTACCATGGAAAATATTTTACCGGTGACGGCTGTCGTCGTGATGAAGATGGCTATTACTGGATCACCGGTCGTGTCGATGACGTAATCAACGTGTCTGGCCACCGCATGGGAACGGCTGAAGTCGAAAGTGCGCTGGTTGCTCATCATGATGTCGCCGAGGCCGCCGTTGTCGGCGCACCCCATGACATCAAAGGCCAGGGCATTTACGCCTACGTCACCCTGAATGCTGGCGTTGAGCCGACTGATGAGCTTAAGAAAGAACTGGTTCAGTGGGTTCGCAAGGAAATCGGCCCGATCGCGTCACCTGACTGGCTACAATGGGCTCCCGGCCTGCCAAAAACACGCTCTGGCAAGATCATGCGTCGAATTTTGCGCAAGATCGGTGAAAACGACTATTCCAGCCTGGGCGATACGTCGACCCTGGCAGACCCCACTGTCGTTGACGACCTGATTGAAAATCGCCAGAACCGATAATTTATCGTTCTGAAAAAAAAATGAAAACGGCGGAACCTGATGGTTCCGCCGTTTTTCTATCGATACATTTTTTCTGAAAGTCTTACAGGCCACCACTTTCCTGAATTTCCTTTATGCGCTCCATATTCCGCAGAGCCACCCGTGCTTTTTCCTGACGGCCAAGCTGGGTATATACTTCCGAAGCTCCCTTGAAGCAGGCCTCGACTTCATTCAAGATCGCAAGGTTTTCATTTCGCTTGTATAACGAGAATGTTACGGCACCCAGATTATTGATTGTCTGGGCCCAGAGAAGCGGCGCAATCTCTCGCCTGCGCACTTCGAGAGACTGGCGAAAGCACGCTGCGGATTGTTCCAGGACTCTGTTGCCGGAAACGTTCTCGCCCATGTTCATCAGGGCGACGCCAAGCTGATTCATCAATTCGGACCAGGGTCCGGGCATGGTCTGGCGGGTAAAGACCTTAAGCGCTTGCTGGTAGGCTTCGCTGGCTTCTTTCAGTCTTTGCACAGGATTTTCATAAGTGGACAATTTGACAAGCACATCGCCAAGGTGAGATTGGGCCAACGCCCAGTCATTGACATGCAAATGCGAGCCAAACGCCGCAGCAACCGCTCGATACGACTCTGCCGCCGCAATCAGGGGGGCCGCTTCCTTGTCGCGGGCAGCCTGAGCCTGCAGTGCCGATGCGAGATGATTTTGCGTCAATGCCCAACTTAAGGGATTTTCCTTATCGTAACTTTTTGCCAGCCCCACCTGATAGGCCTTTACTGCTCGATCAAGGCGGGTTGGCTCCTTGGTTAGTCGCCACGTTGCCGCCAGAATGTTTCCGACCGCCGTCATAACCGAGGCAAACCGGGGCTGCGACAGTTCACTGGGAGGGGCATCAACATAAGCGTTCAGTTTATCGGCAGGGTCTTTTAGCAGCTCTGCTAGTTCTTCACGCTGTGGATGTGGCTTGCGCGGACCGACAGCGGCCAGGACAAGGGCATGAACGACAGAGGCCATTTCCGCATCATAGTTTACGGGAATTTCCATTGTGTCGCCCAATCCAACACTTCCCGGCTGGGTATCGGCGTCAGCCAGTGCGCAAAGAAAGCGAATGGTAACGCTGCCCTCTTCCGGCGAGACCTCTCCCCACAACAGAATATCAGCATTTGCAGCAACCAGCCATTTGCGTCCGGTTTCCGCTGCCGCAACGATACGTTCAACCAGGGTTCCCTTGCCGCTAACCTTCAGCTTTTTGGTAATATGCTGAATCATGACCCCGGATTGTGACCCCAGGTCATTAAAAAGGCGCTTGGAAATTTCCCGGCCGTTCAGGCCATCAAAATCGCATACGATAATGCTGATAGAAGGCTGTTGCGCCAAGTGGGCTGGCAGGAACTTGTTGGGTGTCATGCGCTGACTGTCGCCCCCCGACCCATCCGGAGAGTTTACCAGCCAGTCAACCATGTCTTTCATTATTGCCATTAAAAAAAGATGCCGTACTTAGGCGCTTCGAGCAAGTGCAAGTCGTACCAAAATGAATTAAAAATCAACACAGCGTCCTTTTCTTTCCCAATCGCCGTAACGAGTAGGCTCAGGACCTTGTGGTCCACCCGTTTCCGCTTCACTGCCAGCCTCTTTTCGGGGAAGTTTTTTGGGGGTGCTTTCAGATTCAACCCCAGGCTTTTCGTCGTCTTTAATTTCGCCCATCACAACCCTGTTTGGTTTTGCCTTCAAATCTCTTTTCCAATTGAACCACTCTATCATTGCACTGGCAACGCCTTTGCGGCATGAAAGGCCATGGTCGTTCCATCACCCACGTCGCGAACCGTCGCCCTTGAACTGATTGCCGCCGTTCTCAAGAATCATCGTCCCCTGGATGACGCCCTTGAGGGACATGCGGGTTTCGCCGGGCTGGAAATCCGTGAGCGGGCTTTCGCCAGAAATCTGGTCGCCACAACCTTGCGCAGGCTGGGTCAGATCGACGAATTGATAAATTATTGCCTTCAGAAACCCTTGCCCCGGCGCGCCGTAGCTGTTCGCGATGTGCTCAGAGTGGGTATTTGCCAGCTGATATTTCTTAATACTCCCGCCCATGCCGCCGTTGATACAGCCGTGTCCATGCTCGACGGGCTGGATCTGTCAGCTTACAAAAAACTGGTCAATGCGGTCTTGCGCAGGCTGGGTAGAGAAGGTGGAAAGTTGATGGAGGCCCAGGATGAGGAGCGCCTGAATACACCTGACTGGCTTTGGCGGTCCTGGTCGAATGCCTATGGCAAGGACGCCTGTCGCGATATCGCCACCGCCCATTTGTGTGAACCACCCCTGGACATAACCGCGTTAAAAGATTCCGACGTTTGGGCCGAGACCCTTGACGCAGTCATTTTGCCAACAGGCTCACTGCGATTGGCGAAAAGCACCAACGTCACCAAGCTACCCGGTTTCGATGAGGGCGCATGGTGGGTGCAGGATGCCGCTGCGGCTCTTCCTGTTGCTCTGCTTGGGGACGTTCAGGGCAAGCACGTTATTGATCTTTGCGCCGCACCTGGCGGCAAAACAGCCCAGTTGCTGAGCCGCGGGGCACGGGTCACCGCCGTTGAACGATCCGCCAAGCGATTGAAGCGCCTGGAAGAAAATCTAGATCGCCTGAACCTCACGGCCGAGACGGTTTGCGCTGACGCGGCAAATTGGCGACCCGAAGAAAAAGCCGACGCCGTTCTTCTGGACGCCCCTTGCTCGTCGACGGGCACGATTCGTCGCCATCCAGATATTCCCCATTTGAAAAAACTGGAGGATGTTGAAAAGCTCAGCACCGCACAATACAGGCTGTTCGAAGCCGCCCTGGATATGGTTAAACCAAATGGCCAGATTATCTTCTGTACCTGCTCCTTGCAGCCCGAAGAAGGCCCTGAACTGGTAAGCCGGATACTGGTATCCCACTCATTGATGAGACTTGATCCCATCAAACCGCACGAGGTCGGGAATTTACCCGAGCTGATCGATGAAACAGGAACGCTAAGGTGCTTGCCGAGCCATCTTGGAGAGCTGGGCGGCATGGATGGATTTTTTGCCGCACGCCTTGTCTTCGGCTGACCCTTTTTGAGGCCCTGCTTGACGCTTTACCCACCGCCAAAGGTAAAGTATACCCTGTCCATGAAAAGGGGAAATCTGTGACCGACAAACCGACATTCCACGAAAATCTGGCCGGAAACGATGAAGTCAAGGCAGGCTCCGAGCGCTCTTTCGGACTGGTTTTTGCTGTTGTCTTCATCATTGTCGCGTTATTTCCGTTATTCACGATGTCTGACCAAGATGGCCAAATGCGTGTCTGGGCGCTAATTGTCGCCGCCTTTTTTATCGTCACTGCCCTGACCATGCCGCGATTTCTGGCCCCCCTGAACAAGCTATGGTTCAAGTTTGGCTTATTGCTGCACAAGATCGTCAATCCATTGATTATGGGTTTCCTGTTTTTCCTGACGGTGACCCCCATCGCACTGATAATGCGCGCCCTGGGTAAAACACCCTTAAAGTTGGACTTTGATAAAAACGCTGATAGTTACTGGATATCCAGGACCCCGCCGGGACCGACGCCTGAGTCCATGAAGCGACAATTTTAGGAGTTAGGTCTTTTGAGTTTTATTATGGAATTATGGGCGTTCATGAAGGAGCGTAAAAAATTCTGGCTGTTGCCAATCATCATCATGATGGCCATCTTTGGCGGATTGGTTGTGCTCTCTCAGGGCTCAGCCGTCGCTCCGTTTATTTATACGATCTTCTAGGGTTTTAGGGCGCATGCGCATTCTGGGTGTTTCCGCCTTTTATCATGACAGCGCCGCCGCCCTTATCGAAGACGGCAACATAGTCGCGGCTGCCCAGGAGGAACGTTTCACCCGCAAGAAGCATGATTCCGCCTTTCCCGAACAGGCTATTTCCTATTGCCTTGATGAAGCGGGCATTGGCTTGGCCGATGTTGATTTTGTCACCTTTTACGACAAGCCATTTCTGAAGTTCGAGCGCCTGCTGGAAACATACCTTTCTTATGCGCCGCGGGGATTTTCCTCGTTCAAAATGGCGATTCCGGTGTGGCTCAAGGAAAAATTGTTCCAGAAGGATTTATTAAGGAAGCAATTCAGGAAATTCGATCCCGACTTTGACTGGATGAACAAGCTTTTGTTCTCGGAACATCATTTCAGCCACGCCGCCAGCGCTTTTTTCCCCTCGCCTTTTGAAGATGCCTGCGTGCTGACCATGGACGGGGTTGGGGAGTGGGCGACGACATCGGTCGCTCTGGGCCACGGCAACAAGCTGGAAATGATAAAGGAAATCCATTTTCCTCACTCCCTTGGCCTGCTTTATTCGGCGCTGACATATTACACCGGTTTCAAGGTCAACTCCGGTGAGTACAAAGTGATGGGACTGGCGCCGTACGGTGAGCCCAAGTATGCGGACCTGATCCGCAACAACCTGATCGACATAAAGGATGATGGGTCTTTCAGGCTGAACCAACGCTACTTTGATTACTGCACTGGCCTGACCATGACCAATGGCGCCTTCGATGACCTCTTCGGCAGCCCGCCGCGTCGAGCTGAAGAGCTGCTGACCCAGCGCCATATGGATCTGGCGGCCTCAATTCAGTCGATTACCGAAGAAATTATTTTGAAGATGGCCCGCTCGCTGGCAAAGGAAACCGGCCAGAAGAATTTGTGCCTTGCCGGTGGTGTCGCCCTGAATTGTGTTGCCAATGGTAAAATCCTGCGCGACGGCGCTTTCGAAAATGTCTGGGTTCAACCCGCCGCTGGTGACGCCGGTGGCGCGCTGGGAGCGGCGTTAGCTGCCTATTATGTTCACAAGGAACAACCACGCACCATTTCCGGAACCGGCGACGCCATGCGGGGATCATTCCTTGGCCCTGATTATTCCCAGGATGACATCGATAAGCGCCTAAACAACGCCGGGGCAAAATTCGAAACACTTGATCAGATAAAAATGGTAGAAACGGCAGCCCAGGCTTTGGCCGACGGAAAAGCCGTTGGCTGGTTTCAGGGTCGCATGGAATTTGGACCACGCGCCCTGGGCGGACGCTCTTTCCTTGGCGATGCCCGCTCGCCGGAAATGCAGAAACTGCTCAATTTAAAAGTAAAATACCGGGAGTCTTTCCGCCCCTTCGCCCCCGCTGTCCTGCGAGAAGACGTCAGCGACTGGTTCGAGATTGATGAAGACAGCCCATACATGCTGATGGTCGCCGATGTTGTCGAAAAACGTCGCCGCAAGATGAGCAAGGAAGAACATGCCTTGTTCGGGATCGACAAGCTGAATACCCAACGCTCGGACATTCCCGCCGTCACCCATGTGGATTATTCCGCCCGCATTCAAACCGTGCACGGTGACACCAACCAGCCCTATCATGCCCTGATCAGCCGTTTCAAGGAATTGACCGGGTGCCCGGTCATCGTTAACACCAGCTTTAACGTTCGCGGCGAACCAATCGTCTGCACGCCCGAAGACGCCTTTCATTGTTTTATGGGAACGGAAACGGAAATGCTGGTCGTCGGCAACGCCATCCTGCGCAAGGAAGATCAGGACCCGGCCTTAAGGCGCGACTATAAGGACGCCTTCGAGCTCGATTGATATCTTTACCCAAGCTTGCCCCGACCCCTTGAAACTGCTACCAAATTCCATGAAGGGTTGATGGTGATTCGCGCCGTCCCCGGTCTTGAATTTAGGTTTTGTGATGAAACACGGGCCACTGTCAGTGCTGTCGCCTTTTGGCGTCGGACGATCGCTCCGGCACCTGCTTTATGCGAGCCCGCTTTATCGCATAGCCCTGAAGGGTCGCACCCCTGACTCCCTTCGCCTGCAACCCCCTTCATACCGTCTGGGTGATCCTGATACTGGAAGGGCAGCCCTGAATGGCACGTTTACCCTTTCTCATCATCCTGTTCACTTGGGAAAGACCCCCTGGACGGCACCTTTGGCATCCCTCCAGCAACAAGCCGACTTGCACGGGTTTTCCTGGTTGGCTGATCTGTTCGCCGCCGGTAGCGACGAAGCACGCAAGTATGCGGGCGAGCTGCTATGCAGTTGGGTTGAGCAACACAGGAAATGGCAACCGCTCCCCTGGCGGGCTGATGTTCTGGGTGAACGCCTGAGCGCCTGGCTTGCCTTTTATGATTTTTTGACGACGGATCAGGAACATACCAAAACTGTGCTGCTTGAAATGGCTATGGTTCAGGCCCGTCATTTAAACCGCAGCTGTGCCCAGGCACCCGACGACGCCCGGTCTTTCAGGGCAATTCAGGGTTTGATTTTCGCCGCTGTTTGCCTTCCCGGTGCCGAAGGCTTTCTCGATATGTCTCTCGGACTCCTTAATGAGGAAATTCGCCGACAGATTTTTCCCGATGGGGGCCATTTTGAGCGCAATCCGTCGCGGGTACTCGAATTACTGTCCCGCTTCAACCAAATCAGAGCGCTGCTTCTGGCCGTTCATATCGAGGTCCCCACCGAATTGCAAGGCGCCATAGACAAAATGTCGCCTATGTTGCGCGCCTTGCGTCACGGGGACGGTGGGCTGGCGCTTTTTAACGGCGGACATGAGGAAGACCGAGCCCTTGTCGATACGGTGCTGGCGGATACCGGCGTTCGCGGCAAGGCGTTAAGCAGCGCCCCGCACAGTGGATTTCAAAGACTGGCGGCAGGCCGTACCGTGATCATTGCCGACACCGGAAAACCGCCATTAGCCGGTGGCATCAATGCCCATGCCAGTAGCCTCAGCTTCGAGATGAGCGTCGGCAAAGACAGGCTGATCGTTAATTGTGGTTCCCCCGGATCAGAGGGCGATCACTGGTTCGGCGCATTGCAGGGAACAGCCGCTCACTCCACCCTTTCGGTTAATAGCAAGGATTCAACACTGTTCAAAAGTGACGGATCCCTGGCATCCGGGCCTGCAAATGTTGAATGCACCCGTCGCGAAGCCGACGGCTCGCTCTGGCTTGAAACCTCTCACGATGGATACCGGAAAAGTATTGGCATCCTTCATCGCCGCAAGCTGTATCTGGATGCGTCCGGCGAGGATTTCAGGGGCGAAGATCGTGTCGAGGGCCCCGGTGGCGAGAACTTTAGTCTGCGCTTTCACCTTCATCCCGGTGTTCATGCCTCCCAGGTACAGGGGAAATCCACCATCTTGCTGAAATTGCCCGCAGGTGCAGGCTGGCAATTCCAGGCATCTGGCGGCAGTATCACGCTGGAAGAAAGCATTTATTTAAGCGGGCATGGCGAGCCGCGTCGTTGTGAACAAATCGTTATTTCCGGCCCCCTGCACGGCGATGGGGCGCAAGTCAAGTGGCGGCTGCACCGGATTTAATTGACACTATAAACCGTGACAGGTACCTGGGTTTGATGAAGGATCAGTCTGACTGGCAGCTCGTCAACAGGCCCCGGTTCTTGCGCGGCCTTAAGGATTGCTTGTTTTTCCGGGCCAGTGATGACCAGAAATATATGGCAGCTATCAAGCAAAGCGCCTGGGGTCAGGCTCATTCTCGGCTGTCTTTGTTTCGAAGCGCCAACGGCCAGGACCCGGCCGGTTGCGTCTGCCCATTCGCCCTGACCCGGGAACAGGGACGCAATATGCCCGTCTTCGCCCATTCCCAACAAAATTCCATCCAAAGGCCAGTTGAGTGTCGATAAGGCCGCTTCGCATTCTTGATACCCATCAAAGGGGTCGGAGTGCTTCGTTTTCAGTCCGACAAATCGAACTCTGGCTGCCTCCCCTTTCATCAATAGATGGCGGGCGAGCCCTTCGTTACTATCGGGATGATCGGGCTCGACCCAGCGTTCATCTGCAAGGGTAATGGAAATTTGGTTCCAGGGGATTTCTGCCTTCGACAAAAGCGGGAAGATATGTTCGGGGGTGCGTCCCCCAGATACAGCCATTGTCGCATAACCTCGTTTTTCAACCCCGTTTTGCAAACAAGCAGAAATATCGCTCACCAGCCGAGTAACACAGGCCCCAAGGTATGGAAAAGTTATTAAGTCCGGCATTTGATTCCTGATTTAACCGTTTGATTAGACTCACCTGCTATCAGGGAGCGTTGTGGTTGTCTTCGTTGACACTATAATATGCTCAAGCTATACGCACTTTAGATTTTCACAGCGATGCAAACCTGACTTTTCACACCGAAGAAGGCCCGTTGTCTCAGCATGAACACACTAAAAACCGAAATCCTGTGCACACTCGGCCCGGCTTCATTTAACGATCAGGTAATCAAACGTCTGGATGACCTGGGTGTTCGGCTGTTTCGCATCAATCTGTCCCATACCAAGGCTCAGGACCTGAGCGCGATAATTGATAACATCCAGCAATATACGGATGTGCCTATTTGTCTGGATACGGAAGGCGCCCAGATCCGGACTGGCGACTTTGTTGATCTTCGCATTGAACTCAGGGAAAACAGCATCGTTCGCGGACACCGCAGAAAAGTTCCCGGCGACCCGACAGGCTTTAATTTTTACCCCAACTACATCGTCGATGAATTTCAGATTGGCGATTTTATCAGTATCGACTTCAATTCTGTCCTTGTTCAGGTGATTGGCAAAGATGATGACGGGGCCATTTTGCGCGTTATTAACGGCGGCGCGGTTGGTCGCAACAAGGCAGTGACGGTCGAGCGCGACATTGCCATGGACCCGCTCACCCAAAATGACAGAGCCTGCCTGGCCATTGGCATGGAGAAAGGGCTGAGTAATTACGCCCTGTCCTTCGCCAGTTGCCGGGAAGACGTTGAGGAAATTCGACGCCTGACCAGTGATGATGCTTTCATTATATCAAAAATTGAATCCCTGCCGGGTCTAACCCACCTAAACGACATCGCCGATGCTTCCAATGCCCTGCTCATTGACCGTGGGGATTTGTCGCGTCAGGTTCCGCTGGAACGTATCCCGGAAGTTCAAAAGGCGATCATCAAAACCGCCAAAGAGATGGATCGCAAGGTTTATGTCGCCACAAACCTGCTGGAATCCATGATCACGCTTCCGACCCCAACCCGGGCTGAGGTCAACGACATCTACAATACCCTGCTTGATGGCGCCGACGGCCTGGTTCTGGCAGCCGAAACGGCGATTGGCGCACACCCGATCGCCTGTGCGTCAATGGTGGTCAAAATGATCCGGAATTTTGAAAGCCCGGAAAAAGCCAATCCGCTCGACTATCCTTCCGATCCGATCTCGCTTTTGGTTGATCCTCATGGCGGCCAACTGGTTCAGCGCCACGCCAGTTCTGCTGAGCGCATGCAGGCATTAATGCTTCCCCTTCTGAAAGTTTCGGAAACGACGCTGCTCGATTGCGAACAGATCACCCATGGAACCTATTCCCCGCTTTCGGGTTTTATGAACCGCGAAACATGCCAGGCTGTTCTGGAAACCAACTGCCTGCTGGATGGCACTGTCTGGCCAATGCCCGTCCTGCTGGCGGCTCCTAAGGATTCCATTCAAGGCTTTGGGGCTGGCGATAAAATATCCCTCGCAGGAAGCGACAATACGGTTTATGCGACCCTTGACGTCTCTGAAATTTTTACCATGGATCTAGATCAGGTCGCCCGGAAGTGGTTCGGGACTTCCTCGAAAGATCATCCCGGCGTCGCCCGACTGTTTCATGACGGCGATCAGTTTATCGCAGGGGATGTTGCCCTGGTAGAACGCCTGCCTTCGCCTTATCGTCATTACGAACTGACCCCGGCGCAATCCCGCTTCATCTTTGCCCACAAAGGCTGGTCAAAAGTGGTCGGTTTTCATACGCGAAACCCCATTCACCGCGGCCATGAACACATTCAATTGCAGGCATTGCAGGATACGGGTGCGGACGGGCTGTACATCAACCCGGTTATCGGACCAAAAAAATCAGGTGATTTTTTGCCGGGTCCGATCATGCTCAGTTACCAGACCATGCTTGAATTCGGACTGTTCCCCAAGGGCAAGGTTATTCTCGGAAGCTTCGCCACCTATTCACGTTACGCCGGGCCCCGCGAAGCTGTTTTCACCGCATTGTGCCGCAAGAATATGGGCTGCAGCTATTTCATCATCGGGCGCGATCACACCGGAGTTGGCGACTATTATGCTCCAGGGGCCAATCAGGCCTTCATGGAAGAGCTCGGCGATTTCGGAATCCAACCGGTCTTCTTCGATGCGGTCGGCTACGATGAATTCTCTGCGCGTCACGGATTCACGACGGACAGCTCGAACATGACCCCCATTGATGGCACACAGGTACGCGATTCGCTGCGCGACGGTACAAGCATTCCCGACTGGATGATGCGCGACATTATCCAGGAAACCCTGCGCGCCGAAAGCGCTCAGAACAGGCCCCTGTTCGTCGAATGAAACGGGGGCTGGTTTTCTGGTTTACGGGCCTATCGGGCGCTGGCAAAACCACCCTAGCGGAAAGTGTACGCGAGCGTTTGAGGGGTCGGGATATCAAGACATCAATCCTGGACGGCGACGATGTGCGTAGCAGGTTGCATCGCCATCTAGGTTTCACTGAGACGGAAATCAAG
>JADHSW010000072.1 GCA_016776705.1 Rhodospirillales bacterium
GTTCAGGTAATCGGTGTGGATACCAACGCCCATGCCGTTGAAATCATCAACCAGGGCAAGGTGCATATTGTCGAACCTGATCTGGACATCATGGTCAATGGCGCGGTCAGCGCCGGTAAGCTTGAAGCGATGGGGAAACCACAAAAAGCCGATGCCTATATCATCGCTGTGCCGACTCCTTTTAAGGATGATCACAAGCCGGACCTGCGCTTTGTTGAAGCCGCCGCGCGTTCTGTCGCCCCGGTGCTTGAAAAAGGAGCGCTGGTCGTCATCGAATCAACCTGTCCAGTTGGCACGACTGAGAAAGTCTGCTCATGGCTGGCCGAAGAAAGAAGCGACCTGAGCTTCCCTCATTTGACGGGAGATGATGCTGACGTTCAAGTTTCCCACAGCCCGGAGCGCGTGCTTCCGGGCCGGGTGCTGCTGGAACTTGTGCGCAATGACCGGGTCGTTGGCGGCATTTCGCACTATTGCGCCGAGCGCACGAAGGCGCTGTACAAAATTGCCGTCGAAGGAGAATGCCTGCTGACCACGGCGGCCACGGCCGAACTGGTCAAACTGTCGGAAAACGCTTATCGGGACGTCAATATCGCCTTCGCCAATGAGCTGTCCCTGATCGCAGACAAAATGGGCATCAACGTCTGGGAAGCGGTCGAACTGGCCAACCACCATCCCCGCGTCAACATCCTTCAACCCGGCCCCGGCGTCGGCGGTCATTGCATCGCCGTCGATCCCTGGTTCATCGCCGACAGTGCCCCGGATGAAAGCCCCCTGATCCAGACTGCGAGACGGGTCAACGACGGCAAGCCTGCACATATCGTCAAGCAAATCCTTGCTGCCGCCAAAGACAAGGGCGCGACAACCATCGCCTGCCTCGGCCTCGCCTACAAGGCGGACATCGACGACATGCGCGAAAGCCCTGCGGTTGATATCATCGCCGCGTTGGCCGACAAATTTGACGGTGACGTGTTGGTGGTAGAGCCCAACAGCCCGGACTTGCCGGGTAAGCTGGCGGATAAAGGCCGGATCATCCTGACCGACCTCGATAACGCCCTTGATAAAGCCCAACTCATCGCCCTGCTGGTTGACCACCGCCCGTTTCGCGAACTGGACCGCAGCCGTCTGGACGGCAAGGCCGTCATCTGCACACGCGGGATTTGGCGTTAAGTTTTTATATTCTGATCTCAAACAAATTCTTAAGCCTGTACAACTACAGGTCACATAACCAATTATGCGGCTTTCTCGGAAAAAAATGCTTAGAGTGCGGCAATTAAAGCCCTATACGTTTGCATGCATGGGCCGCAACTCCTAAAAAACCCCCTCAAAGCACCGAAACCTTGGCCTTCATTTGCGTCATCCCTTCAATGATAAGTGGCCTGTTGTTTGCTTTAAAAACCCAATGACATCAATTTCACCAATGCATCACGGCATACCGGTATTGTCCGCTCGCTCGTTAAATGAAGACCCGGGAGTGACTTTCATGGATGCAACCACGTCAAATGCCAAAATGCTCGATGTAAAGCATCAAAGCACAATGGAATCAGGTAATAATTCAGAAGAAGCTCGCAGCGCCCAAATTGCCAAACAGCGGGTTGACAAGGTCCATACCGTTTTGCGTTCTGGTGGAAAGATCGTCGCGATCCTCGGTACCGAACATTGATTGACCTCTGTCAGTAATGTCGGTGGAATTGATATGTCCAGCGGCAAAGATCAAATTGTCGAACGAGCCAAAGAGCGACTTTCAAAATTCAACGGAAGTATTGAGGTTCAGCAATATCCCAAAGGATCGGATGTCACTTATGGTGCGGCGGAAGACGAAATGTTTGGAAGAGCCCCCCGCATCCCTCCGCCTCAATCAGCCTCAAAATCTTCGGAAACACCCACTTACATAATTGCCAGGACACACACAAACTTTAATCCCGAAATTCTGAAAATGCTGCAACTGCGATGGACTGCTTAAAATTCGGGTAATGACAAGCATGGAATCAAGCGCCACGCCTTACTGCAAGATAAATCGCACGATTGTTTCCACGGCTTTTTTTTCGATTCCATAAAAACCATGATTGGCAAGACCGTGGCAAACGTCCGATTTGCGTGCGTGTCCTCCCTTAAGCATGATGACATCAACACGGGGAGAATTAGACAGCATCCCTTTTAATTTGGCCGCATCTTCAGGTGGGGTCACCTTACAGGTGTCTTCGTTGTGGGAGACGATCAAAGCCGGCTTCTCAAATTTTTTCAGGTTTAAGCTGGCGACGCCATCGGGGAATTTGGCCGTAAGGTTTTTCAATGATTTTTCAGGTCCGGGCCGGGTAATTGATGAAGTGAGCACAACACCTGAAATCATGTCCTGCATTTTGATTGCGATGCTTGCCGCCGAAAGTGTACCCATTGATGTGCCAACCAGCCAAACGGGAACGTCCGACTCACTTTTCAAAAACTTGATGACGGCGCTGATGTCCTGCGCATGTTTTTTACCAATGCGGAACATTGCCTTAGTGGCATCCATATCTGATGGGACGTCGACCAGCGCCACCATTAATCCATGTTCGGAGAATTGTTCAAAAGTCCGGGAGAAAAAATTAGTCTCGTTGTCCCTGATTTTTCCGGAACTGGACAGATTAAGCACACCATCGCCGCCAACAAACAAGATGACAGCCGCCTTCGCATTCCCTGGATTAATATACAAAAAAGATTGAGTCACACCGCGCGTAGAATCGACTTTGACCAGCCTGGTTTCGCCCGATACGGCGAGTTTGGAGAATGCGATGGAAAAAACTGTGGCTAGAAGAACGATAAATAAACGCATAACGCACCCCCAAAAAGTTTATTGACGCACCTAATCGGAAAATTAGTTTTGGTGTGTTTTAAATGCAATACATAAATCCATTACCTGTTCCCCAGTCTGGCAAAAATCAGGTACGAACACGGCATTAACGCTTTTTAATATTAGTGCTTTCGTATATAAGAAGAGTTAGAAATTTCGTGGGGACGAAAGAGAAACGCTGAAAAGGCACCCTCCATGACATATCTGTATTAACAACACCCGCCCACTCCGCAGGTGGGAAGGGGAGAGCATTATCGTGAAAGCACCCGAACTGGACCGGGACTCCGACAAGGGTCGAACCGAAGTCAAAACGACCACATGCTATATGTGCGCGTGTCGTTGCGGCATCCGCGTTCATTTGCGCGATGGCGAGGTTCGCTATATCGAAGGCAACCCGGAACACCCCTTAAATCAAGGTGTCATTTGCGCCAAGGGTGCGTCGGGTATTATGAAGCAATATTCCCCTGCCCGCCTGTTAAAGCCCTTGAAGCGCAGGGAAGGCACCGAGCGGGGTGCCGGATCTTTCGAGGCGATTTCGTGGGAAGAAGCTTTTTCCACCTTAGAGGACCGTCTCGCCCATATTCGCGCCACGGATCCGCGCAAGCTGGCTTTTTTCACCGGGCGCGACCAGATGCAGGCGCTGACCGGCATGTTCGCCAAGCAGTTCGGCACCCCCAATTATGCCGCCCATGGCGGTTTTTGTTCCGTCAACATGGCCGCCGGGCTGATTTACACCTTTGGCGGATCGTTCTGGGAATTCGGCGGACCCGATCTGGAACGCGCCAAGCTGTTCGTCATGATCGGCACTGCCGAGGACCACCATTCAAATCCCATGAAAAAACACCTGGGCGAATTCAAGCGCCAGGGTGGCCGTTTTGTCGCAATCAACCCGGTGCGCACGGGATACGCCGCCATTGCCGATGACTGGATTCCGATCAAGCCCGGAACCGACGGCGCGCTGCTGCTCGCCCTGGTCCATGAAATCATCAAGATGGGCCTGTATGACCGGGACTTTTTGGTGAATTACACCAACGCCCCCGAACTGGTGAATACGGACGAAAAAAGCGACGAGAACGGACTGTTTGTGCGCACCGACATTCCCATCCGCGAAGGCTGCGTCGATCCGCAAAACAAACTTTGGTGGGACCGAATAACCGATGAAGCCGTCGATAACCGCTGGCCCGATTCAGACCCTCGCCTGATGGGGGAATACACCCTTGAAGACGGCACCCCGGTTAAACCTTCCTTCCAATTGCTGAAAGAACAGGTGGAAAAGTACACCCCGGAATGGGCATCCAACATTACCGGCATCCCGAGCAAGACCATTCGCGATCTGGCCCACGAGATGGGCATTACCGCACGCGACCAAAAAATCGAGCTGCCCATTGCCTGGACCGATGCCTGGGGCAAGGAACACGAAAATATTACCGGAGCGCCCGTCGCCTTTCACGCCATGCGCGGACTGGCCGCCCATTCGAACGGTTTCCAGACGATCCGGGCGTTAGGCATTTTAATGACCATGCTGGGCACCATCGACAGGCCCGGCGGCTTCCGCCATCGCGCCCCGTTCCCCCGCCCCATTCCGCCCTGCGCCAAAAGCCCCAACAGCCCTGATGCGGTGCAACCCAACACGCCACTGGACGGTATGCCATTGGGTTGGCCCGCCGACCCCGACGACTTGTTTGTCGATGACACAGGAACCCCGGTCAGGCTCGACAAAGCCTTTTCGTGGGAGCACCCTTTAAGCGTCCACGGACTGATGCACAATGTCATCACCAATGCCTGGCGCGGCGACCCCTATCCCATCGACACCCTGTTTCTGTTCATGGCCAACATGGCGTGGAATTCGTCCATGAACACGTCAGACGTGCGCAAGATGCTGTGCGACAAGAACGATAACGGCGACTACAAAATCCCGTTTATCATCGTCGCCGATGCCTATCATGGCGAGACTGTCAATTTCGCCGATCTGGTCCTGCCCGACACCACTTACCTGGAACGCTATGACGTCATGTCCATGCTGGATCGACCGATTTCGGAATTCGAAGGCCCGGTCGATTCCGTACGCCTGCCGATCCTGCCGCCCAAGGGGGACAGCAAACCCTTCCAGGAAGTCATCATCGAACTAGGATCGCGTTTAGGCCTGCCCGCCTTTGTCACCAAAGACGGAAAACGCAAGTACAAGGATTACCCGGATTTCATCGTCAATTACGAAACCGAACCCGGTTCCGGCATCGGCTTCCTGTCCGGCTGGCGCGGCAAGGGTGGCGAGAAATTCATGGCCGGCGAGCCCAACCCGCGCCAGTGGGAAATGTACGCCAGGAACAACAACTTCTATAAGCACGACCTGCCGCGCTCCTACCAGTACATGCGAAACTGGAACCAGGGCTACTTGCAGTGGGCTGAACATTACCGTCTGATCAAGCAGAGCAGCCCGATCCTGTGCCACCTGTATTCGGAAGTGCTGCAAAAGTTCCGCCTTGCCGCACAAGGCAAGCGCCCCGGCAAACAGCCACCCGATCATCTTCGAGGGCGCGTCGAGGAGCATTTCGATCCCCTGCCGTTTTACAGCGAACCGCTGGAATCCCAGATGATCGATACCCGCACCTACCCCCTGAACGCCATCACCCAGCGTCCCATGGCAATGTACCATTCGTGGGACAGCCAGAACGCCTGGCTGCGCCAAATTCACGGCTACAACACACTGTTCATGCACCCGTCCGTGGGCCATGACGGGGGCTTTGACAATGGCGACTGGGTGTGGGTGGAAAGCCCGACAGGCAAGGTCCGCTGCATTGCCAGTTTTTCCCAATCGGTCGAGCCCGGCACAGTCTGGACCTGGAACGCCATCGGCAAGGCTTCCGGCGCCTGGGGTCTCGCCGAAAATGCGGAAGAGTCCCAGAAAGGATTTTTGCTCAATCATTTGATCCGTGAAGAATTGCCACCGAACGAAGCGGGCGATCATATTTCGAATTCCGATCCGGTAACCGGACAGGCGGCGTGGTACGACCTGAAGGTCCGTGTCTTCAAGGCCGATGCCCCTGACGATTTGCCGCAGAGCTGGCCCCAGTTCCCGACGATGAAGACCCTGCCAGGGATGAAATCTTTTAGCGGCAAGGTGCTTAAATTTTTCGCTGGCAGGGGAGAGACCTGATGTCTGACCCCATCGCCAAGCAGCTCGCCCTTGTCATCGATCTGAACGTCTGTGTCGGCTGTCATGCCTGCGTCACCAGTTGCAAGGAATGGAATACGTCCGGCTGGGCCGGGTCCATGCCTGACCGGAACCCCTACGACGCCGATCCTTCAGGAGTCTTCTTTAACCGTGTTCAGACCTACGAGGCGGGCACCTACCCGAATACGGAAACCATTCACTTCCCGAAATCCTGCCTGCATTGCGAAGACCCGCCGTGCGTCCCCGTGTGCCCCACCGGGGCCAGCTACAAGCGCATAGAAGACGGCATCGTGCTGGTCGATTACGACAAGTGCATCGGCTGCAAATACTGCTCCTGGGCCTGCCCGTACGGCGCGCGGGAATTCGACGAAGAATCCGGGGTAATGAAAAAATGCACCCTGTGCGTGGATAGAATTTATGACGAAAGCATCGAGCCGGAACGTCGCAAGCCCGCTTGTGTTCTTGCCTGCCCGGCAGGCGCACGCCTGTTCGGCGACATCATTGACCCGGACAGCGAGGTCTCCGTCGCCATTCGCGAAGAAGGCGGCTACCAGTTGATGCCCGAATGGGGCACCAAGGCCTCCAACCACTACCTGCCCCGCCGCAAGACCAGGCAGGTCATTCACGCAGACGAGCTTATTCGCGCTGACAACCCGCTCAAGAAAGAAGGCCCCCTGCCCAAAGCCAAAGTGGGTGCGCCGTCTCTCGACGACGTCACCAGCTGGTAGGGAAGAGAAAAACAATGAGACCCGCTTTTTCCGTTATTTTTCTGACCACACTTATTGGCGTCGGCCAGGGGCTGTTTCTGGCCCTTGTCGCCGGACAGTTTTATTGGGTGATCGGCGCCACCGATATTCCCGAGGCACAGGACTTCTACGCTATTGGCTCCCTACTGGCCCTGGTTTTTATGGGCGGCGGCCTGATCAGCTCGTTTTTCCATCTGGCCCACCCGGAACGGGCCTGGCGGGCGGCAACCCAGTGGCGCACATCGTGGCTGTCGCGTGAAGTCATTGCCCTGCCCGCGGTCATGGGGCTGCTGGTTCTTTACGGCGGCCTTCACTGGCTGGACTGGCGTCCCGTGCTGATGACCTTTGGTAACATGAAGAACCTGGATTTGACCATGGCGACCGGCTATCTGGGCGCGGCATTGGTCGTCGCCCTGTTCATCTGCACCGGCATGATCTACGCCTGCATGAAATTCATTCAGGAATGGGCCTCGCCCCTGACTGTGCTGAACTTTGCCCTGATGGGCTCAAGTTCCGGCTTCGTCATGGCAACCGCCTATGCAGGTTTCATGGAAAGTCCACTGGAAGACTTTTTTGCCGGGGGCGCGATGTTCCTTACAATCGCTGCATTGGTGGGGCGTATCGCCAGCATCGTGCGCAACAAGAACATCAAGTACCTGTCGTCCTTACAATCAGCGGTCGGGCTGCATCACCGCAACCTGCGCCAGTTGACCCGCGGTTTTACGGCCAGCTCCTTCAACCTGAAGGAATTCTTCCATCCGGGAAGCCCGGCACTGCTTCCGATCCTTACAATGGCCTATATGGTCAGCGCGTTCGTGCTGCCCATCGCCTTGATGGCCTTCGCCTGGGGCACAGGATCAATAAGCGCCTTCGCCCTGGCCTTCGCTGTCCAGTACGCGGGTTTGCTGGTTGAACGCTGGGTCTTCTTTGCAGAAGCCAGCCACCCGCAAAATCTGTATTACCAGAAGGTGGCTTGAGACCCCGTTAAAATCCAGGCGTCAATTCATATAAGCGGTTTTTCCTTTCCTCCGGATGCATCGAGAATTATTAACTGTGAGGAACGTATTCTCCCCTGGGCGAATCAGATTTTTGATTATTGAAATGAAAGACCTCTCAGATGATTATGTACTCCCGCGAATTGACCGTTTCATGGGGTGAGTCCGATCCGTTCGGATTGGTGTATTACCCGATGATGTTCACTTGGTTTAACGAGACGGAACATGAACTGCTGCGCGCCCTTGGTTTTCCCACCAACAAGCTTATCAAGGAAACCCGTACCGCCTTCGTTATGGGTGACGTGCATTTTCGATTTGTCGGCCCGGCGGCCTATGGCGACAAGGTACGCACCACCATTCAGATGAACAAGATGGGCGAAAGCACCATTCACTGGGATTGCAAGGCGGTGCAGGCGTCATCGGGCGAGGTTATCACCGAGGGCCGCGCCATTCGCATTTACGCCAAGATACTGGATGACGGGAATCTGAAAGCCTGCCCCATCCCGGACAATATCCGCGAATCCCTGTCCCATCCGGGCGGCCTGATAAATCTTCCTGAAAAAGACGATTGAACAAACCGGCTAAATAACGATCTCGGTAATTTTTTCTAAATATTCAGGCACAGAGATGGGTTTGGCAACAAACGCCTCGCCTGCTCAGACAGACAGCCATCGTCAAAAAACCGGAAAACCTATCCCCCGGTGTTCAAAAGAATGGGTTCTCTTCAGATGAAACAAAAAGGAATTTTTGTTGTGCTGAAAGTGCCTTAATTGTTGGGATCACTGACGTTGTAGGAATCGATAATTTGCTGATAGCGTCCAGAGGCCCTTAATTGTTTGAGGCCCGCATTAAAAGCCTGGCAAATGTCGTCGGATTTGAAGACGGCGCTGAAATGACTGGGTTCGAACAGGGCGTGATGAGTAACAGCCTGAATGACATTGACCCTCGCCTTTACTGTGGGGTCATTATTTAACCAATCGAATATATAGCGATCGGCAATAACAACATCGACACGCCGCGAATACAAAAGTTTGTTTTGGGCGCTTTGGTCGGCGAGTTCCCTGTAATCCGGGTTGATGACAGCCATTTGATGAAAGTCATCGCCCAGATAGTTTTTGGCGTTTTGAAAAGCGACAACGCTTTTGTCGTCCAGATCCGCGACTGAATTAATTTTCAGGTTTCTGTCTTTCAGGCTAATGGCATAATTCCAATAGGTAATGTGCGAATCCGTATAACAGCCCGGCAAGTCCTTAATGCCCGTGGACATGATGCCATCCACATCGTCATCTTTCAGCATCATCAACGTGCGAGCCAGCGGCACATACAAGGGTTCCATTTCGTAGCCCTTAGAAGCCAAGATTTCTTTCAGTATATCGTATTCGATGCCCCGTGCCTCTTCCCGGATCACATAGGGTGGAACCCACAAGCCGAAAGCCACTTTCAAAGGCCTGGCAAATGCCGACGTTGATAAATGGCAGAATAGAATTACAGGAATAAGAAGAATAAAATGAGTTGTTTTTCTCATTTTCATGACACACTTCTCGCTTCGCCATTGCCCTTCATCCGCCACTGTACACTTAAATTTTGTTTTGTGTCTTTTCCTTACCATCCCACCCGATTGCACCCGGAACTATGGTTTGATGGGGTATTATTGTTTCCTGGTACCCAAGCCTGCGTAACCGTCGCGGGTTTGTGGCAATTTGCGGTCCAGCAGTTTACTGGCGACGACGGTGCGCAGAATTTGCGCGGTGCCGCCGCCGATGGTGAACATACGAGCATCGCGGACCATGCGCTCCAAGGGCAAATTTCGTGAATAGCCCGCCGCGCCAAATATTTGAAGGGCGTCATTGGTAACCTTGATCGCCGTTTCCGAGGCCAGGATTTTCGCCTGCGCCGCCATGGCAACGTCGGGGAAACCTCCTTCGGGGGCGCTGGTCGCGGCCCGCTGCAGCATCAGACGCGCTGCATCTAACCCCGTCGCCATGTCGGCCAGCATCCATTGCAGGCCCTGAAATTCACAAATCGGCCGGTCGAACTGCTCACGCGTCTGGGAGTATTCAAGGGCCAGATCGAAGGCTCCCTGTGCGATGCCAAGGGCCACCGTCCCGGCGCCAATACGCTGACCGTTATAGGCCGTCATTAAACCCGCAAAGCCGCGCTTCAGACCCTGGCTGGGTGTAACCATCATGGAATCGGGGATTTCCAGGTCAGTGAAAATGATTTCCGTTTCCGGGATGCCGCGCAAGCCCATCGCCGGTTCGCGTTTGCCGATGATCAACCCCCTGGGGGTACCTGCGTCGGCATCGCGAACGACAATAAACCCGGCGATGCCCAATTCTGCGCCCGTTTCATCGAAAGCGCGGGCAAAAATCAGATGCAGGCGCGAGACGCCGCCGCCGGTGATCCAGTGTTTGACCCCGTTTAAAATCCAGCGATCCCCCTTCTTGTCGGCCCGGGTGGTCATCTGCGTCGCCGCCGACCCGGCACCCGGCTCGGTGATGCAGATGGCGGGCTTGTCGCCGGACAGCACACAGTCTGCGGCAAGGCGTTTTTGTTCTTCGCCGCCATAGGCCATGATCGCCCCAATGGCGCCCATGTTGGCCTCGACCACAATGCGCGCACTGACGCCGCAAGCCTTTGCCACCTCTTCAATAACGATGACAGCGTCCAGATAACTTAAGCCCGGTCCGCCGTAATTTTCCGGTACGGTCATGCCCATAAAGCCCGCATCGCGCAGTTTGGCGACATTATCCCATGGATAGGCCTCGCTGCGGTCTACCTCGGCGGCATGGGGACGAATTTCTTTATCGGTAAATTTCCGCGCCGTTTCCTGCAACTGGCGCTGTATTTGTGTCAACTCAAACAAGGCGTTTCTCCCCTGGACAAATGATGAGGGGCAGCATGGGGGAAAATCAGTGGGATTCAAAGGATTGATGGCGGGCAGTGAGGGATTCGAACCCTCGATGAGCGTTAACCCATACTCCCTTAGCAGGGGAGCGCCTTCAGCCACTCGGCCAACTGCCCGTTGGCGATGTTATGGCCTGAAAATTAGCTGCTTACAAGGGCTTTCTGGGACTTTTCGGGGCTTAAATCGGCACGGCGATATTGTACGAGATGATGCCGCCGGTCAGCCTTTTCAGTTCTGCGACTGTCGTTGGAAAGACGCAGTGCGGATGTCCGGCTGCTGCAAAAAGGGCGTCAAAGCGCTTCAAGCTGACATCAATAACCATGGGCAGCACCGTATCATGGGCAATCGGGGCACAGCCGCCAATGGTGAAGCCCGTTGCCGCCTTGACATCATCGGCGCTGGCCTTGGAGACTTCGCCTTCCAGATTTAGCGCCCGGGGAAGGTTTTCCGGTACGCACACATGATCGCCCGCCACCAGGGCCATCACCGGCTGTTCACCGACGATGAAAACCAGGGATTTGACGATAGCGCCCAGTTCCGCGCCGGTCGCCCTGGCAGCGTCTTCGGCTGTTTTCGCGGTTTCTTCCAGTTCAATGACCGTATCGTTCATTCCTGCGTCGCTCAGGGCCTTGCGAACCTTTTTGACCGCCGGTTTTGTCAGATTGCTCATTTCACCCTCCTCGCATTGTCTTTTTGAAATTGATCAGATTACCGGCATTAAAATGCCGTTTGATCTATAACTCTGGCACCAACATGCCCTTTTCAACGGCGGGACGAATGGAAAGCTTTTCGAACCAGCTTTTCACCGCCGGGAATTCTTTCAAGTCGACCTCTTGCCATTCAAAGCGCGCCACCCATGGATAGGTGGCAATATCGGCGATTGAATAGGCATCGCCGGCAAGGTACGCCGTCTTTTCCAGTTTCCCGTCCAATACCCCGTACAGGCGCTTGGTCTCGCCATAATAGCGCTTCCTGGCGTAGGGAACATCCTCTTTGGCGAAGCGGACAAAATGATGGGTCTGGCCGAACATGGGGCCGACACTGCCCATTTGCAGCATCAGCCACTGCATCACCTGATAGCGCGCCCGTGTCTGGGTTGGCAGCAACGGACTTTCCATCTTTTCAGCCAGATACATCAGAATAGCGCCGGACTCGAAAATCGTGATCGGCGCACCATCCGGGCCATCGTTATCAACAATGGCGGGGATTTTTGAATTTGGGTTAATGGCGATGAATTCATCTGAATACTGGTCATCCTTCAGGATATTGATCGCATGGACATTGTACGGCAACGCCAGTTCTTCCAACATGATGGACACCTTGCGCCCATTTGGCGTGCCCCAGGTATACAGGTCGATCATAAACACTCCTGTCTTGTAATTTTCGTTCGAACCAATTTCATTATATGGACGACTTGAGATATTTTGTGCAACAATTGAGACAATAAAACACTGGGTCAATAGACATTTCCCCGGTTTTTCCGGGTTAGGGCAATCTTTGCATGGGCTTGACAGACCGTCCAACCATTACCGCATTCCTTTTCGCCTTTGGCATAGCCACAGGCGCGTTCCCGGCGCTGGCGGAAAGCGACCAGCCTGTCCGGCCGACGCAAGCCGTCAAGGAAGCAGATGAAGGCGAGCAGAAGGTCAGCGACCCCTTGGAGCCTATCAACCGGTTTACGTCAGGTTTCAACCGGATATTTCGCAAAGTCATCGCCGATCCACTGATCACAACCTACAAGGCGGTAACGCCCGACCCGGTTGAAGAAGGAATTTCCAATTTTGCCAAAAACCTGACCGAGCCGGTTACCGCTGCAAGCAGCCTGCTGCAGGGTGATACGGAAAATGCGTCAAAGGCGATGGGCCGTTTCGTCGTCAACACCACCGTCGGAATGGGCGGCCTTAGCGATACTGCAACTGATCTGAACATGACTGAAACCCAGGAGGACCTGGGCCAGTCCGCGGGCGTCCACGGCGTTGGGGGCGGGGCTCATATCGTGCTGCCTATCTTTGGCCCCAGCAACCTTCGCGATGTGACAGGCGATGTCCTGACGACTCTGATCAATCCGTTGCATGCGGCAACGTCGGCAGCCAACGCTGGCACGTCTTACGCTGAAAACCGCGACGAGATCAACGCAATG
>JADHSW010000073.1 GCA_016776705.1 Rhodospirillales bacterium
GGTTCTTTTTTGCGGGTCAGGGTGTTGTGGAGTTGCAGCATGAACAGGAAAACCTTCGATTTTTATTTGATAGCGTAAACCATGTGTACGCGAACCTGTACACTGATATCGCCCGGCATCACCGGCACGCCCCGCTCGGCAGAGGCAAATGCAAGCATACGGGTTTGCCCAACAGGACCACCAGCGCTGGCATCGCTAATAGAGATAATTTCGCCCAGTTGAACGCCGGCAGCATCGCTCAACTGCTTCGCTTTTGACATGGCGGCAGCGACAGCTTTTCTGCGGGCCTCGATCATCAGGGATTCCGAATCAGCAACAAAAAAACGCACCCCGTCCAGTCGATCCGCACCGGCTTTGGAAAGATTATCGAGAATTTTCCCCAGCCATTCGATTTTTCTGACGCCCGCAGTGTTCACAATAGCGGCACGGTAGCCAATAATTTCTGGCTCTTTATCCTGTGGGTTCGGGCCGCGTCGGTATACCGGATTAAGCGACACAGACCCGGTCTGAATATCGTCATCCGCGATACCATAAAACGCCAGAGCCTTCAGCACTCCGGTCACCTTTTCCGAAACTGTAGATATGGCCTTCGCAGCTGTCACCTCATTTGCGATGACGCTCAGATTAATTTCCGCCCTGTCGGGTTTTGCCGCGGCCTTGCCAAGGCCATCCACATTAATGGTGCGCTCGGCGGCCTGAACCGGCAGCGCCACCATAACAAAACAGGCGATTATCAGGTATCGAAAGAACGACATCAGCTTTCCCCGCCCAGGCGTTTCAGAACGCGCTCACGCCCGATCAGGGGCAGCAACACCTTCAGTTCCGGACCATGATCGAGACCTGTCAACGCCAGACGCAACGGCAGGAACAACTCCTTGCCCTTGCGGCCGGTGACTTCCTTGATCTGCCCTGTCCATTTTTGCCAGGTCGTCTGATCCCAGGGTTCCATCGGCAGCAGCCCGGCGGCGGCACGGACAAATTCCGGATCATCAACAAGTGGATTGATATCTGCGAAACAGACCTTGTGCCAGTCGGCGGCATCATTAAATCGCTGTAAATTAGGGCGCACGGCACTCCAGAAATCCGCATCGGCACGCTCCAGGCCCAGAGCGTAAAGTCTGCTCGCGGCGTCTTCAAATGGCGTTCCGTGCAGCAGGGCCGCGTTCAGGACCTTTAAATGATCGGGATCAAACTTCGGCGTGCCGCGACCGGTGTGACCGATGTCGAAATCGCCGGCCAAATCATCCAGACTGGTGCGCGCCTCGATGGTGTCCGAAGTGCCGATGTGGGCGAGATAGCTGTTCAGGGCCATGGCTTCAACCCCCTCTTCCCTGAGCGAGGCCACGGTCATCGAACCCAGACGCTTGGACAAACCCTTACCGCCGATGTCCGTCAGCAGCGGAGTATGGGCGAAGGTTGGGGGTGTTGCGCCCAAGGCTTCGAATAATTGAATTTGCACAGCCGTATTGGCGACATGGTCTTCGCCGCGAATAACGTCGGTGATCCCCATGTCGATGTCATCGACCGCGGACGGCATCATGTAAAGATAGGTGCCATCGCCGCGTACCAGCACGGGATCGCTTAAATTGGAGCCATGAAAGTGAACGTGCCCACGCACCAGATCGTCAAAGTCGATGTCGGCATAATCCAGTTTGAAACGCCAGTGGGCTATGCGCCCCTCGGCTTCATATTGCTGTCGTTTCTTGTCGCTTAACGTCAAGGCGGCGCGGTCATAGATTGGCGGTTTTCCACGCGACAAAAGTCGCTTGCGACTGAAGTCCAGTTCTTCTGGGGTCTCGAAACAGGCATAGACCCGACCCGCCTGTTTCAAGGCGTCCATAGTTTCCCGGTATCGCTCCATACGGACCGATTGACGTTCCAACTGGTCCCACTCAAGCCCCATCCAGCGCAGGTCATTCTGGATGGCTCCGGCGAATTCTTCTGTCGAGCGTTCACTATCCGTATCATCCAGACGCAGGATAAAGCGCCCCCCTTTCGAGCGGGCATGTAACCAGTTGGCAAGCGCCATGCGGGCATTGCCGACGTGCAGATACCCGGTCGGGCTGGGGGCGAAACGAACGATAGTCATGAAATTTCCCCTTGGGGCTTGTAGCCGGTAAAGCCATTTGTGATCGGATAGCGGCGGTCGCGGCCAAAGGCGCGCGATGATATTTTCACGCCGGGGGGCGCTTGACGGCGTTTGTATTCGGCCCTGTTCAGCATGCGCCACACCCGCTCCACTGTTTCAGCGTCATGACCCATGGCGACGATATCGCCAGCCGATAATTCAGCCTCAATCAGGCCGTGCAGAATATCATCCAGTTGATCGTAAGGTGGCAAGCTGTCTTCATCCTTTTGATCAGGTTTCAATTCCGCCGACGGCGGTTTCGAAATTACCCGCTCGCCCATTACCGGCCCCACCGGGCCCAGAACATCGGCAGGAACATGCTGGTTGCGCCACCGGGACAGGGCGAACACAGTGGTCTTGTAAATATCTTTCAGCACAGAATATCCACCACACATGTCGCCATACAAGGTCGCATAACCAACCGACATTTCCGACTTGTTTCCGGTCGAAAGCACCATGTAGCCGAACTTATTTGACAGGGCCATCAATGAAATACCCCGCGAACGGGCCTGGATATTTTCTTCCGTCGTGTCGGCGACCTGATTTGCGAACGGTGCCTTCAGCATCTCGTCGAAAGCCGCCATCGCCGGTTCAATGGAGATACTGTCCAGGCGGCACCCCAGAAGGTCGGCGATCTGGGCGGCGTCATCAAGGCTTTCCTGCGAGGTATAGGGAGACGGCATCATCACGCAGTGGACCCGGTCCGGGCCAATAGCGTCAACCGCAACGGCGGCGCTCAAGGCGCTGTCGATACCACCGGACAAACCGATCAGGATACCCGGGAAACCGTTCTTGTTGACGTAATCGCGCAAGCCCAGGCAGATCGCCCGGTAAATTTCTTCCATTCCACCGGCATGTTCAAAGCTGTCCTGAGCGTCACAGGACCACGCAGCGGCACTGCGCCGCCACGTTGTTTGCATCACAGCCGACTGCCACGAGCAGGCGCGCGCCTTCAGCTTTCCATCCCGCGCCATGACGAAGCTATCGCCATCGAACACCAACTCATCCTGTCCCCCGACCAAATTGACGTAAAGCAGCTCAAGGTTGCTATGGGCCGCGCGGGCGCGGGCGTAATCAAAACGGGCAGTCTTTTTTTCCACATCAAAGGGCGATCCGTTGAGCACGACCAGAAGATCGGCCCCCGCCTTCGCCAATGCGGCCGAAATTTCCTGCCCCCACATATCCTCGCAGATCATGACGCCCAGATTTACGTCCCTGAATTGCATCGGTTCGGGAGCATTCGCAGCTGCGCAAAAGACCCTTTTTTCATCAAATACCCCATAATTGGGTAGATCGTGCTTGAAGCGGGTATCCCTTATCGATCCATTTTCTATCAACAGGACCGCGTTATAAAGAGAACCATCCCTGCGCCACGGCGTACCCAGCAGGACGGCGGGTCCGCCATCAGCGGTTTCGGCGGCAAAAGCCGTCACGCTTTGTTCCACGGCTCTTTGAAAGGCCGGTTTCAACACCAGATCTTCCGGCGGGTATCCGCTGATCACCAGTTCGCCGGTCACCAGAAGGTCCGCACCCAGGGCTTGCCCACGGGCGGCTCTAACCAGATTCAGGTTTCCCTCTATGTCCCCAACTGTCGGGTTCAACTGGGCAAGGGCGATGTTCAGGGTGTCTGTCATGAAAACATTCTATCCGTTTTGGAAACCGGAGCCTATGCGCCCCCCCAAGGCCTGTCAACGCTGGCATTTCCAACGATGGCCGCTTGCCATAAAGCGCATGATAGTAGACAATTTCAAAGAGTCAGGCGGGGAACTTCGATGAGCGACAAAGAAAATAAAAAGATCGATGAGCGGGAAATTTGCGAGGATATACTCACAAGCGCCCTGAACGATTTGATCGAGCACATCGCCACCAGCCCCAACGACCCCCGCAGCGCCGGAGCAGCCTATTTGGCCAGTGACGGCGAAGCCTATCTCAAAGAGCTTAGGACCCACATCCGTCAAAGCATCATTCAACACGAAAAAGAGCTGTGGGACCAGGCCCGCAAGCGACCATTTGATCGCATGCTCGTCAAGCGATTCTCGCATCTTTTCCCGTCCGAAGGCGAACTGGGCAACGGCGACAACCAGCTTTCACGCAAGATATTACCCGGCTTTTTCACCGCCATGGAGATGATGGCCGGCAAGGAATTGTTCGAACAATGTCAACAAGCCTGCAAGGCGCTGGTCAAAAACCGCAAAAAAGAACGGGGCGATGACTTTTTGTGGCGTGACTTTTATGAAGAAGAAACCCCCAATGAACTGGTCAACGACGCCTTTGCAGTTATCGTCCCCCATTTTTCCGATTTCGAAAAACGAAGCCAGTGGCTGATTAATCTGATCAATACCCATCTTGCCCCGGCTGATGACTATGCCTTTGAAGGGGATGCTGTAAAAGGCTGGCACATGGATAAGGAAGGCCTGAATTTGCTTTTGAATGCCCTGTTTTCCCCGTTCCGTGAGCGTCTTGAGACAACAGAAGGCCGTGAAAAGGTGGTTCAACGCTACGGCATAAAGGCGAGCCGCGCCCTTGAAGATGTTCTGGTCAACATTGGCAATGAAAAAGCAGACTGATGACTGGAAATTTTCCAATAAAACACGTAACGTACTGGCATCATGAGTAAACCACCCAGCCCCCCGACCGAAAATATTTTCGTTGGTAAAGCGGCCAAACCCGCGGCAAAGCCCCAGCCAGCGGCAAAGCGCGCTGAAATCTTCATGCCGGGTCAGGATAAGAATTATACCCTTTCGGCAAAGGGCGGGGTTACCACTCAGCAAAAGCCCGAACCCAGACCCAGACCCGCGCCGCCGCCCGTAACCAAACCCGTGGCGAAAAAAGCAGCTTCCAGCATCATTGGCGTCAAACCTGATGTTCAGAAGAAAGCCCAGGAAACCAAACCAATCGCCAAGGCGCCTGTGGTGGCAAAAAAAAGCCCTCCCATGCCGGGTCGCAAGATTCCCGACAAGACCAAAAAGCGCGTCCCCTCGCCGGAAGAGCAGACCCAACAACTGGCTGACTCCGTGGTTTCCAACTTTACCAACCGATTGACCGCCGAAGCCAACGCCAAAGGCGGCTCTTTGACGGTGCAGGATATACAGGCCCTGAACAAGGAATTTGAACAGCAGGCCAAAGACCTGAAGGGCGTTCTGGACAAATCTTTCGAGGAATACGTTTCCGCCCGTGAAAGAGCCTCCTGGTCGCAATCGCGCAAGTACCCGTTCGACCGCATGATCGTCAAAACATTCTCGAACATGCTGGAAGACGACAGTCGCAAACTCAGGCGTCAGGATTCCGTTTCCAGACGAATACTGCCGGGCTTTTTCATGGCACTTTCGATGATCCTTGGACCGGACAAAATGGAAGCCTACCAAGGTAAATGCCGCGCCGTTGTCAAGTTGGTCAAAAGAGCTTACGGCGATAAATTTGAATGGGAAGATATTTACGAAAGCGACGATGCCCGGGCCATTGTCATCGACGCCCTGATCGACATTGCCCACAGCTTCGATAACATCGATAAACGCGCCGAGTGGTTCATCGACATGATCAATGCCCACTTGCCGCCCCCCGACGACAAAACCACCCAGACGGAAGCCGAATGGCAATTCACCACCGATGGCTTCAAACAATTCTTTAAGGCCATGATGTCCGACCTTACCGACGCCTTGGATAGCGAAGGCGGTCGACTGTTAATCACCCGGCGTCATGGTGTTGAGGAAACCATCGAACTTGTCGAAATGATGAAAAGTATAAGCGTTGGCTTGAGAGTTCTATAATCGCCTTTATAATATGGATGTTGCGGTCCGACTTACTCAAAAAGACTGATCAGGATTGAACAACCATGAAACGCCATATTACCATTTTTATTGTCTTGTTCCTGGTAATTGCTCTTCCCTTTGATGCGCAGTCCCAACAAAGGCTGACCTTCGTAACCGTAGATAATTTCCCCCCCTATGCCTGGCGGGTTGGCGAAGAGGTTAGCGGAATTGACGTCGATATTATCCGGGCGCTTTCGCAGCGCACCGGCATACCCATCAAAATCGAATTAATGCCGGCCAAGCGCCTCATTCTGATGACGCAGAATGGCGAAGCCGATGCTGCCTTTGCGGCCTTTAAAACACCCGAACGCGAAACATTCGCACATTTTATTGATACCCCACTGCATTACAGCACCTACCAGGTTTTTGTCAGAAAAGGCGACGAGTTTTCCTTTAAGGGCATCGGGGACCTGGAGGGTAAAATTATAGGGAAAAATCGGGGATTTTATATCAACGAAGAGTTCAGCCAAGCCCAGGTCCAAAAACGCATTCAGGTTATTGAAGTCAGTAAAATGGATCAGAATATTAATATGCTGGTGAGGAGCAGGCTTGACGCCTTTATTGGCAACACGCTGGAGGTCGCCTACATCCTCAAAAAACTCGATCTTTCAGACACTGTTGTTGCTTTGCCCCTTCCGGTTCTGACCCCCAAGGGAGCGCACCTTATGATTTCAAAGGCCGCCAAAATCGAGAATAAAAACGAAATTATACGCCGTCTGAATGAAACTCTTCACGATATGAAGCAGGATGGGTCGCTAGACGCCATCTATGCAGAATACAGCAACTAGGCCGACGAGGTCGCGTAATCCATGTCCACTGAACGGCCTTCTTTCAGTGCTTCTGAAATCAGGAAGGCCAACTCCAAGGCCTGCTTGGCGTTCAAGCGTGGATCACAATGGGTGTGATAGCGGGCACTTAAGTCCGCTTCCGTAATCGCTTGCTCGCCACCCACGCATTCCGTGACGTCCTGGCCTGTCATCTCAAAGTGGACGCCCCCGGCATGAGAGCCCTCCGCCTTATGTACGGCGAAGAAACCCCGGACTTCTTCCAGAATTTTGTCGACCGGGCGGGTCTTGTAGCCGTTCGAGCTTTTAATGGTATTGGCATGCATGGGATCGCAAGCCCACACCACTGTGCGACCCTCGCGCCGGACCGCCTGGATCAATGGCGGCAAATCGATTTCAACCCTGTCCGCACCCATACGCACGATCAGGGTCAAACGGCCAGCTTCATCTTCCGGATTCAGTAAATCAATCAGTCGGATGAGTTCATCGGCTTGCATGGTCGGACCGACCTTGACACCCACCGGGTTGGCAATACCACGCATGAATTCAAGATGCGCGCCATCAAGCTGGCGTGTCCTGTCACCGACCCACAGCATATGGGCCGACGTGTCGTACCAGTCACCGGAGGTGCTGTCGACACGGGTCATGGACTGTTCGTAATTGAGTAACAGTGCCTCATGGGACGTGAAAAAGTCGGTTTCGCGAATTTGCGGCGTGGTGTTCGATGTCACCCCACAGGCGTTCATGAAGGCCAGGGTTTCGTCCAGCCGGTCCGCCAGATCGCGGTAGCGTTCGCCCGATGGACTATCGGCGACAAAGCTCAGGTTCCATTGATGGACCTTGTGCAGATCCGCATACCCGCCCTGGGCGAAGGCCCTGAGCAGGTTCAGCGTTGCCGCAGCCTGATTGTAGCCTTGTTCAAGACGGGCCGGGTCGGGGATACGGGCTTCGGGTGTGAAATCCATGGCGTTGATCATGTCGCCGCGGTAGCTGGGCAGGGTCACCCCATCAATGGTTTCCGTATCGCCGGAACGCGGCTTGGCGAATTGTCCGGCCATGCGCCCGACCTTGACCACCGGGCACGCTGCCCCATAGGTCAGCACCACCGCCATTTGCAGCAGCACCCGGAACATGTCACGAATATTATCAGGATGGAATTCTGCGAAACTCTCTGCGCAATCACCGCCCTGCAACAAAAACGCCTTCCCCTGGGCGGCCTGGGCCAGCACCCGTTTTAACTTGCGGGCTTCGCCGGCAAATACCAGCGGCGGATATCCGCGTAAACGGGCTTCAACGGCGTCAACTGCTGCCTGGTCCGGGTAAGATGGCATTTGCAAGGCATTCCTGGAACGCCAACTGTCAGGGGACCACGTTTTGGTCATATTCAATCCTTAGAAATCTGAATTCATTTTCGGGCACTAGCGTATACGCCGGAACAATACATTTTTCCAGCAAAACCGCCTATAGCGCATTATCGAAGCCCGTTAGCACGTTGACGGTGTTGATACCAATTTCCTCGACGGCGTAACCGCCTTCCATGACAAACAGGGTCGGCAGACCCAACAGAGCCAGACGAGCGCCGTATGTCTTGAAATCGTCGCTTTCCAGTCTGAACAGGGAAATGGGATCGTCCTTGAAAGTATCTACCCCGAGAGAGACGACGAGGACATCAGGTGAAAAATCAGATATGCGTCGTAGGGCTTCCTCAAGGGCGATTGCCCATTCGTCAAAGCTGGTGCCGGGAGGCAGGGGTAAATTTACGTTAAATCCTTCACCTGCCCCCTTACCCGTTTCGTCTGCATGACCAAGAAAATGCGGAAAGGCGCTGCCTGGATCGCCATGAAGCGAGACAAACAGAACGTCGTCCCGGCCATAGAAAATTTCCTGGGTGCCGTTGCCATGGTGAAAATCAACGTCCAGAACAGCTACACGTTTGGCGCCTTCGTCTCTAAATGCCTGAGCGGCGATGGCGGCGTTATTTAGGAAGCAGTAGCCGCCATAGAGGTCAGATGCTGCATGGTGTCCGGGTGGGCGGCAAAGAGCAAACGCCGCGCGGGCACCTTTCAGCACATGCTTTTGAGCGCTCAGGGCGACATCGGCACTCGCCCTTACGGCTTGCCATGTTCCCTCTTCAATAGACGTATCGGCGGCGAAGGCGAAATAGCCAAGCCTGCCTCTGATATCGTCGGGCACCCTGTCCTGACGCATCCCCCGGGCAGGCCACGCAGATGGCAATGCCACGCCGCCATAACCCTCAGCCAGCCAGTCACGCCAGCAATTTTGAAGAAAATCGACAAAGCCACGTTGATGCACACGCAACACGGGATCGAGGCCAAATGATTGCGGTGCCTCGACGACACCAAGATTGACCTCTTCAATACGTGCCAGGATAAAATCTATTCGCGAAGGGCATTCAAAGGACGCCACCAACTCGCCGCCGTGAAGCTCAGTTTTGGCATTTCGTCGTTTGTGCTCTTCGCTATAGACCGTCAACATTCACGATTTCCTGAATTCAGAACCAAACTGGTAAATGTTGCCAATTAATCCCCACTGGGCCCTTCATGATCCGGACGCTTCTCGCGCATGGTGACGAATTCTTCCGCCGCTGACGGATGAATACCGACGGTGGCGTCGAACTGGGCCTTTGTTGCTCCGCATTTCATGGCGATGCCCAACCCTTGAGCAATTTCCGGGGCGTCCAGCCCCATCATGTGGCATCCGACGACGACATCCGTATGCGTATCGACAATCAGTTTCATAAACGTTTGCTCGTCTCGACCGGACAAGGTGTATTTCATGGGTCTGAAACGCGACACATAAACGTCAATCTTGCCGTATTTGACCCGGGCCTGTTCTTCGCTCAAACCGACAGTGCCAATTGGTGGTGTCGAGAAAACGGCGGTCGGAATATTACTGTGATCGACCCTTGTCGGATTATTATTAAACACTGTTTGTGCGAAGGCAGCCCCTTCGGCGATGGCGACCGGAGTCAGGTTGGCGCGGTCGGTCACGTCGCCGACTGCCCAGATGCTGTCCACGCCGGTGGCTGAATATTCATCGACGACTATGGCGCCCTTTTTGTTCAGCTTGACGCCAACTTCTTCCAGCCCCAATCCGGCCGTATTGGGGCTGCGACCGGTGGCGTACATGACCAGATCGGCTTCCAGAAGTTCACCCCCGGCAAGACGCATGGAATAGTCCTCGCCCTGTTTTTCAATACCTCGAACCACAGATTCCGTTTTCAGAATGATGCCGCGTTTTTCCATTTCAGCCGCAAGGCACATACGGATATCCTCATCAAATCCGCGCAGCACCGTATCGGCGCGCAGCACCAGCGTCACCTCGACGCCAAGACTGTGAAAAATTCCGGCGAACTCGACGGCGATATACCCCGCGCCGACAATGATAATGCGCTTTGGCAGTTGCCTCAGGTCCAGGGCCTCGTTGGAGGAGATGACATGTTCAATTCCCGGCACATCCGGTGTCGAAGGCCAGCCACCGACGGCGACAAGAATGTTTTTTGCGCTGTAGCTCTTGCCCGCGACCTCAACCGTGTGCTCACCCGTAATCACCCCGCGGCCATCAAGAATATCCACATTATTTTCGCTCAGGATACGCAGGTAGACGCTGTTCAGGCGATCAAGTTCCTTGTCCTTGGCGGCGATCAGCTTTGGCCAGTCGAACTGCGGCTCGGGCAGGGTCCACCCGTACCCGGCGGCGTCCTCAAAATCGTCAGCGAAGTGCCCGGCATAGACCAGCAGTTTTTTTGGCACGCATCCGCGAAGCACACAGGTGCCACCGACCCGGCTTTCTTCAACAACGGCGACACGCGCCCCCATTTGCGCCGCCATGCGCGAGGCGCGAACGCCACCGGAACCGGCGCCAATGGTTATAAGGTCGTAATCGTACTGAGACATCGTCAAATCCTTCGGGGATAATAAAGGGCGGCCCCGTTTATACAGGGCCGCCCCTTTTTAACGCTTATTTCAATTCCCCTAAAGGGACTTCAGCAAGCCGATGATTTCTTTTTTACTTTTCTTCGGTGCATCGCCATGGCCGCTGGAAACCACGACGTACGCGGATTTAGGGTTGGGCGGTGCCTTGGCGAAGGCATAAGCCTTTCCTTCCTTTTGGTGCAGGACATCTTTATCGCCTGTCACCCAGAACAAGGACGTTCCAGGTTTCAGGTTGGCCGCATTCGCCGGCATCGGCGACGGCCCATCAGGGTCAAACCAGCTAAGATAAACACGAGCGGGTATGTTCAGGGTTTTCTTTTTACCCTGATTGATATCCTGAAAATCGTCTTTCGTTTCACCTTTTCCGGCATCGACAAGTTTTCGAGCCTTCGCAACATCGTCGGCAAATTTTCCCTTCAAGTCTGATGCTTCGGGAACATGTCCCGGCGCAATCGCCAGAATGGCGTCGATCCCGTCTCGGCGCGCGCCATAACCCAGGGCCGCATTGGCGCCCAAGGAATGGCCGCCAACGACAATTTTAGTCGCGCCCTTGGATTTAAGAGAAGCCACCAACTCGTCGATTTGGGCCATGGTTTCATCGTAGTCCTTGCTGTAAAGCTTGGTTTGCGACCACGGCATATCAGGGGTAAGCACAATCATTCCGGCTGATGATAACGCCTTTCCCAATACCCCAAGAGGAGAATTGGGCATGGCCGTACCCCACTTCCCGTGCATCAAAATAACGCCGATTTTGTCAGCCGCCAAAACGGGATTGGGAACAGTAAAAAACACGCCTACGAAAAGGTAGAGAACGATCAAGACTCTCATCACGTCAACTCCATTTTGAATAGGGGGAACCCCAATTATAGGTATCGATTTTATCCGTCGTAGGAATCGCCTTTTTTGCTTTCGCCTTGCAGGTCTTTTTAATCCCCTTCGGCGAGGGCTTTTTGGGCATTCATAATGTATTCTTTAAGCCACTGGACTTGTTGTTTTCTTGATATTAATCGATTTCGCACAGGCCTCATTCGCCTCTGCAATCATTTCTTCACACCCGGTTTATGCGCTTGCCAGGGCAAGCCCAACAGAAAGAACATCGACCACAAAAATTACAACAACAGAGATGCGTAACACAATAACATCAACAATACGCATCGAAAAATCCCACCTTAATCAGAGTTGGAATTAATCAACCCTGACCACAGGTTTATTGCTTCTTCGACCAAACAGAATAACAGAATAATTTCAACTATATTCCGCAAGCGTACACGATGTGTGAGACGCTTCTTCTTTGGGGAATAGGCATCTTAAAGGCTGCCCCTTACATGCCGCCCAGGCACATGTATTTAACCTCAAGGAATTCCTCGATACCGTATTTTGATCCTTCGCGACCGACACCGGATTCCTTAACACCGCCGAATGGGGCAACTTCCGTTGAGATGATGCCCTCGTTGGCCCCGATGATGCCGTATTCAAGGGCTTCAGATACCCGCCACACACGGCCTATGTCACGAGAGTAAAAATAGGCCGCCAGCCCGAACGGGGTGTCATTGGCCATGGCGATAGCCTCGTCTTCCGTCTTGAAGCGATAGAGCGGTGCTACGGGGCCGAAGATTTCCTCGCTCGCCATTTTCATGGAACGATTAATATCGGTCAGGATGGTTGGCTCATAGAAATTATGGCCCAGACTACTACGCTTTGCGCCGCAAAGCGCCTTTGCTCCCTTTGCCAGCGCATCATCGACCAGCATTTCAACCTTTTCCAGGGCGCGTTGGTTAATCAATGGTCCCTGTGTGGCGTCAGTCGTAAGTCCGGGCCCGACTGTCAATTCACTAACAGCCTTCGCCAACTTTTCAGCAAAGGCATCATAGATTCCTTCCTGCACCAGTATGCGGTTGGCGCACACACAAGTCTGCCCTGTGTTGCGGTACTTGGACGCCATGGCCCCATCGACGGCGGCATCCAGATCGGCGTCATCAAAAACGATAAACGGCGCATTGCCGCCCA
>JADHSW010000074.1 GCA_016776705.1 Rhodospirillales bacterium
GAAGGCGCGTCCCAGCGCACTGATTTCATCGGTTCCCGTCGTTTCCTCGACCCTTGCCCCCAACTCTCCATTTGACACACGCTCCGAGGCTGAAATCAGCCCTGAAATTGGTCGGGACAGCTGACCTGCGAGGGTAAGACCGACCCAGACAGCTGCCATCAGCAAAAGCAGTGCGACAACGCCAAAGATCATCACAAATGTGATTTGAATGCCTTCCTGTCTTGCCTCCAGGCTTTTGTATTTTGCCACGGCGCCCGCCGTTCTTTCGATATGACCTAAAACGCGCGGATCGACAAAACGCCCGGCAAGAAAATAGGCGTCAACAAAGCGGTCAAGCTTGACAATGGCTCGCACTCTATCCTGTTCGATGTTTAGGACAACAATGCGCCCTTTTGCCGCTTCATTCATGGCTTTATCCGGCATTAAATCGAATTCTAGTGATTGGCTAAATACCGAACGGGCCAAAACACGGGAATTCCCATCAATCACAAGGGCTTCCTGAAAGTCACGAATACTTGCCTGCCGGGAAAGATACTGGTCAAACACACGCGCATTACGCATCAACGTTGCAGCTTCATTATTCAGATCGTTGGCTGTCGCCAGGACATCGGCGCGGATATTTTGCTGGTGTTCATGAAGGTACGAGGTAGCAACGGCATTTGATGCCTCCAGGGCCGTGCTGACCTTGTCGCTGAACCACGTCTGAATACCAAAATTAAGAAACAACGCAGAAAAAATGGCGACAAGGATCGCCGGAGCTGCCGCGACAAGGCCAAACATAAGAACCAGCCTTGTGTGAAGACCTGACCCTGCCTGGCCCCTGCGGCGTTGAATCCAGATCGACGCAAGTCGTCTGGCGACAACGACACCCAACAGCAATAACAATATTGCATCCAGATAAAGCAACGCCAGGACCGTATCCGGATCAGGATCAGGTGTCCCCTCCCATCCCGTCATTGTCGCCACCGTTGCAATGCCCGAAGCAACGGCCATCGCGGCAAGTGCAAAGGCCAGTTTTCGGCTCATTCCAAGCCGACGCCACATCAGGCGCAATTTGATAAGCCGGTTATCGTCGCGTCTCGACGCCGTGGTCATTTGGCTCCTCGCACCACAGGTATTTCCAATTCACGGATTTTTTTTCGCAATGTATTTCTATTCAGGCCAAGCACATCAGCAGCCTTGACCTGATTTCCACGGGTCGCCTGTAAAGTAAGGTTGATCAAGGGGCGTTCCACCTCCCTTAACACCCGGTCATATAATCCCGCAGCTGGTAAATTGTCCCCGTGGGCGGAAAAGTAGGTGGTCAACTGTTGTTCGACCATTCCTGCCAGACCTTCGCCGTTCTCACCACTTTGATCGGGCATGGGGCTGGATGTATCTGCAAGTTCGGCCTCAATGACATCAATACCAATGACTTCCTGGGAATAGAGCGCGCTCAGACGTTGCACCATGTTTTCCAGTTCACGGACATTCCCGGGCCAGCGATAAGCCTTAAGTCTTTCCATTGCCTGTGAATCGATTGACTTGCGAGGCAATCCTTGGGACGTTGTCTGGTTCAGGAAATGACGAATAAGTTCAGGGATGTCTTCGGCCCGTGCCCGTAGTGACGGCAGTCTGATCGGCACAACGTTGAGGCGGAAGAAAAGATCTTCCCGAAATAAACCCTGCCTTATCAATAGTTTAAGATCATGGTGTGTAGCGGCGATAATGCGTACGTTCGTTTTGATCGGCGTACGACCGCCGACTGTAGTGTATTCCCCTTCCTGAAGCACCCGAAGAAGCCTGGTCTGTGCTTCAGGCGGCATGTCACCGATTTCATCAAGGAAAAGAGTTCCCCCCTCGGCTTGCTCAAAACGGCCACTACCGCGCTGTGTCGCCCCCGTGAATGCCCCTTTTTCATGCCCGAAAAGTTCACTTTCGATAAGGTCGCGAGGGATTGCCGCCATGTTGATGGCGACAAATGGGCTATGACGCCGCTTACCGTAATCATGCAGAGCGCGGGCGACCAATTCTTTTCCGGTACCAGATTCACCTGAAATCAATACCGATAAATCTGTCCCCATAAGACGGGCTAATGTTCGGTAAATTTCCTGCATCGCCGGTGATCGACCGATCAGCGGCAGGTTTTCGCTGTCGTCATCACTCTCTTCTCTGTTTTTATCAGAATTAGTATCAGAATATCTTTTTGATACCTCAATCCCTCGTTTAACTATTGACAGTAATTCATTTAAATCAAAAGGTTTTGGAAGGTATTCGAAAGCGCCTCTCTCGGTCGCTTTTACGGCCGTCATAAGGGTGTTTTGGGCGCTCATGACGATAATTTTAAGCTCAGGGCGGATTTTGCGGATGCGCGGAATAAGATCCAGACCGTTTTCATCAGGCATGACTACATCCGTAATGACAAGATCACCGTCGCCGTCGCTGACCCAACGCCACAAAGTTGCTGCATTGCTGGCTGCACGAACTTCATATCCGGCGCGTCCCAAGGCCTGGATCAGGACGGTGCGAATAGCTCCGTCGTCATCTGCAATAAGCACTGTACTGCCCGTCATTTTAAAAATTAATCCCCGATTTGCGATGTGTGCATTGGTAACATAACCCGAAAAACAGTTTTTGATGGACGACTGTCCAATTCGATTATACCGCCATGGTCATCAATTATTTTTGCAACCAGGGCCAGCCCAAGACCTGATCCCTTTGGTTTTGTGGTGACAAAGGGATCAAACAAAAACCCTTGGCTATCTTCCGGTATGCCTTCACCATTATCCTGAATGCTGACCATCAAAGGTAAATGAACCCTGGAACTGCTTCCCGGTACGGCAAATCGCACGCCATGCCTGTAGGCCGTGGTCATGACAATCTCACCACCGCCTTCGTTTATTGCCTCGGCCGCGTTCTTGATCAAATTCAGGAAGACCTGAACCAGTTGATCCTTGTTGCCTAGAACGGGTGGTAATGAAGGGTCGTAATTTTCAACAAAACGAACGTGCCTGGCGAACCCGCTTTCGCCCAGTTTGCGGACACGGTCAAGTACCTGATGAATATTTACAGCATGCTGTTCAAGTGGCACCCCATCGGAAAAGACGTCCATGCGGTCAACCAGTGCGACAATGCGGTCAGATTCGTCGCGGATCAGACGGGTTAGCTCTTTATCGTCTTCAGAGGCATTCTCTTCAAGCAATTGAGCCGCCCCACGGATACCGGAAAGCGGATTTTTAACTTCGTGCGCAAGCATCGCCGCCATGGCTGAGACTGAACGGGCCGCTCCGCGATGGGTGAGCTGGCGGTCAATGGTGTCGGCGATGGAACGCGCCTGGATGGCAAGAACGACAAAATCTGGATTATCGGGCAACGGACTGGCGTGAGCATTGATCAAATGCGCCCCAATGCGTGGGGTTTCCAGTGGCAGACCGTACTCGGAAACGGCCGTACCATCTGTCCTGACCTGCTTGAGCAGAGCAAGCACTGGGCTATCTGCGGGAATAAAGTAGCTAATCGGTTGACCGACAAGATAGGTCGCGCTGCCCTGAAAAAACTGTTCACTGGCGTTGTTTACGTAGGCAATGGCACCGTCCGGACCGATGACAACTACACTTGAGGCAAGGGCGTTTAGAACCGTTTCCGAATCAGGCGTTGGGGGTTCATTGGGAACCGTCACAAAAGATACCGGTTCGGTCATGCCTAAGCGGCCTTTAATTCAATAAGTGGTTGATAGAATCTGTTGATTAGCTCAATTACCCTGTTTTCATCGGTTGCCGCCATAACATCGGCCCGGAATTCGGCTGATCCTGGCAATCCTTTGGAATACCAACCTATATGTTTGCGCGCGATTCGGATGCCTGCATGGGTTCCATAGTGGCTGAGGATCGTATTGTAGTGTTCCAGGAGGATTGACAACTGCACGTCCAGAGACGGGTCGGGCCGTTCTTCGCCGGTATTAAGGAAATGGATAACTTGCCCCAAAAACCAGGGACGACCATAACAACCACGCCCGATCATGACACCGTCTGCACCAGATTGCGTTAACAGGGTTTTGGCATCTTCCAACGTATTGACGTCTCCATTGCCAATAACCGGTATCGATACTGCATCCTTGACCTTGGCTATAAAAGGCCAGTCTGCCTTGCCTTTATAGAACTGGTTGCGGGTCCTGCCATGAACGGTGACGGCCTTGATACCACTATTTTCCGCTATTTTTGCAAGATTTGGGGCGTTGCGGTTATCCAGATCCCACCCCGTTCGCATTTTCAGGGTAACCGGGATATCGACGGCTTTGACAACTGTTTCAAGAATACGTCCCGCCAGCGCTTCATCGCGCATCAGTGACGACCCCGCCTCACCCTGAACAACCTTTTTAACCGGGCAACCCATGTTGATGTCGATGATCGCAGCGCCGCGATCCTGATTTAATTTCGCCGCTTCGGCGATGATATCCGGGTCGCACCCGGCAAGCTGTACAGATAACGGATGCTCTTCCGCACAGCCCGTGGACATCTTTAGTGTTTTTTTGGCCGCACGCACCATTGCCTTGCTTGCGATCATTTCCGACACAACAAGTCCCGCCCCGCAGCGTTTAACCAAACGGCGAAAGGGAAGATCACTGACTCCTGACATAGGTGCCAGAATTACTGGATCATCTATGACGACGTTACCGATCAAAATGCTCATAATGTTGACTTTAAAATGTTGAAACGGAAGTCTAACCCACCTCTGGGAGCGAGGTGCCTATTTATTGTGCAGTTGTGATCAAAAAGCAACGAAATTAAGGGATGACTGACAAAAAAATCACATGTTTGATGTTGGTTATGCAAGAATGGATTGTTCAACCTATCAAGACATCCGTAACGAATTTTACCCCCGGATACCCCAAAGTCAGCAAAAGATAAGCCAGCAATACCAAGCGGGTAATGCGACGCCCACGGGTCCCTGTGTTGAAATGGGTTATCAACAAGGATGCAATAACGCCGAATGTTATCAATGACAGGATCGATTTATGGTCCCATTTTATGAGAACCGCTGTTTCCTGGTATTGCGTGGCCATACCGGTTGCAAGGCCTAGGCCCAGAACGATTTCACCTATAATCAACAATCTGACCAACAGGCTTTCACTTTCGGCGACCGACGGCAATTGCCGGGTCAAGGATGTAGGGCGCTTTGTTTTAAGGGCGCGTTCTTGCAGAAAGGCCGCCAAAGCGGCAACAGCGGCGATTGTGACAAGCGCATAAGTGCAGACGGATATCAGAATGTGTGCCTGAATCCATCCCCCGGGAGCATCAGCCAACGGCCGCGATTCAGGTGCCTGTTGCCAAATAATGGCGAAAACGGCCAAAATGCCCATATACGGAATTAATAAGGGTGTTAGCCGCCACGCCTTGTCGTTTAGCACTGTAATCGTTGCAAACACGATCATCGACGCTGCAATCGTTACCCACAGGGTTGTCGATAACCCGGTTTGCCACGCCCCTGACATCTTCACGAATACCCAGACCAATGGCCCCGCCACAGCTACAGCAAGGGTAAGCCAGAAAGTCACGTCACGTCCCTCTTCACCCCGACCTCCGTCCCGACGCTTCAAGGCGACAAAAGCAGATGGCAGTAAAGCTACAAGCGCGGACAGGCTAAAAAGAATATCTTCCAACATGGACGGGATTTTACCTTTATATAATCGATGCCTGAAGAGTCTCTTGGCAAGAGCGAGTGTGCAAATTAGCTTGTGTAACACCCATTTGGACAGAAATTTATGCAAAATATTGCGGTATTGAAATGAGTGTATGCATCGCCCTTGTCGTCGGCGCTGGTCGGGGTCACCGTTTTGGCGGTGAGAAGCCCAAGCAATACAGCATGCTTTCGGGCATTCCAGTCATCAGCCGGACACTGTCCACCTTTTCAAGTCACCCTTCAATAACGGCGGTTCGAGCGGTTATTCACCCCGACGACAGGGACTTATACAACGACGCAACGAGCAAGTACGACATCGAAAACTTGTTAGAACCTGTTGATGGTGGAAAAACCCGTCAGGATTCAGTGCGCCTGGGATTGGAAAGTTTAAGCGACTTTGCTCCCGACCTGGTGCTTATTCATGATGCCGCGCGGCCTTTTGTGTCGCACGAGGTAGTGGATCGGGTTATTGAGGCGCTGGCGACCAGCAAGGGAGCAATTGCTGCATTACCTGTCTATGACACCCTGAAAAGCTTTGACGGGGCGCATGTTACGGGAACAATTGATAGGAACGGGCTTTGGCGTGCGCAAACGCCGCAGGGCTTTCATTTTTTGGATATTCTTCAGGCGCATCAAAATTGTGCCGGAACTGCGAATACAGAACCCCTTACGGACGATGCCGCCGTGGCTGAAAAGGCCGGGCTGGCCGTTCAACTTGTCGGTGGCAGCGAGGAAAATGTTAAGATAACGACCATGGAAGATTTGATGCAGGCGGAACGCACTTTGGGTGGATACGAGCAGCGTACCGGGATGGGATTTGATGTACATCGATTCTGTCAGGGTGATTTCGTCATGCTGGGTGGGATAAAAATCCCCCACTCCTATGCGCTTGATGGGCATTCTGACGCCGATGTTGCGCTGCATGCCCTGACCGACGCCCTGTTGGGTGCCATTGGTGAAGACGATATAGGTAGCCATTTTCCGCCCGGCGATGTCCAATGGAAAGGAGCGCCTTCTGAGTTGTTCCTGACCGGGGCATTAGATCTGATCACGGACAAGGGTGCGCTGATCGTAAATGTTGACGTCACTATAATCTGTGAGGCTCCAAAAATCGGACCGTATCGTACGATCATGAAGGAAAATATCGCCAAAATCCTTGCCATTGAAGAAACGCGCGTGTCCGTAAAGGCGACAACGACCGAACGACTGGGATTTACCGGTCGTAAGGAAGGAATCGCAGCCCAGGCTATAGCAACGGTAAAATTTCTATGGACAAGGTAAATTTTGACAAGGTCGAAGTTTTATTAATCGATCATGACACGATTTACCGTCAGGCCCTGTTTGGTATGCTCAGGGGAATGGGCATCCGGCATATTCGTCAGGGTGCTACCATGCACGAAATCAAAACGGCTTTTCTGATTTCAAAGCCGGATATTTTGATCTGCGATGCATATTTGCCGGATGGCAATTTCTGTAATTTTGTAAATGGATTGCGCCATAATCTTATCGGCGGAAACCCCTTTATGCCTGTGTTGGCCCTTACCGCCGATCCAACCGGAGATCTGGTAAAAGAGGTGATAAATTCCGGCTCCGATGATTTGCTGACTAAACCCCTGTCCGCAACCCAACTTGAGGACCGCATCAAGGGGTTGGTTCAAGACCGTAAGCCGTTTGTCGTTACCAGCGATTACATTGGCCCGACCCGGCGAAAAAGCAGTGATCGCGAAAGTACAATTCCATTGCTTGATGTTCCTAATACGCTTCGCGAAAAGGCTACCGGGAAAAGACCCGACACGGACATTCAACAATCCATAGACGAGGCAATTGTCCAGATCAATCTTCAAAAACTTGAACGATATGGTGTCCAGATTGTCTATCTGGCTGACCATATTGTGCCTGTCTTGCTTCAAGGGCAGCTTGACGACGAAGTCAGGCAACACATCAAGCGCCTGAATTTCGTCGCCGGCGATACGTCCCGACGTATGAAAGGCACCAAATACGATCATGTTTCAGACCTTTGCCAAACCCTGATCAAGGTTGCAAAGGATATTCATGCGGCTGGAGACGCCCCTTCCATGCGTGATATCAAACTACTAAAGCCATTGTCATCTGCAATTCAGGGCGGTTTTGAAACGGGCTCTGCGGCAACAGCGCGCGAGATCGTCGCCTCCATAAACGAATAATCTTTCACCCCCTTCTTGCCTGATACCTTGCATGTGCCGTAGCATGATAGGCATGTCGCATATCGGGGCTTTAACATGGCAAAAGAAAACGACATCAAGATATCAGACAAGCAACTGCGTTGGCTTCAGCGTGGCCTTGATCAAGCAGGCGGTAAACTCCCTTTATTCGATGATAAGGGCCGAAAAGTAAGCGATCGTACAGTTAAGAGCTGTATTGAACATGGCTGGGCTGAACCCTGGTTTTCCAATCCCCTGAAACCGGACTGGCTGATATGTAAATTAACCGATACCGGACGTGATATTGCACAAGAATAATTCAATGTACTGCCATCGCAGTAGCTGGTTTCGATGGCGTATCGTTTTTTTCAGAAGGGGCACCAGGAAAAAATGAAAGAGGCCAGATGAAGCATCAGGTAAGAATCGAAAACGAAAACGTCATCATCTCAATTAGCGGCGATGTTGATTTGGAATTTTCAGGTGATCTGCGGATAGTATTGATGGAAAATCTGCCCAAGGGGAGAACCATCATTGTTGATCTGGCGGGTGTGAATTTGATCGACAGCTCTGGCATCGCCAGCCTGCTTGAAGCGTTTCAAAATGCGAAAAAAAAAGGGAAGGACTTCATTGTCACCTCGGTTAATTCACCGGTAATGCGGGTGTTTAACCTGGCCCGTCTGGAAACGGTTTTTAATATTAAAGACAACATTGAAAGCGCTTTAAGCCGTTAATCCATACCCTCAATATCCACGTAACCTTTCTCGATCGCTTCCTTCAAGGCATCGAATCCCAGGCGCGCTTCTTCGAATAACTCACGCTTGCGCTGGATGTCATCGATAACCTCCGGGGCTGGCGGTTCCGTACTTTCATTTATTCCTATCTTGAAGGCGGCTTCCAGATAATTTGCGCGCAACTTACCGATCTGAACGGCAAAAGCCAAAATCTTATCCTTGTTTAGGATGGGAATTTGTTTATGGATAAGTTCATTGTTGGCAAAACGGATAGCCTGTTCGATTTCACCAAGGAAATGCTTTTGTTTCATTAAGTCCTTGTAATCGCCGGAATCTGACATGGCAATATCCTCTTGGTTTTTATTAAATCCCAATAATAACAAACCATTACCTATTTATTTCTCCCTGGCAAGGGGCGTTGAATTATGCTGGATGATTTCCAATCTAAATTATGGAAACATGTATTAGTAACCCGACGGGGAAATTGAATGACTTTGGTTGCCAGGCGAGGAAATCCACCTTCGCTCAAGCTTGAGGAGATCAAACTACGGGAACGCCTGCTGGAGTCAGAACAGGAGCATTCCGAAGAATGGATCATTGTTCAAAATAAAAAATGGGAGGCCATTCACCACTATCTTGCTGCCCATCCCTTTCAGGTTAGTGAAAAATTACCTCGTTTTGAACAATGGCGTCGGGTTCGCGATCATCTGAAAAAAATACTCGATGAGCCCGAAATGATTGATTGGGTCATTCTGCAAATCGATGTTGCCAAAAATCTGGCAGCCGGAATTCATGAAATGCGACCACGCAAAAAAGGTCCCTGCTACGACATTTTGATGGAATGGGTAATTCACAGAGAGCGAAAATCAAAAGCTGTAGTGGAATGGACCCGTGGTGAATTCATCCCTGATTTTCCAACATTCAAGGGCTTGAAGGACCCTTAAGTAAGGAATATCAAGCCGGTTCCGGCAACGGCCAGGGCGGCCCCAATGGCAGCCCCCAAGGCCGGTCTTTCCCGGGTCATAAACCATAGAATGGGCAAAATCATAATCGGAGTCATTGAAGACAGGGTCATCACAATGCCCGTGCTTTCGCGGGCCAATGCAAATAACAGCAGACTCATCCCGATCCCCATCCCGATGAAACCACTCAAGGCAATGCGCCCGAACAAAGGCAACGTGATTTTCACCCTTGCTCGCGTTCTTTGACCTGGGGCAAGCACGGTCAGCAACAGGCAAAAGGCAGCAACGCCCACCCGGATAGCTGATACGGCTACCGGGTCTGCGCCGGCTTCAAGGGCAGGTTTGGCGAATAAAGCACCAACGGCCTGACAAAATCCTGCCAGCAGTCCGATTCCAATACCGACAACGAGAGAGCCGTGAATGTCCTCCCACTTATGAATTTGGCCCCGGCGTTTACCAAAAATAATGGACAGGATGACTCCCGCCAAAACCAGGGTACAACCGATTATCGAGCCGCTGTTAAGGACTTCAGCCAGGAAAAAATATCCTAACACGGCCGATATGGGGGCATTTGTAGCGAACAGGATAGAATTTCGTCTGGGCCCCAGGCGGCTTAAACCGGAAAACAGCGCCGTGTCGCCAATAAAAATTCCAATGAATCCGGAAAGCGCCAATAGCCCGACATCCTCCATCCTGATCGTCTGCCAACCACCATAAGTGCTGGTGACGGCGGCCAGCATGAAAAAAACGACAATCATCCTGATGCGGTTGAAGGCAACGGCTCCCAATTGACGCGCAGGTTCGACTGAAATTGTCGAACCAATCGCCCAGGTTACCGCGGCACCGAAAGCCGCAAGATCAGCGATCAACATTTTCTGACATCTTTTCAGGCAACAATTCACCCGGCGCTTCCGGGAAAGGCCCCTGAGCCTGAACTGTCGGAACGGAATTGGCCGAATGCCGTTCACGCAGGGAAATGTATATGCCACTGGCGATAATGACTGCGACCCCAACCCATGTCCAATGATCTGGAAAGTCACCAAAAACGACAAAACCAATAGCAGTCGCCATGACGATTTCGGAATAACCAAAGGGTGCGAGTACGGAAGCCGGCGCATGGTCAAAGGCTTTAATGAGCAAAAAATGCCCCAAAGCCGCGCACGCCCCCATTCCTGCCATCATTGAAAAATCCAGAGCGTTAGGTGTCGTCCATTGGTATGGAACAGCCACACTCATTACAACGGCCCCCAACAGGGCAGTAAAAGTAAGGGTAACGAGAGGCGGCGCACTTCCCGAAAGTTTACGTGTCGCGATCATGTAAAAGGCATAGACGATCCCTGCACCAAGGGCCAACATAGTGCCCGTATCGATGGAACTGACACCCGGACGTATAATGATCATTGCCCCGATGAATCCGACGGAAACGGCAACCCAGCGTCGAACGCCAACCTTTTCCCCTAATAAAACTGGAGACAGCGCGGTAACAAGAAGCGGCGAAATGAAGACAATCGCCAAGGCATCCGCAATGGGCATTACGGCTATCGCTGCAAAGAACAATATCGTAGATATCAGCAACATTCCGCCACGAATTATCTGTAATACCGGATAACGCGGCAGCAACGCAGATACGCCGTAACGCAAAATAACGATGGGCAAAAGATACAACAAATGAAAGAAATAACGGGCCCAGACAATCTCGACGATCGAATATCGGGCGCTCAATTCCTTGGCGAAACCATCCATAATCGGAACGATCGACATGGATATAAGCATCAACAATATGCCGGTTAAAACCGAGCCTTCGTTTTGACGTGTGGACACCCACTATCCTCCCTTTATCGGATAAAACAAGGTCAGGGTGTCACCTTCATTAAGCTTTGTTGCGTTACGTAGCGTTCTGGGTACAGATGATTCGTTCAGAAGGGTCAGAAAAAAAGTATCTTCTTCCAATCCAAGGGCTAGCAAGGCGTCGACAACATTTGCCCCTTCCTTAAGGTCCAGTTCATGCAGGCCCTTACCTGGAAAACTATCAACATCTAGGGCAACGAAGTTGAGACGGATTTTCATTTCCGGCTACGTTAGCCGAGAGAAAGCCGGTTTAATGTTTCTGCCTTCGGTACGCCATTTTCGTCCCAGCCGCGAAGTGAATAATATTCCGGCAGCATCTTGTCCAACTCGCAAATCCGGTCCTTGCCCGCCCCGCTAGGTGCTGGTTCCTTAAGCATGCGATCTGGCAACGTATCATCGGCAGCGGTTAAACCGGCTGCAAGATTGAACTGACGCTCGATATTCCAAATTCTTTCGCCTACGAGGGTCAAGTTCTCGGGTGACCAGTCCCCTTCACAGGCATTCGACAATAAAGCAGAAAGTTCTTCCAATTCATAATCCGGGAACTGACAAATGCCAGCGGAATCCACGGCTCCGGTATCGTCTTGCGTATCAATGACGATTCTGGCTTTTCCATCCGGGCGGATGTGCTCAAAATCATCCCCGTAAGGGCTGGCTCTCAGATGGCAGGCACCGCGGTTTGATGTCGCATACGCCAGCCCCATCCCCTGCATGGCGCGGCCGTCGTATCCGGGAATTTCCTGGCCCTTGATGGCCATGGAAAATTCCGGATGACCATATTTTTCACACAACAGCTTCGAGCCAAGGGCAAGTTCTTCACCAAAGCCTTCACAACGTCCTGTCAGATCGACCATTTTAACCAATGCTTCAGCTGAACCGAAGTTAAGCTTAACCCCATCGGTTTCCTTTACGCCGATGGCTCCCACTTCAAACAATTCCATAGCAGCTGAAAGGGTGGCACCAAATGAAATCGGGTCCATTCCCTGTTCGTTGCAAACAAAATTGGCGTAAGTCGCGGCTTCTATATCGCTGACGCCGACCATGGGGCCGAGAGAATAACCTGACTCATATTCCAGGCCACCGGAGATAGTCGGAAAGTCTTTTCTGTCAGAAACGGAAAAATGCTCAGGATCCATTTGCGCCACACGGGCGCAGCCAATTGTGCAGGCAAAACAGGCCTTGTTGGTTTTCAGGTTCGCCTTACCATCGCTCTTCCTGGGTTTTTTCATTGCTTTAACGTTGATGGTGTCAATACCATCGAACTGCACTTCACGATTGTTTCGTGTAG
>JADHSW010000075.1 GCA_016776705.1 Rhodospirillales bacterium
GTATGTTTGGCGGAAGAAATCGAGAAATAGCTTATTCAACAAATTATTTTAGTGTTGATGACGACAGCTCAATGAATGAAAGCTTTAGTATTTCTGATGATGGCTACGATCTTTTTTTAGAGTCCATAGGAATGATCTACTGGGACGATGAAAATAAATTTACTCCTGAACAAGCCGCCGACCATTTATGGAAGAATTTTATTCAAGGCATTGAGTAAATTATCCGCTGTTACCCCAGGTGTTACCCCGGAACGAAAAATGCCCTAGCTGAAAACAGCTAAGGCATTGATATAATTGGTAGCGGAGGAGGGACTCGAACCCCCGACACGCGGATTATGATTCCGCTGCTCTAACCAGCTGAGCTACTCCGCCCCTGAGTGCTATCATTTCAGATGCAAGAGGCCCGGCGCTTTGCTTTCAAAGCGCCGGAAAGAGAGGGATATAGGGCGAAAGGCCGAGGGGTGTCAAGCGGGCTAAAGGGCCTTTTGGCGGGTTTTTTTTCAGACCAGGCTAAAGCGTCCCGGAATCGACCGGAATCACAGGATGAGCTGTCGGCGCAGGCTGCAGGGGGGTGGCGACCAGGGTGAGCCGTTTTGCCGGGATTTCAGTCGCTTTTGGAGCCGAGGCAAGGGTCGGTTTATTGGCCAATTCGGGCTTGCCGAACAATGATCGCCTGATGCCGTCAAAAAACGACACGTCTTCTTTTCCAGGTTCGAACACAATTGCCGCCTTGGCGGGAGCGGGTGTCGGAATGTGGACTTTCTGCGGCGCGGCTTCAGGGATCGGTTCCGGGTCCTTAACCCAGGTGTTGATCATTTTGGGCGGACGGGGCCTGGAGTAGTCAGGCTCGTCGGGCTTGTCGTACTCGCTTGGCGCGGGACCATAGAAGTTGACCAGCCTGCGTGAATCACTGTGTTTGGGCTCTTTATAGCACTGCACGGAACCGATCGACTTGTAGCAATAGACGGGTTCCCAGTCCTGAACCTGTTTCTCGTAGGCGGTCATGTTCGTGCATGCAGCCAGCAAAATCGCGACGCTCAATGTGGCGGCAGGTCCCAAAATTCGTTTTAGCATCTTCTCTCTCCCAAAAAGGCCCAAAGAGCCTGAAGGGCGCGAATTCGCACCTTCACACTGGGGAGTAATGCAAATTGGGGGCCAGAATCGAAAAAGGCACCTGTCCCGTATCATTAGGGCCAGGGACCTTTTAAGATCAACAACTTAGATCAGGCGTTGACGTCAATCACCGTGCGGCCACGGACTTGACCCTGGAGTATTTTACCGGCCAGATCGAAGGTGTCGGCAAGTCCGACCCGGTTAATCATGCCCTCCAGTTTATCGCCTGGGAGCTGGGTTGCCAGCCTTGTCCAGGCTTGTGTGCGCCGTTCCAGTGGACACGTGTTGGAATCGATGCCCAGCAGGTTGATGCCGCGCAGAAGGAAGGGAATAACCGTCGATGAAAACTTGATGCCACCTGCGTTGCCGACAGAGGCGCAACTGCCCCAATAGGCGAGAGACTTCAGAATGTTACCCAGCTGGTCGCCACCAACATTATCGACAATGCCCGACCAGCGTTCGGACGCCATGGGACCGCGCGGGGCTTCCGCCAGTTCAGCACGATCAACGATGGTGGTGGCGCCAAGGCCCTTCAGGTAGTCATGGGTATCGGCACGCCCGGTGGAAGCTGCGACCCGGTAGCCCAACTGGGCCAAAATCGCCGTAGCAATGGAGCCTACCCCACCGGCCGCACCGGTGATCAGCACCTCACCCTTGTTTTCAGGCTTGAGGCCATGTTCTTCCAATGTCATTACCGCCAACATGGCGGTCAATCCCGCCGTGCCGATGGCCATGGAATGCTCAAGCGTCATACCGGCAGGCAAGGGAACCAGCCATTCCGACTTGACCCGGGTCCTGGTGCACAATCCACCCCAGTGGGTTTCGCCAAAGCGCCATCCGGTCATGATGACGTCATTGCCAGCTTTAAAATCCGGGCTGTCGGAATCGATCACCGTACCGGCGCAATCAATGCCCGGAATGTGAGGGTAGTCGCGCACCAGCTTGCCAAGGCCCTGTACAATCATGCCGTCCTTGTAATTCAGGGTCGAATATTTGACGTCTACGGTGACATTACCTTCAGGCAGGCGATCATCAGGAAGGGTTTGAATACTGGCGTTTACGGCGTCGCCGTCCTGTTCCAGCACTATGGCGGTGTAGTGGTCATCGTCGATCATGGTGGTTCATCCTTGAAGTACGTTTCGGTGCAGCCATTCTTTTATGGCCTGAGCCTTTCGAGGTCAAATAATGGATGCCGTCTTGACAGAATGGTTCTCGCGGCTTTGACTGTGGGCTTCAATTAGATAAAGGATCCCCGGATTGGACACCGCAAGCCCCGCCGCTATTGACGTTGAGGAAATTCACAAGAGCTTTGGCAATGTCGAAGTCCTGAAAGGTGTGTCGATGACAGCCCACCGGGGAGACGTGATATCCATGCTGGGTTCATCCGGGTCGGGCAAAAGCACATTCCTGAGATGCCTTAATTTACTGGAAATTCCCAACGCGGGTACGGTTGCCGTTAACGGTGAAACCATCGCCATGAAGACGGCCAAAAACGGCCTGCCGGAACCTGCAGACATGAAACAGGTCGCCAGAATTCGCACCAAACTGGGCATGGTGTTTCAAAGCTTCAATTTGTGGTCCCATATGACGATCATGGAAAATGTCATCGAAGCGCCGGTACATGTGCTGAAAATACCCAGGACGGAAGCTATCGAACGAGCCGAAGCGATCCTGCACAAGGTCGGCATGTACGAGCGCCGGGACTATTACCCGTCCCACACATCCGGGGGCCAGCAGCAACGCGCCGCCATTGCTCGCGCCCTCGCCATGGAGCCGGACGTCATGCTGTTCGACGAGCCGACATCGTCCCTGGACCCGGAATTGGTAGGCGAGGTTCTGAAGGTTATCCGCGATCTAGCTGACGATGGCGCGACGATGATAGTAGTTACCCATGAAGTCGGTTTCGCCCGCGAGGTTTCATCCCACACCGTCTTCCTGCACGAAGGAAGGATCGAGGAACAGGGGAAACCCAAAGAAATTTTCGCCAATCCGTCAACACAACGGTTTCGCCAGTTTTTATCATCGAACCTTTGATAACGACTCTTAAAGCGTGACTCTTGTGATGGGGTTATCTTAAACTTCAACCAGCTACAAAAAAAACAACGAACAAAATTCATCAGGGAGAATATTTCAATGAAGAAGCTGATTTCAGCCGCTATCGGCGTCGCCATGTTCGGTCTCGCCGCCAACACAGCCGATGCCGGCATGAAGGTAAAAATGGGCACCGAGGGCGCCTACCCTCCATTCAACTTCACCGACGATAAAGGCCAGTTACAGGGCTTTGATGTTGACGTTGGAAACGCCATTTGCGCCGCCGCCGGATTCGAATGCACATGGGTTGTGCAGGACTGGGACGGCATGATCCCGGCCCTTCTCGCCAAAAAATACGACACCATTATTGCCTCCATGTCGATCACCGCCGAACGCAAGGAAAAGATCGATTTTTCGGACAAGTACTACAACACCCCGGCCAAGTTTTTCGCCAAAAAGGGCTCCGGTTTTACGGTTTCCGAAGCTGGACTGAAGGGAAAATCCGTTGGAGTGCAGCGTGGCACAATCCATGAGAACTTCCTGCGCGATAACTTTGGCACAGTGGTCGAGATCAAATCCTACGCTACCCAGGAAGAAGCTTATCTGGATCTGGCGTCCGGTCGCGTCGATCTGGGCATTGCCGATTCAGTCGCCGCCGATGACGGCTTTTTGAAAACCGACGCAGGCAAGGGCTTTGAGTTCGTCGGCCCCAGTTTCTCGGACCCTAAATGGTTCGGTGACGGTGCAGGCGTTGGCGTGCGAAAAGGTGATGACAAACTGCGTATGGCCATCAACGACGCGATCAAAAAAATCCGCGCCGATGGCACCTATAAGAAGATTAACGACAAGTACTTCGAATTTGACGTTTACGGGCAATAAGTTCCCGCATGCGTTAACGAAGACCCGGCGCCCGTAGCCTCACGCTGCGGGCGCGATTTTCTTTCAGGATAAGGAAACACCCGAATAATGCTCGACCTCAAGGGATATGGCTGGATGCTTCGCGACGGGCTTGAAATGACCCTGACCGTCGGCTTTTCCGCCCTTGGAGTTGCCGTTGTGATGGGTTTGCTTGGGGCGTGGGGAAAGTTATCATCGTCGCCCGTTGCACGCGGACTCGCGGGCACCTACACCACCGTTATTCGCGGGGTGCCGGAACTGATCCTGATTTTGATCGTCTATTACGGGACGCCGACCCTGATCCAGAGCATCGCATCCTCATTTGGCCATGAGATCATCATCGACGTTAACAGGTTCATCGCCGGTATCGGCACCATTGGTTTTATCTACGGCGCTTTCGCCACCGAAGTTTTTCGCGGCGCTGTACTGGCTGTCCCCAAAGGGCAACTTGAAGCCGCCCAGGCATACGGAATGAGCCGCCCACAAATTGTCAGGCGCATTCTGCTGCCCCAGGTTCTGCGCTTCGCCCTGCCCGGCCTTGGCAACGTGTGGATGGTGCTGATCAAGGCGACAGCGCTTATTTCGGTTATTCAGCTTCCGGAACTGGTTCGCAACGCCCAGATTGCGGCCGGATCAACCCGCCAGCCGTTTACCTTTTTCTTTGCCACCGCGTTAATTTTTCTCGCCATCACCACGGTGTCCATGATTATCCAGCATCGTCTGGAAGCCTGGTCAAACCGCGGCATACAACGGGGCTAGGCAAATGGATTTTCAAGTCATCATCGACAGCATGCCCTCCCTTCTTGAAGGCATGGTCCTGACCATCCAGATAACCTTTCTTTCCCTGGTTATTGGTTTTGCCATGGCGATCCCCCTGGCCCTGATGCGCGTTTCGAAAAATCCCCTGCTATGGATGCCAGCCTATGGCTACATCTTTTTCTTCCGAGGCACGCCGCTTTTGGTGCAACTGTTTCTGATCTATTTTGGCGGCGGACAGTTTCGCGAACAACTTGAAATGCTCGGCCTGTGGGTATTTTTCCGCGAGGCCTATTTCTGCGCGGTTTTCTCGCTGGCCCTGAATACGGCCGGATATACGGCGGAAATCCTGCGTGGCGCCATTGGCGCCGTTCCGACTGGTGAAATCGAAGCCGCCAAAGCCTGTGGTATGCACGGGCAGTTGCTGTACCGGCGGATCGTCCTGCCCAAGGCTTTCCGACTGGCAATTCAGGCTTACAGCAACGAGGTTGTGTTTCTGTTCCAGGCAACGTCGCTGGTGTCCATTATCACCCTGATGGACCTGACCGGCTACGCTCGTGTGATTGTCGCCAGAACTTTTGATATTTACGAAATCTACATTACTGCGGCACTGCTGTATCTGTGCGTCACCTACGGCATTTTGTATGTGTTTAAAAAGGTCGAACACCGATGGAGCGCCCACCTGCGCCAACGTGACACGGATGACGTCGATGAAGCCGCTATAACGGCGTCCATGCACTAATCGTTAGCCTTCATAAGGATGCGGCCATCTTCCCTGACCCTCCAGTGAGGATTGTAGGCGACCTCCCACATATGACCATCGGGATCGGCGAAATATCCGGAATAGCCGCCCCAGAACACATCTTCCGGCTGTTTCCTGATCGACGCGCCGTGTTCTTTCAGACGGGCGAAAATCGCATCGACTTCTTCCTTGCTGCGTGCGTTATAAGCAAGGGCGAAACCCTGGTACGCGGGCATTTCATTCTTGGAGGTGTGAACACCCATGTCATCCGCCATGGCATGGTGGGGATAAAGTGAAAACACCACGCCACCCAAATCAAAAAAGGCGATTTCCGGTGGCGTTGGTTCCGGAACCCAGCCGATTACGTTCTGATAAAACGCCTTTGTGCGTTCCAGATCGTCAACACCCAGTGTAATCATGCTCAGGCGTGGTTCCATGATTGTCCTCCTGTGTCTTTCATTCAAATCAGCTAGCACCACTTTACAATAGCAATTAGCCAAACAAAAAGGGACGAAGCCAAAGCCCAGTCCCTTTTTGAATTCAATCCTTGCGGAATGAATTGCTAGATCAAGCGTCCTGCAAGTTCACAGCCTTGGGGCCGCGGTCTTCCGGCTGTACTTCGAATGCAATCTTCTGTCCTTCAGACAGGGTGCTCATGCCGGATTGTTCAACGGCAGAGATGTGCACGAATACGTCTTTCGAGCCATCTTCAGGCGAAATAAAGCCAAAACCCTTGGTCTGATTGAAAAATTTAACGGTACCGATAGTCATAGTTTTGATAGTCCATACTAGTAAGTTCCCCCCGGCACACAACGTCCCGGAGGTTTGATCGGTGCTGATGTAGGGGTAGCAGAATATGAAAGCAAGTATTTTTGTAGCCTTGTAGCGTATAACACACAGATACCCCTGTTCCCGACCCATCAGCGATAGAACGACGGGTCCTTCAGGACTCGAGCAATCCACCCGCCTTTCGGTGTTCGAGAGGCTCCTTGCCTGCCACTTTGCAGATTTCAGCCCCCTGTCGCACCAGTTTTTCATTCATGCGGGCAAAAAACAGGCCACTGGCCTTGCTGGTGATGGGGGTGCGGGCCTGCTTTGGATCATCGGCCATTAGGTCGATCAATTCGGCCACGGTTTCTCCGGCTTGAACCCAATCACCAAGGTGCTTGTGGTAGGCCAGAACGCCCGCCCCCGGGGAGCGGATGACATCCGTTCCTTCAAGCGGTGTTGGTTCGCCCTGGCTTTCAGGCAAAACCCCCGGATCCCCGGCGATAACGCCCCGGCGTTGCAAGAAACGAAACAGACCCGCTGCGTCGACATGGGCAAGTTCATCATAAACATCATTGCGACCCCGCAGTTCGACCGTAACGGCGAAACAGGCGGTGGAAATGGGGAACTCATCCCCCGCTTTTTCCCGCAATTTCCACCACACCCCGGAATTGGCTTCATCAAAAGGGGCCCCACCCGGATCCATTTCCAACAAGGCAACCGGGGCGGCGATATCACAGGCCAGTTCAACGGCCAGATCACGATGTCGTGCCGATGTATACAAATGCATCAGCGCTTCGTTATCACAGTGAAGGTCGAATACCATGTCAGCGGAGATGGATAGGCCAAGCAGTGCTTTGCGCAATCCATCAAATTCGGTTTTAACCTCCATCGCCGCAACTTCTTCCACCAGGGCACGGCGAATAAGGGCAACGTTTTCACTATCGTCCGGACCAAGCCTGGCTTCCACCCGCTCAAAGACAGCGTCGCTCAGATCAGGCCACGAGCGGTTAAAGTTGCCGCCACCGGAAAATTCATTTCGTCCGACATGTTGGCCCAACAGTTGCTGCCCCAGCCCGACGGGATTGGCGACAGGAACAACGACAATCTCTCCCGTAATATCCCCTTTGTCATCGGCAGCATCAAGAAGGGCAATCAGGTGATTGGCAACGAGCAGCCCCGGATATTCATCGGAATGCAACGCGGCCTGAAAATAAGCTTTCTTCCCCGCTCCCGGTATTCCGTAGCGATGAACCTTCAGTTCCCGCGTCGTACCCGGGCTGGGCGAACCAAGCTTAAGGGTTTCGATTGTCTTGCTCATTCTAATCCACCATTTTCCATTCCAACGTTTCACCCGCCATAAAAGGAAGGACTTCTGTATCATCGTCTACCGATATACCGCTTGAAGCGTTCCAGTCTTCGCGAACAAGGGTGATGGTCTCTTCATTGACAGGCAAACCGTAAAAATCCGGGCCATTCAGTGAGGCGAAGGATTCGAGTTTTTCTAGCGCCCCGGCCTGAGCGAAGGCATGGGCATACAATTCCATAGCCGTTGGAGCACTGAATATACCGGCACACCCGCAAGCGGATTCCTTTGCTGTGGTGGAGTGGGGGGCGCTATCGGTTCCCAGGAAGAAATTTATCTCGCCAGACGTTGCCGCTTCCAGCAAAGCCAGACGATGGCCCTGGCGCTTTGCCACAGGAAGGCAATACAGGTGCGGGCGAATGCCGCCCCTGAACATGTCGTTGCGATCAATCAGAAGATGGTGGGCGGTTATGGTTGCGCCAAGGCGCGGCCCTTGTGAGCGGACAAAAGCCACCGCCTGGGACGTGGTAATATGTTCGAAGACCACCTTCAGAGCCGGAAAATCGGTCAGCATAGGGGCCAGCACCCGTTCGATAAACACCGCCTCGCGGTCAAAGATGTCGATATCAGGGTCCGTAACTTCGCCATGCACCAGAAGCGGCATTCCTATTTCCTGCATCACCTCAAGCACACCCGATACAATCGCCATATTGGTAACGCCTGAAGCAGAATTGGTGGTTGCTCCTGCCGGGTACAATTTAACGGCGCTGAACACGCCTTCCTGGAAACCACGACTAATTTCAGCCGGGTCGGCTTGATCCGTCAGATAACAGGTCATCAGGGGCTTAAAGGAGATGCCCTTCCCCACGGCTGTGATAATTCTGCGGCGATAATCCGAAGCTTGTGCAATGGTTGTCACCGGGGGAGCCAGGTTAGGCATCACGATTGCCCGCCCGAATTGCCTAGCCGTGTAACCAACAACAGCGTCCAGCATGGCGCCATCACGCAAATGCACATGCCAGTCATCGGGGCGACGAATGGTAATAGATTTCAAGGTATTCATACTATTTGTTATAAGGGAACTTACGCCGCTCAAGAAGCATCAAGTGAAGGAAAACTCACGCGCCCATATCGGCAAGGCCGGCAATCAAGATGAACACCAGCAACGTCAGCCTCGACTTCAATCGGCACGTATTCCACTTGGAATAAAACTCCGCTCAGTCTCACCCTGCGGCTGGTTCTCTCTTACGGCCTGAATGGCCCTGACTTGCTTTTTTGTCTTTTCGAAGGATTGTTTCTTGGACTTCAGTACATGCACCACAATATATAAAAACACGGATAAGGCGACCAACACTCCCAATATAAGATAGAGCACACTCATATTCATTTATCTTTCCCTTTGATCTTGGCGGGTCCGCTAACCCAGAACGGAATCGCAATAAAAAGCAATTGTTTTGATTTGTTACATTCTAACCACTCACCTTAAAAGAATCTGACGAAATACAGGATTTATGCCAAAATCCTGTGGATAATGTTTTTAGAGCATTGAATTCATTGTGTATTAATGAGGGAAAATCAAAATAATATAAATTATTAATGATCCGCAAGGACATCCAGCAGGTTTCCTGCTGACGGGCGTTTCAGAATATGGATTCGGTGCCACAAGCTATAAAACAGCAATGTCCACTGGGCTTTGCCCTGACGTTTTCCAGTAGTTGAGAACAGGGCTTCTACCGTGTCAGGCTTGCAAATCTCAACAATGCCCGGTTGTATCGCGACCATTGGACCTAAAGCTCTGGCACGGCTTGCAATCCACTCGCCGACAGGAACGCTAAATCCTCGCTTCCCATCAAATGGACGCGCCACAGGCAAGTCCGCATCCAACCAGCGACGCAGGAGCCACTTTCCCATCCCTTTTTTGATTTTCAATCGATCTGGCAACAGATAGGCGGCATCAGCGACGATGGGGTCAAGAAACGGCACACGACCTTCAACACCATTCGCCATAAGGCATCGGTCCAGTTTTGTCAGCAAGTCGGCAGGCAGCCAGTCCGCACAATCAACGCCCTGAGCAACCTGCAAGGCGGAACGTTCCGCTTTGGAAGCGTTTTGCTCAGATCGCGCAATGCCGTCTCGCCAGTGTTGGGATTCCTGGCGCAGAACACCCAGCCCCTGTAAAATGCCTTTGCGACGCATCGGTTTTGTCAGCGGCCAGGGACGCGCAGCATGGCGGTAGCGAGCGTAGCCGCCGAACAGTTCATCCCCGCCTTCCCCCGAAAGAACCACCTTCAGGCCTTCCTCGCGGGCACGCGTAGCCAGTTTGTAGGTTGGTAAAATGGCATAATCGGCGGTTGGATCATCAATAGCGGCAACAACACCGGGCAACAGTGAAAAAAAATCGTTTTCGGAAAATTCTACTTCTGTATGATCAGCGCCCAGCGCATTGGCAACGGCGCGGGCGTGATCACGTTCATCATGAACAGCCGTCCCTGAAAAACCTGCCGTCAGAGCCCGTACCGGGCGTTCGTTCAAACGAGACATCATCGCAAGCAATACGGACGAATCGATTCCGCCAGAAAAAAACATGCCGTAGGGAACATCGGAACGCTGGTGCATTTCGACACTGTCCTTCAAGGCGGCATCAAGGACGCTCAGCGCTTTTTCTTCAACTATTTTTCGGCGCTCGCCAACGGGCAAGGCCTCTCGACGGCTGCGAGAAACAATGCGCCCCCCTTCAACAATGAGCGTTTCCCCAGGAAGCATCCGGGAAATATCCTGAAAGGCAGTTTCTTTTCCGGTTGTAAACTGCAGTTCCAGCAATTCATCGCGCCGTATTTCATTTACCAAAGGCTCGACCATTCTGGCCTTCAATATGGCCTGCGGCTCGGATGCAAAAACGAAACCTTTCGTCGTTTCCGTATAGTAAAGCGGCTTAATGCCAAACGGGTCCCGGACTAACACAAGACGGTTCGAGTCAATATCGTGAATGGCAATGGCGTACATGCCGCGAAGATGATTGGCAAAATCGGGCCCGTGTTGCAGGTAAAGATGCAGTGGCGGCTCACAATCAGACCCGGTCGCAAAGGTCGTAGATGCCATTTTCTGCTTGAGTTCGATGTAATTATAAATCTCGCCATTGGCAACCAGAGCCGCCAGGGGTTGATCATCTGCGCCGGTTGCATACAACGGCTGATCGCCGTTTTCCAGATCAATGATGGCGAGGCGCGTCTGGACCAGCCCGACACTGCCCGACACATGTTGCCCCCTGCCATCCGGGCCACGATGGGCAAGAGCATCTGACAAACGTTCAAGATCGCCACTTTCAGGGGACGTTCCGTCGATTGTCATAATGCCTGCGATTCCACACATCACCTTCCCCTAATCGCTTTTGACAAGACTTTCAAAGAAATTGAGGTACTGAGCGACAACGGTCTGTTCCGTGAAGCGTTCTTCATACGTCGCGCGCCCGTGCCGGGCTATTCTGGATCGCAAGTTCGAATCCTTGATAACCTGCCCGATTGCATAGGCCAGGGACTTGCTGTCATCGACCGGCACCAGCACGCCATTTTCTTCCTGATCGATCAACACCCCCGGACCAAGGCTATCGGTGGCAACCACCGGTTTGGACTGGGCCCATGCTTCGACTACCACATTGCCCAGGGGTTCGTGACGTGACGGGCAAACGAAGACATCACACGTCGCCAGCAGCGCTGAAATATCATCGCGCCACCCTAAAAAGCGAACCCTGGGCTTGATACCCAGTTTTTCGGCCTGCGCCTCAAGCTCTGCCCGTTTCGGTCCTTCGCCCGCAAGCCATAAATAGGCATCGGGAATACGCGCCAGAGCATCCAGCAGGACATCAAAAGCCTTGTTTTCATGAAGCCGGCCAAGGGCAAGCAACAAGGGTGCATCCCTGGGCGTATAGTAGTCCTGGCGCGCCAAAGGGGCCGCTGTTTCGCCGCTGACAAAATTCGGCAGATAATGAGCTTGTTCAGCTGGCCAGCCCTTGCCGGTCAGATACTCGACAATATCTTCCGTGTTGCCGATAAGGTGGTTACAATTTTGATAATATTTTAGATCGTAGTAGCCGCCTAGGCGCGCGACATGAACAAAATCCCCCTTCGGACACATGGACGTCGCCCGGTTCATCCAGGTCATGACGATATGGGGGTAAAATGATGATATTTCACGCTTCAGGCCCATTCGTGTCATCATATCAAAGGGGCCACCGAATCGAAATTCGACGGGCTCAATCCCACCGTCACGCAGAAGCGCTGCGCGATGTTCATTTTTTCGAATAACGACACGCTGATGAAGCCCGGCGCGCCTGAGCGCCACCACCAGACGAGTGAAAAAAGCTTCGGCACCACCAAATTCGGCCCCGGCCATGACTTGTAATACGCGCATCTATTCTTATCCGACTCTCATTTTTTAAGGTATCAACTTCTCGAATTCCTGCGCCGCTTCCGGCCAACCCCAACGCCGCTGTATGTGCAACGCCGCTTCATGCTGCGAGCGCCACAGATCATCATCTGTCAAAATATTGCAGGCTGAAGAAGAAAAACCAATCTCACTATCAACAACATAACCGGTTTTGCCATCAATCACCCGCTCGCAAACAGAGCCCAGATCTTCTACAACACCGGGTACGCCCATGGCTTGCGCCTCGCCCACTGCAAGGCAAAAGGTTTCATTAAGATCGCCCCGGTAAAGAAAAACACGAGCCTCACGAAATTCTTCAACCAGTTGCGATTTCGGTACGGGGCCACGCAGCACCACGCCCTTGTCGGCAAGGGAGCGGGCCTGTTCAAGAAC
>JADHSW010000076.1 GCA_016776705.1 Rhodospirillales bacterium
TGGGGACGTATCCCGCATCAACCGCAGCACGGGACGCGCCAACGGCGGCTCCCAGTTTGTCAGCGATACCTTCAAGCAAGTGAAAGTTATCACCACTTTGCATGCCACGACCACCGGAAATAATAATGCTGGCCGATGTCAATTCCGGGCGCTCGGACTTGGTCAGTTCCTGGCTGACAAAGCTGCTGAGGCCCTGGTCGCCACCGCCGCTGACAGCTTCAACAGCGGCGTTTCCGCCTTCGGCTGCGGCTGGCTCGAAAGCGGTGCCACGAATGGTGATGACTTTTGGCGCATCGGCGGATTTGACCGTCGCCATTGCGTTACCGGCATAGACCGGACGAACAAAGGTATCGGCGTCTACAATTTCAGTAATTTCCGAAATCTGGGCGACATCCAAAAGGGCGGCGACGCGGGGCATGATATTTTTCCCCGATGTGGTCGCCGGGGCAATAAGGTGGCTGTAGCCAGGGGCCAGTTCGACCAGCAGGGAGCTGACGTTTTCCGCCAAGGCGTTGGCGAAAGCAGCGTTATCGGCAACCATGACCTTGGTCACACCGGCAACCTTGGCAGCCTGTTCGCCAACGCTGGTGCAGTTATGTCCCGCGACCAGAACGGTGACATCGCCAAGCTCGGCAGCTGCCGTAACGGCGTTCAGGGTGGCGGGTTTCAATTCCGAATTATCGTGTTCGGCAACAACAAGAATACTCATCAGATTACCTTGGCCTCGTTCCTGAGTTTATCGACCAGTGCCGCAGCGTCTGCGACAATTTCACCGGCTTCGCGCTTCGGCGGCTCGACGACCTTGATGGTTTCAAGGCGCGGCGTCACATCGACGCCAAGCTCATCGGGCGTCAGGGTATCAATCGGCTTTTTCTTGGCCTTCATGATATTGGGTAGCGACGCATAACGCGGCTCGTTCAAACGCAGGTCCGTCGTAAGGACGGCAGGCATGTTGATGGTAATTGTTTCCAGTCCACCATCAACCTCGCGAATGACGGTTGCCTTGTCGCCATCGGACTCAAACTTTGAAGCGAATGTGCCTTGCGGCCAACCCAACAGGGCGGCCAGCATCTGGCCGGTCTGATTGGCATCGTCATCAATGGCCTGCTTACCGACAATAACCAGATCGGGGTTTTCCTTATCGACAACGGCCTTGAGCAGCTTGGCGACGGCCAGTGGCTGTAGTTCGACATCGGTCTCGACAAGGATTCCCCGGTCGGCGCCCATGGCCAGCGCCGTACGGATTGTTTCCGACGATTGGGTGGTGCCCAGGGATACGGCGATGAGTTCGGAAGCCTTACCAGCCTCTTTCAAGCGAATCGCTTCTTCGACAGCAATTTCGTCGAAGGGGTTCATGGACATTTTGACGTTTGCCGTCTCGACGCCCGTGTTGTCTGATTTAACGCGGATTTTGACGTTGTAGTCGATGACCCGCTTAACGGCGATAAGCACTTTCATAGATGACCTGCCGAATACCTTGAAGTTGGACCAAACGGAAGCCGAAGAAAGTTGTAAAATTTAGCGCTAACACACTGAAACTTTTACGAAATTCTCTTTTTATGCTGACTTCGCAGTTGCACAATAAGGATTGAGTCTGGCCCTGTCAATGTTGCCATGCGCCTCATTTTATGCGGATTTCGACCCCTTCTAAAGTGTCAGCTGGAATAGGGAATTCAGCGATTGGCGCCAGGCGTCCAAAGGACATCGGTCTTGCCGCCATCGTTCAGCAAACGGGACAACTGGAACAGGTGATCGGACAGCCGATTTATGTAACGTAGGGCGACCGGATTGACAGGCTCAAGGCTTGCCAGTTCACATATCAGTCTTTCGGCGCGCCGTGATACTGTTCGCCCCAGGTGCAGATGAGCCGCCGCCGCTGAACCGCCAGGCAGGATGAATGAGGTCAGCGCATCAAGCTGGTCGTTCATGGCGTCAATTTCAGCTTCAAGTCGGTCCACTTGCGCATCAACGATTCGCAAAGCCTGCCCCTCTTCGGTGCCGTCGCCAGGGCAGCACAAATCAGCGCCAAGATCGAACAGGTCATTCTGGATGCGCGCCAGCATGTCATCGGTGTCGCCCTCGCTGTGAAGGCGCGCCAGTCCAATCACGGCATTGGTTTCATCAACACTGCCGTAGGCGGCGACCCGCAGGTCATGTTTTGGCTTGCGCGAGCCATCGCCCAGGGATGTCTCCCCCTTGTCACCACCGCGGGTATAGATTTTTGTCAGCTTGACCATTGTTTTATGACTTTCGTGCGAAGGCCAGAGCCAGACCGGTGCCGATCATCAGGCCACCGGTGATGCGGTTGCGCAGGCGGCCGCGTTTGGCATCGGCAAGATAGGGACGCAAGCGCCCACACAAAATCGCATAGCAGCTATCAAGGCTGGTGGCGATAACAAGGAAGGTGACGCTCAGGATCAGCAATTGCTGACCCGGATCGCGGGCGGGGTCCAAGAACTGGGGGAAGAAAGCGGCGTAAAACAGGATCGTCTTCGGGTTGGTGATCGAAATCAGGAAACCCTGCCAGAAGATGCCTTTTTTCGACCACGCCTTGGTATTTTCCCCTCCCAGCACAACGGGTCTGGCACGCCACTGCTGAAGGCCTAAAAAAACCAAATAGGCCGCGCCAAACCAGCGCAGCCATTCGAACCATTGGGCAAGCAGCAAAAAGGCCGACGTCATACCGAGCCCACCGACGGTCAGCATCAATGCCGTCGCGCTGGATGTGCCGACAACCGTGCGCAGACCGTGACGCGTGCCGTAGGCCAGCGAATTGGCGACGGTAATGGTCACGATTGGCCCGGGCATTAAAATCAGAAGGGTCGTTGCCAACACAAAAGTTATGTACAGGTCTGTGTCTATCATGGTGAGACCTTAATTCGGGTTGTTGGGAAAGGGAAGGGGGGTGATTGTTTCATGCCTCCTGTATGGATGGACCCGATTCCAGGACGCAGGATACACAATGGTAAAAGATGATTTAGATCAATGTAAAAAACATCATCGCATACTAGGGTATATCCATCTCGTTAGGCGAAAGATCTTCGGATGAAACTGTCTGCCAGAATTGCTGGATTTTCTTTGTTGCTGGTATTTATTCTCGGCGCACGGACTGTCGTTGCGGGCGAGAAAAACACGATCACCGTTGGTACGGGGGGGAATTTTCCACCCTATACGATGCTGGACAGGGAGGGCCATCCCTACGGTTTCGCAATTGATGTCATGAACGCCGTAGCAGCGCGGGCTGGATTAACGCCCAGGTATGTCGTCATGCCCAAATACAAAAGCGTCTTCAGGGCCCTTGAAGAAGGCAAAATCGATGTGATTTCAAGCCTGGGTATTTCGGATAGCCGCAAGAAGATCTTTGCCTTTACGCCACCCATTGAAACCGCCCGGGTTTCTTTTATTCAACGTCGGGATGGTTCAGAAATTGTAAAAATGGAAGATCTGTACGACAAAAAGGTAGGCGTTATTCCACCTAATCTGACGTCAAGAATTCTGGGCACGCATCCTCGAATCAAACAGGTGACCTACCTTGATGTTCCGTCTGCCTTATTTGCTCTTTTATCGGCCCAGGTTGAAGCCGTTGCTTATACGGAATCCGTCGCCTGGAACTTCGCCCGGCAGGCGGGCATTGAAAACCGGTTGAAGGCGAGCCCGACACCGATCAGGGAAATAAAACGCGCCATTGCTGTTAACAGGAACAATGCCGCATTGCTGGCGGCGTTGAGTCCGGCGGTAGAGGGTTTTCTGAAAAGCGAAGATTATCGCCAGATTTATGTGAAATGGTTTGGTAAAAAAACCCCGTTCTGGACACCCATGCGTGTGGCCACAGGAATGGGAATATTTTTTGGCAGTATAATTGTCGGCCTGATGGTTTGGCGATATCGCTCGATGGTTTCCTTAAACAGGGAACTGCTAAAAAGCATCACCGAGCGCAATCTGGCGGAAGTGGAACGACAGGCGGCATTGGTGGATGCCGAGCGAGCCAATCAGGCTAAAACAGAATTCCTGGCGACCATGAGCCATGAATTTAGAACTCCCCTGAACGCCATTCTTGGTTTTAGTGAAATGCTGCGGGCACAGTATTTTGGCCCCCTGGGTGCCGACAACTACAAGATTTATGCAGAAGACATTCATACCAGCGGTGAGCTTATGCTGGGTCTGGTTAATGACATGCTGGACATTGCCGCCATTGAAGCGGGCAAACGCCCGCTGGTGAACGAGGATGTGGATGTTGGCGAAGTCGTTGCCGATTGTGTGAGAAACATTGAGCCGGGGGCAGAGGGGAAAGGGGTTAAGCTTTCGATAGATTTGCCCGATGAGAAGCCATCCCTTTACACTGATAAGCGTTCCGTAACCCAAATCATGCTGAATCTGCTTTCCAACGCCCTCAAGTTCACTGAACCGGGCGGGTCAATTACTGTTCGTGTTCTTGCGACGAGAGAAAACCTTACAATCCAGGTCGCCGACACGGGTATAGGGATACCACCCGAAAAACTGGCTGCCGTCACAGATCCCTTTTATCAGGCACAGACGGACCCGCTTATCGCCAAAGAAGGAACCGGGTTGGGATTGTCGATTGTGAAGTCCCTTGTCGACACCCTGGGCGGCGAGTTGAGTCTTTCCAGTGAAGTCGACAAGGGAACGGTTGTTACCGTTACATTCCCGTTCGTGGGATGGGCCTGAGCGAAAGATCAGGCATCCTGTTTAATTGCGCCCCGTCAGCAATCCACGGGCAATAACATGGGCCTGAATTTCAGCAGCCCCCTCGAAAATATTCAGGATGCGGGCATCGCACAAAACGCGGGAAATCGGATATTCCAGCGCGTAGCCGTTGCCGCCGTGCACTTGCAGGGCGTTGTCGGCGTTGGACCAGGCAACGCGGGCGGCGAGAAGTTTCGCCATTCCGGCTTCAATATCGCAGCGACGGTCTGAATCCTTTTCACGACCGGCGAAATAGGAAAGCTGTTTGGCGACCATGGTTTCCACCGCCATCCATGCAAGTTTGCCCGCGACGCGGGGGAATTCGACTATGGGTTTGCCAAACTGAATGCGTTCACGAGCGTAGGCGAGGCCCAGTTCCAATGCAGATTGAGCGACACCGGCGGCGCGGGCGGCGGTCTGGATGCGGGCAGATTCAAAAGTCGCCATCAGGTGTTTGAAGCCCTGGCCTTCTTCGCCGCCCAGCAAGCCGTCCTTTGCCACTTCGAAACCGTCAAAGCCAAGCTCGTATTCTTTCATGCCGCGATAGCCAAGCACCTCGATCTCGCCACCGGTCATGCCGTCGGCGGGGAACGGATCGTCCTCGGTTCCGCGGGGTTTTTCAGCAAGAAGCATGGAAAGGCCTTTGTAACCCGGCTCGTCCGCCTTGGTGCGGCACAGCAGGGTCATCATGTCGGATCGCGCTGCATGGGTGATCCATGTTTTGTTGCCGGTGATCTTGTAAACTTCGCCTTCAAGCACGCCTCGTGTTTTAAGGGACGCCAGATCGGACCCTGTGCCGGGTTCGGTAAAGACGGCGGTCGGCAGAATTTCACCGGAGGCGATCTTAGGCAGGTAATGTTCTTTCTGCTCGTCTGTGCCGCCCAGGCGGATCAACTCGGCGGCTATTTCTGAACGGGTGCCCAGGGAACCAACGCCGATGTAGCCACGGGACAGCTCTTCGGTAACAACGCACATGGCTGTTTTGCCCATGCCAAGGCCGCCGAATTCTTCCGGGATCGTCAGGCCGAAGACGCCAAGCTCGGCCATCTGTTCGACGATTTCCATGGGGATCAACTCGTCCTTCAGGTGCCATTCGTGGGCATGGGGCAAAACCTGTTCGCTGACAAAACGGCGGAACTGGTCGCGGACCATGTCCAGCATTTCATCATCCAGACAGGGGTCGCCGAAGTAGCCGCTGTCGGCGCCTTCTTCTATCAGTTTGGCGATGCGCATACGCGCCGCGTTGGTGTTGCCGCCTTCGACCAGTTTTTTGACCCCGGCGGTGAAGAAGGCGTGAGTATCCTTACTGGAAATACCCAGATCGCGCGGACGGACAATTTCCACTTGCGACAAGGGAATGCCGCCATAAAGCTGCGACAGGTACTCACCATAAGCAGATTGCAGAATAAGCTGCTCAAGCTCACCAAAGTTGCCATTAGTTTGCAGTCTTTGGCCCCAACCCAGCATTTGGCGAAGTGCTTCAACATATGTTGCAGCCCAGGAAAGTCCGTGGGCCGCGAACTGATCGGCATCGATAAGCTGGGCATTGACACGACCCTCACGGATAACGCGGGTACCGACGCAATCCTTGATCTTGCCGAGCAAAATTTCAGCAGACTCCAGTGCGTCTTCACAAGCGGGCATCAGCCCTTCGATGATGGGTGAATTGTCGGTCATGTCGATGTCCTTAACCTTTAGGCGTCGATGCAGTCTTCAAGGGTGCGCAGGCCGGGCTTTTTGGCCTGGACCAGAACGGCCATGTTGCCGGGCTTGTGCTCGTTGCGCTGCATTTTCATGTGCGCTTCGGGGATATCATCCCAGGCGAACATTTCAGACATGCAAGGGTCGATACGTCGCTCGATAACCAACTGGTTGGCCTGGGAGGCCTGCTTCAGGTTGGCGAAGTGGCTGCCCTGAATACGCTTCTGGCGCATCCAGACGAAACGGGCGTCCATGGTCAGGTTGTAACCGGTGGTTCCGGCGCAGAACACGACCATTCCGCCACGTTTAACGACGTTGCAAGATACCGGGAATGTCGCCTCTCCGGGATGTTCAAAGACAAAATCGACGTCCTTGCCCTTGCCGGTGATATCCCATATGGCTTTGCCGAACTTGCGGGTTTCTTTCATGTAATCGCCGAAACCTTCGCCGTTGACTTCTGGCAACTGGCCCCAGCAATTGAAGTCTTTACGGTTAAGCACGCCCTTGGCGCCCAGTTCCATGACGAAGTCGCGTTTGGATTCGTCGGAGATGACACCGATGGCGTTGGCGCCGGCGGTGGCGATCAACTGAATGGCCATTGAACCGAGACCGCCGGAAGCGCCCCAGACCAGGACATTGTGACCCGGACGCAGGATGTGCGGACGATGGCCGAACAACATGCGGTAGGCGGTGGCGAGCGTCAGCGTGTAGCAGGCGCTTTCTTCCCAGGTCAGGTGTTTGGCGCGCGGCATAACCTGCTGCGCCTGAACGCGGGTGAACTGGGCAAATGATCCGTCCGGGGTTTCGTAACCCCAAATTCGCTGCGAGGGCGAGAACATGGGATCGCCGCCGTTGCATTCCTCGTCATCGCCGTCATCCTGGTTACAGTGAACAATGACCTCGTCGCCGACCTTGAAGCGTTTGACCTTGTCGCCGACGGCCCAGACAATTCCTGAAGCATCCGATCCGGCGATGTGATATTCAGCCTTGTGAATGTCGAACGGGGTCACGGGCTTGCCCAGGGCGGCCCAGACACCGTTATAGTTGACCCCGGCGGCCATCACCATGACCAGAACATCGTGGGGGTCAAGTTCGGGTGTGTCGACGACTTCCACCTGCATGGCGGTATCCGGGTTGCCATGACGCTCGCGGCGAATGGCCCAGGCGTACATTTGCTTCGGCACATGGCCCAAGGGAGGGATTTCGCCGATTTCGTACAAATCTTTTTTCGGCAAATGTGCGTACATTTCAAGCACTTCGTCGCTGTCACTCATAACTGTGTCCTCAAAAACTCTTCAGAATGTTTCAACGTAATAGACTTTTGCGGGTTTCTTCGCAATGCACAATTTGATAGATTGTTTCAAGAACTTGCCCTGACGCATAATTATACTACTGATTTCAGTATGTTAAATATTGCCCGACATTTAATGAAAGCTACCCATGACTGACAAACTCGCAGACGCACAAAAAAGTACCGCTACGGTTTCGCCCGTTCCAGCCCGTGATCGGCCCTGGATGTTCAGAACCTATTCCGGTCATAGTTCGGCGAAGGCGTCTAACGCGTTGTACCGCACAAACCTTGAACGGGGGCAAACCGGCCTTTCCATCGCCTTCGATTTGCCAACCCAGACTGGCTATGATGGCGATCATGTTCTGGCCAAGGGTGAGGTCGGCAAGGTCGGCGTGCCGGTCAGTCATTTGGGCGATATGGAGGCCCTGTTCGAGGGGCTGCCTCTGGACCGCATGAATACGTCGATGACAATCAACGCCCCTGCGGCTTGGATGCTGTCGCTATACATCGCACTTGGGGAGCGCCAGGGTGTGGCGCGGGCAGATCTTCAGGGCACCACCCAGAACGATATCATCAAGGAATATTTGTCGCGAGGCACTTACATCTTCCCGCCCGAACCGTCGTTGAAGCTGACCGCCGATGTGGCTTCTTTTACTTACCGTGAAGTGCCGAAATGGAATCCCCTGAACGTGTGCTCCTACCATCTGCAGGAAGCGGGTGCGACGCCGGAACAGGAATTGTCCTTTGCCCTGGCGACAGCCATAGCCGTCCTTGACGCCGTTCGCGATGGCGGTCAGGTGCCCGAAGAAGATTTCGCCAGGGTCGTTGGCCGTATTAGTTTCTTTGTTAATTCCGGTATTCGCCTTGTCACCGAACTTTCCAAAATGCGGGCATTTGCCGAAATGTGGGACGATATTGCCCGCAACCGTTACGGCGTCACTGATGAAAAACTCAGGCGTTTTCGTTATGGCGTCCAGGTCAACTCACTGGGCCTGACCGAGCAGCAACCGGAAAACAATGTATATCGTATCCTGCTGGAAATGCTTCCCGTGGTGCTGTCCAGGAACGCGCGCGCCCGCGCCGTGCAATTGCCCGCCTGGAACGAAGCGCTGGGCCTGCCCCGTCCCTGGGATCAGCAGTGGTCCCTGCGCTTGCAACAAATCGTCGCCTATGAAACTGACTTGCTGGAATTTGGCGATATCTTCGACGGCTCGCGGGTTATTGCAGAAAAGGTCGAACAACTGAAGTACGAAGCTGAAATAGAACTGAAGCAGATCGAGAATATGGGCGGTGCGGTTGCAGCCATTGAAAACAGTTACATGAAACGCGCTTTGGTGTCGTCCAACGCGCAGCGACTGGCTGCAATTGAAAGCGGCGATCAGACGGTTATCGGCGTCAATAAATTCACCGAAGCCGAAACTTCTCCTCTGACAGCGAGCGACGGGGCATTCCTGACCATCGATGGGAAGGCAGAAGAAGAGCAGATTGCCTTGTTGCAGCAGTGGCGCGCACAGCGCGACAGTTCGGCGGTAAAAGTCGCCCTCGAAGGCCTTGCGACGGCGGCCAGGGACGGTTCCAATATTATGGAACCCTCAATCGCAGCGGCTCACGCCGGGGTCACAACGGGTGAGTGGGCGGAAACCCTGCGCGGTGTGTTTGGTGAATTTCGCGCTCCGACAGGTGTATCGGGCGCTACCGGTGCGGCGCCGCGCGATACGGACAAGGCCAGGGAGCATGTTCAGGATGTCTCGGAAAAACTTGGTCGGCGAATGAAAATGTTACTCGGCAAGCCGGGGCTGGATGGCCATTCCAATGGCGCCGAACAAATAGCGGTGCGGGCGCGCGACGCCGGTGTCGATGTGGTCTACGAGGGAATTCGCCTGACACCCCGGCAAATTGTATCCGCTGCCCTGGAAGAAGGTGTACATGTGATAGGGTTGTCAATTTTGTCCGGCTCCCACGCCACCTTGGCCGGTGAAGTGATGAGCGGGTTAAAAGAAGCAGGTCTTGAAGATGTGCCGGTTATCGTTGGCGGCATTATCCCTGAAAAGGATGCCGAGGCCCTGCTGCAGGCGGGGATTTCGCGGGTTTACACCCCCAAGGATTTTGACCTTGGTGCCATTATTGATGATATTGCGGGTATTGTCGAAAACGCCAACAACCTGTAGGTCAGTTTCCGTTTAATATACGGTGGGTCGATATAGCTATGCGCCTTATTGTTTCAGATTCTGTCCGGGAGCAAGCACCGGCAGCGCCTCGACGCTTTTCTTCGGTGGGTTTGGGTGGTCGACCAGGGGGCTCATGGATTCCAGAAGATATTTGAGTACTCCGTCCTGGTACTCTGGACGGACCAGCGCCCAGCTGACAAAAACACCGCCGCGTCTTTCGTATTCCATGATTTCATCGTTATCCATGTACGCGTCCAGATCGCTGGCGATATTCTTGCTTTTGTCCACATAAATCCACTTTGGTTTCAACCCACCGTGCCACAGGACAATGATGCCACTTTGTCCGTCGAGGCGAAGTTTAACCGGATCGGTGATCAGTAGCCTGTGGAACTTCCCGGCGGGTGTTCTCGCCCAATGCGGATTGGTTCTGTCGTCTTTCTGCATAGCAAGTGTTCCTGTCGTCGTTATAACGAGCAGATATCCTTCTCTTAAAAGAATGCCGGAAAAAATATTTCACTTAAATCCGGCATTTGCGAATCGCAATGCAAACATCATAAAAACAATGGCTTAGACATGTTTCAAATTGGTTAACGGGGGCAAATACTAAAAAACAAGCCATGCATAAAATGCAATGCTGCACTGCAGCATTGTCTCTTAATCTTTTTTGCTAATAGTTCTATTTAACGTATAGCACTCAATAGTCGATTACAGGATCAGAGCCATGAAAAACATCAATGATGACCATTCACTAAAGGCGACCTTTTCTTTGAAAGGTTGGTTTAAGCGGGGCCAGCTTTTCCGTGAAATGTACTCACTTGATGATCGCATGCTTGCTGATGTTGGAATCCTGCGCAGTGATATTGGATCGATAGTTGAAAAATCGTACCCCCGTATCAGCGTTCTCAGCGTCCTGGCAGGATTGTTGGATAAATTAGCGGAATCCCGTAAAAATCACGAAATTGCGCGGGAATTGGCCAGCTTTGATGACCGTCTTCTTGCCGATATGGGGCTTTACCGTTCCGATGTCAGCTCAATTGCCAAGGGCCATTATCCCCATCGCCATGTTCACGCATCACCCCTGAGGGCCTACGGAACCAGGATTGACAGCATGACGGACGCGGTAAACGACGACCAGAAACGCGCAGCTTAGGAATTCCGGCCCATTTTGGATCATTTAATCCAAAATAGGCTGGGAATGCTCTAATTTTCTGCTGGAACCTGTCGGTATCCTTTCAGCTTCATACAGCCTGAAAGAAGACCTTTGGTGCTCTTTTTAACCTGATAGGCGTCCATATTCTTCTGGTAGGTGCTTTGCGTGTCATAATCGCTGCTGCTCGAGTTGTATTTACCGTGCACATATTCGCGTTCGGCCTCCCTTTTTGCATAGGAACGGCATTGAGCGAGATCGCTGCGTTGCTCATCAATACCTGAATTTGCTTTATGCCAGACCATGGGTCTGCTGACACAGGCCGCCAGGGCAATAAACAAGGCTGGGGTCAGTATCAGCGAAGCGAGAATTTGTGGTTTATTGATCATTAATGCGTCAGCTTGAAGCGGTTTCAGTGAACCAGCATGGCGGGTGGAAAATAAACGGAAACGCTCGTTCCTTTGCGGAGCCTGCTTCTGATTTTCATTCTGGCGCCGTGCAAATCAATCAACCCCTTGGTCAAGGGCAGACCCAGGCCCGTTCCATCATATTCGCGCGCCAGTCTGCTATCGACCTGGGCAAACGGCGTCATCACCTTGGGGATATCGGCCGCCTTGATTCCAATGCCTGTATCTTCAATCGAAATCACCAGGGTTCCTGTTTTGGTTTGATGTGCCTTGAGGGTGATGGACCCTTTTTTTGGGGTAAATTTAACCGCGTTGGACAATAAATTCAGCAGGATTTGTTTCAGCCGCCGGGGATCGGCCCTGAGTCTTGGCAAATTGTTCGGAATACTGCTTTTCAAGATCAGGTTGTTGATGTCGGCGCGTTCCTTAATAAGGCGAAGGCAGGATTCAAACACAGGTTCCAGGGAAACGATTTCAGGGATGAAATTCAATTCGCCGACTTCGATCTGTGATACATCAAGGATGTCGTTGATGATAGAAAGTAAATGCTGGCCCGAATCGTTAATGGTATGAGCGTAATCAGAATATTTTTCATGCCCGAGAGCTCCGAAAATTTCCGACTTCATAAGATCGGAAAACCCAATAATGGCATTCAGCGGTGTGCGTAATTCATGGGAGACGTTGGCCAGGAAATCGGTTTTCGCCCGGCTGGCGATCTCGGCCACTTCCTTGGCTTCCAGAAGGGCCGCCTCGGCCTGCTTGCGAGCGGTGATATCGTCCATTGAGCCGGTCATGCGATATGCGCGACCTGAAGAATTGAAAAGCGCCAATCCACGGTTTCTGATCCAGCGAAGTGGTTTTCCCCTTTTGACAACCCTGAATTCGCACTCGAAGAGTGGAATTTCCCCCTTCAGGTGGCGGAT
>JADHSW010000077.1 GCA_016776705.1 Rhodospirillales bacterium
TCTTCGCGATTTTGACCGAGAAATGCTTTTTTAATACCGTCGTTGCGAGCGATGACGGTAAGTGCCGCCTGCATCATCGATGCTTCATTTTCCAAACCCTGGCGGAACAATCGTTCAACGGAAGCGGCGCTTTCCGCTAGGTTCCGCTCATATTCGCGATCTTCGAACAGATAGGCGGCAACGAGAAAAGAGACGACCACGAATAAAATCACGAATGTGAAGGGCAAGAGGATACGGGCCCTGACGCGGTCTTCTCTATGTCCTCGAAATAGCTCTGTTTCGCTCATTTCCCGCTTTCTTGATGTGGGCTTCAGGCTTGCCTCCTTTTGGGGAGGAATCCCAGGAAAACATATCAGCAAGCACGACCAATCGCCGCCATCTATTTTCAGACAGCCTGTTTGTTGTGCGGAACCTTCCGGTGGCTTGTTGAAAAGTACCGGCAAGGTTCTAGGAGGGCATTCCCGTTGTGAAAAGGTTTACCTGCCCGTTACGTTCTTGTGGTTCAGCATATTTTGCTGATTTTCATCCCGTTTTTCTTTTTTCAGGGCTTCTTTCAGGGCATCGTCAAGTTCGCCCGAGCGCACCAGTTCAATGACCTCGTCAATTTTATCGGCAAGTTCAGCGTCATCCCTGACATTGCCAACCATCACGCAGTTGTCGTCACCAAGCAGATTGAAATAGCGGTAATAAACCTTCACTTGCCCGACGCCGTGGGCATCGATATCGGCCAAGGCGGACTCACTATGGGATTCGCCGCGCAGTCGTTTTTGCTCATCAAGCAACTGATTGACGGCGTCGCCGCGTGCCTTTTCCAGGTCGTTATTCACGCTGTTTTTCGATTTTCCGATAGACCATTTGCCAAGGGAGAGGGCCATTGTATTTCCTTAAGCCCTTTTGTTTGCGATCACTTCCGCCAACAGGCAGAGCATTTCATACATCAGGGTTGCGCCGACCAGCGACGTGTTGCCGCTGGGATCGTATGGCGGGGCGACCTCGACCACGTCAGCGCCGATCAGGTTGAGATTGCGCAGGCCCCGCAACAGGGCCTGGGCCTCAATCGTGGTGATACCACCGATTTCCGGGGTGCCTGTTCCCGGTGCGTAGACCGGGTCCAGACCATCGACATCGAAGGAAAGGTACGTCGGCCCCTCGCCGACGACATGCCTGGCTTCTTCGATTACTGCGTCCACTCCCATCTCGGTGAATTCCTCCATGAAGATGACCCGCATGCCTTGCTCAAGGGAATACTCCCATCCTTCGGGTGTGTTCTGGGCGCCGCGGATGCCGATCTGGACTGTTCTATTGGCGTCCAGAAGACCATCCTCGTGGGCCCGGCGGAAGGGCGTGCCGTGCATGAACTTAGAGCCCTGGAATTGATCCCAGGTGTCTGTATGGGCGTCAATATGAATAAGCCCCAACGGTGCGGTCCTGGCGATGGCCTTCATGATCGGATAGGTGATGGAATGGTCGCCGCCGGCGCTGAGGGGGATGACACCCGCGGCATGAACCCGCTCATAAAAAGCCTCGATATCACAGACAACGGCCTTGTGGTCGAACACCGCATCAAAGGTCACATCGCCGATATCGGCAATCCGGCAAAGTTCGTACGGGTTGATCCTGGTGACATGGTGGATTGCGCGCATAAGGCTGGACTGGTCGCGCATTTCACGCGGTCCATGACGGGCGCCTGCACGGTTGGTCACCGCACCGTCGTAGGGCACGCCAATCAACGCAATATCAAGGCCCGCCGGATCTTCCTGATAGGGGGTGCGCATAAAGGTTGGAATGCCCATGTAACGGGGATGCGACATCTGGTCTTGCTTTGTGGGCATTACAATTTCCAATCTTTTTTACTAGCCGATACGATGGGCGATTTCCTGAAAACTTTCCAGCCTGGAAACCGGTCCCAAAGCGGCAACCGTAAGCGGACTTGTGAAAATGCGCCGGGCTGCGCGCAAGATTGCGTCTGCGTCCACGGCTTCGATGTTGGCGACGATTTCTTCTGTCGACATGGGGCGACCAAATACCATCATCTGGCGGGCCAGTTGTTCGCAGCGTGAAGATGAACTTTCCAGTGACATCAGGATTGATGCCTTGATTTGCGCCCGCGCGCGTATCAACTCGTCGGTTCCCACACTGTCCGTCATTTTCTTGATTTCATCGCAGATCAATGGAACCAGTTCGGCGGTTTCTTCCTCGCCGGTTCCTGCATAGATTCCGAACAGGCCGGTGTCTGAATAACTGGGGACAAAGGAATAGATGGAATAACACAGGCCGCGTTTTTCGCGGATTTCCTGAAACAGCCGGGAAGACATACCGCCGCCAAAAAGCGTCGACAGCACCGCTGCGGTATAGAAATCCGGGTCCTGATAGCCGACACCTTCAAAGCCCAGCAGCAGGTGGGCCTGTTCAAGCTCGCGCTCGATGATGCTTTCGCCACCCGTATAATTGGCCGACTCGCGCATCGCCTGCTCTCCTGCGGGCAGCGCGCCAAAGGTTTCGCGGGCCAGGACCACGAGTTGGTCGTGGTCAATGCGTCCGGCTGCGGCCAGTATCATGGTATTGGCGTTGTAGTGGCCGCTCATGTAATCGATAATGGTTTCCCGGTCCATGGCGCCGACAATATCGGCGTCGCCAAGAACCTGACGACCTAGGGGTTGGTCAGGAAAGGCGGCGGCCTGAAAATTATCGAAAACGACGTCGTCAGGGGTGTCGTTGGCCTGACTGATTTCCTGCAGGATAACCGTGCGCTCGCGCTCCAGCTCTTCATTTTCCATGGTAGAGTTTTGCAGGATATCGGCAATCAGATCGACGCCCAGGGGGACATCTTCCTTCAGGACACGAACGTAATAGGCCGTGCTTTCACGGGTCGTGTAAGCGTTGATATGGCCGCCGACAGCTTCGATTTCCTCAGCGATGGCTAGGGCCGAACGCTTGCGGGTTCCCTTGAAGGCCATGTGTTCCAGCAAGTGCGAGACGCCGCTCAGTTCCGGCTTTTCATAACGGGTTCCAACGCCGACCCAAACTCCGATTGATGCGGATTCGACTGTCGCCATGGGGTCGCTCACGACGCGCAGGCCGTTTTCAAGTGTCGTGGTTCGGATCGTCGTCATCGAGTGGTTCCGTCCGTGCGGTGGGTGAGGACAAATTCCTGCACGCCGGTGAGATCGTTGTCGAGTACGTTGAAACGTTCCTCGCGATCGAAAAGGTCTGATAATTTTTCGGGCAGGGCCGGGTGTTGCCCACTGGCCGCCCTGACCGCGTCAGGGAATTTGGCCGGGTGGGCGGTGGCAAGGTCAATAAGCGGTGTTCCCGGATTGCGTCGTCTGGCGCGGCCTGCGGCGACGCCGATGGCGGAATGGGGGTCCAGAAGCTGTTTGTGTTCTGCAAAGATGCGGGCGATGGTCCCAGATGTTTCCTCGTCACTGAAACGGGCGGCAGCGAAAAGTTCGCGTGCACGGGCCATTTCCTTTTCGCCGACGCTGAACGAGCCGGTATCATTGAAGGTTGTCATCATATCCTTAATAATATTGCCATCGCGGCCATACAGTTCAAACAAAAGCCGCTCGAAGTTGCTGGAAATCTGAATATCCATGCTGGGGCTTATTGTCGGATGAATGCCGGTCATTTCCATGCGCCCGGCTTCGAAAAAACGGGTCAGGATATCGTTGCTGTTTGAACCGATAATCAGTTGTTCGATATTCAGGCCCATGCGTTTGGCCCCGTAACCGGCAAAGACGTTGCCAAAGTTGCCTGTCGGAACGGCGAAGGAAACGGGGGCGGTGGGATCGTACATGCCCGCCGCAGCGCGGAAGTAATAGACGGTCTGCGCCATGACCCGCGCCCAGTTGATGGAGTTGACGGCGGACAAATTACACCGGTCCCGGAAATCCGTATCGTTGAACATCGCCTTGACCATGTTCTGGCAGTCATCAAAGGTGCCTTTGACGGCGATATTGTGAACATTTGAATCGGTGATGGTTGTCATCTGTCGGCGCTGCACATCGGAAACCCGGCCTTCAGGGTGCAGGATGAAAATTTCAATAGCGTCGCGACCACGGCAAGCCTCGATAGCTGCCGATCCTGTATCGCCTGATGTGGCGCCAACAATGGTCACCCTTTTGCCGCGTCTGGTCAGCACAAAATCAAATATGCGCCCCAGGAACTGCATGGCGTAGTCCTTGAAAGCCAGCGTCGGGCCGTGGAATAATTCCATCAGCCATTCGTTCTCGCCCAGTTGTTTCATGGGCGCGACGTCGGGGTCATCGAAACCAGCGTAGGCGTCATTGATCAAATGGGCCAGATCGTCATCGCCAATGCTGTCACCGGTAAACAGGCGCATAATACGAAATGCGGTTTCGGAATAGCTCAACCCTTTTAGCGCGGCGATCTCATCGGCGCTGATGTTGGGCCAGGATTCGGGCACATACAGTCCGCCATCCCGCGCAAGGCCGCTAAGCAACGCATCGTCAAAATCCAGAATGGGGGCCTGACCCCGGGTGCTTACATATTTCAAAAGAATGATTCCCTCTCAAGGCGGCACAACCTATACCTGGAATTTCGCGGGTTCAAGCCAGATAGCGGGATTTCAGGTGGTGGATGAAAGCATCGGCGTTCAGGGGCTTGCCGCTGGCCTGCTCAACCATATCCCCGGCACTCAACGATGATCCCAACGAATGAACGTTTTCTTTCAGCCAGTCCAGCAATGGCTTGAAGTTCCCATCAGGAATTCCGGCCAATATTTCGGGCCTGGTCGTCAACGCCGCCGCATACAACTGCGCCGCCGTCATCGCCCCCAGTGTATAAGTGGGGAAATAACCCCAGGCGCCGTCATACCAGTGAATATCCTGCAGGCAGCCTTCCCGGTCGTTGGCGGGGTCAAGGCCAAGCAGCTTTTTCATGCTGTCGTTCCAGGCTTCCGGCAGGTCGACAAGGGGTAAATCCCCCGCGATCATCAGCTTTTCCAGACGGTAACGCAGGATGATGTGAAGGGGATAGGTGACCTCGTCCGCATCGACGCGGATAAAGTCCGGTTCAACCTTGATCAGATTGCGATAAAGCGAGCTTGTGTCCCAGGCCGGGCCGGAACCGTCAAAGGTCTCGCGCATCAGGGGAGCGGCGAATTCAAGAAACGGGCGTGAGCGGCTCACCTGCATTTCAATCAGCAGCGACTGGCTTTCGTGGGCCCCCATGCCCAGGGCTTCACCAACCGGTTGATATCGCCAGTCGGGCGGCAGGCCGCGCTGGTAAAGGCCGTGGCCGGTTTCGTGCAGGACGCCCATGATGGCGGAAGAAAAGTCGTTTTCGTTGAAACGGGTGGTGATGCGCACATCATCGGGGGTACCGCCACAAAACGGATGCAGGCTGACATCCAGACGTCCGTGGTTGAAGTCAAACCCCAGGGCCGTCATCAGTTTCAGCCCCAACTCGCGCTGTTTCTCAGGATCAAAAGGCCCTTCCGGCATGGGCGGGGCAGGATCGATTTTCTGCTTTTCCAGAACCTCGTTCAGGAATTCTGGCAGGAAGGATTCCAGTTCTGCAAACCGGACATCGATATCGGCGCTGCGCCCCCCCGGTTCGAATTCATCCAGAAGCGCATCATACTGGCATAGTCCCAGCTTTTCGGCCTTGGCGGCGGCGCGCTCCCTGACCAGGGACAGCAGGGTTTCCATATGGGGAAGGACGGCTGCGAAATCCCCGTCGGCGCGGGCGGTGCGCCAGACCGTTTCACAGCCTGTGCAGGCCTTCGAGTAAGCCAGCACCAGATCTTTGGACAGCGCCGTCGCATGGGTCCATTTACGTCGCATTGCCTTCAGGTTGGCTGCTTGCCAGGGACTCAAGGTGGTCTCGTCCTGCGCTTTGTCCAGCAAGTCACCGATTTCAGGGTCGTTCAGCAAGCCGTGGCAGACACCGCTCAATTCAGCCAATTGCTCGCCACGGCCCGGCCCGCCGCCGCTTGGCATCATCGTCGCGTAGTCCCACTGCAGGGCTTCCGTGGCGTCACGAAGCACCGATAAGCGGCGAAAACGTTGTTCCAGTTTGAAATAGGCTGAAGAGATCATGAGAAAATGTCAGGGAACCAAAGCATCAGGCCCTTGTCGACCAGCAGGAAGACAAAGATCAGGAACAGATAAAAGATCGAGAAAAAGAACATGGATCGGGATTTTTTGTCGTCGTCATGCTTCAACACGATAAAGGCATGGCGCAACAGGCCAATTCCAAGAACGATGGCCGCCGTCATGTATACCCGTCCGGAAATGCCGACAATTGTGGGCAGTACGCTCACCGGGATCAGCGCCAGCGTATAAGCCACCATCTGAATGGCGGTTTTCCTGTGGCCGACGACGACCGGCATCATTGGCACCCCTGCGGCGTCGTAATCACCGCTCCTGAACAACGCCAGCGCCCAGGTGTGGGGTGGTGTCCACAAGAAGATAATCATGAATAAAATCCATGCATTTGGCTCAACCGCGCCGGTAACGGCAATCCAGCCGATCATCGGCGGGAAAGCGCCAGCCGCGCCACCGATGACGATGTTCTGCGGGGTTCGGCGTTTAAGCCAGATGGTGTAGACAAAGACATAATAAAGAATAGTCGTCATCAGCCAGCCGGCGGACGCGACATTGACAAAAATACCCATCATGGCGACGGATGCGACGGACAGGAAAACGCCAAACCCAAGCGCTTCCAGTGGTTCAAGATGACCGGCGGGTAAAGGACGGTTCTGGGTCCGCTTCATGATGACGTCGATATCGCGGTCGTACCACATGTTAATTGCGCCCGAAGCCCCTGCGGCGATGGCGATGCAGGCGATGGCGATAAACCCGGTTACGGGATCAATGGAACCCGGCGCCATCATCATGCCGGTCCAGGCGGTGAAGACGACCAGCGACATGACGCGGGGCTTCAACAGCAGGGCGTATTCAACGACTCTGAGTTTGGGGGCGCGAATTTCTGATTTTTCATCGACGGCAGCAGGAGAATGGGCTTCTTCGCTTCCGTTAATTTCTGTCTTTGTGTCGTCGTCGACGGGCGCTGTCGTCACGGTCTTGATTCTCCCGAGAGCATATCATTCGAGCCAGGACCTCAAAAATAAGGGCGCTGGCTCCCTATCCTCTTTGTTTGCCCTCTGGCAGCCGCAAAGGCAAGGATTAGTTAGCTTTCTGCATCATTGTCGGCTATCAAGAGATTAATAAAAATAACCGTCAATTGACCTCGGTTAAGGCATCTACATATTAATCATGGCTGATTGTAGTGGGCCAAATTGGACCTTTCTGGGGCAAACCCTGGAAAGGAACGGTCAAGAATTACCTAAGTAGCTGAGAAAATTGAAAAAACGAAAGTAAGGAGAGGGGTCTATGAGCGATACAGGATCGAACGAAAAGATTCCATTTATGCAGCAGTTGTTGGACAGCCCATTTCTGTTGTTGGCTATCGGCATTCTGTCGCCGATGGTTTTGTATATTCTATGGGGTGTGATGGAAGTCATCGCCACCCCGATTGCACAATAAAGTAACGGAGAGGGGACTTTAAATATGGCTATTTTTCCTCCTGAGCAACGGGTTTGGTGGAACGAACCCATTGAGAAATCGGAGGTCATGTGGATCACCATCGCCTTTATCTGGGCCTTGGTAATGTTCTTCATGATGCCTTATTGGCACATCGTCGGCGAACAGAACCTGTCGAACGAAGCCTATAAGATCAAACCGGACGTCTATGCTGAAAAAGTTGAAGCATGGGCCGCGAAATACAAGGTTCGCGAAGAAGGGGACACAGGAATTCCTGTCGTTCATCCGCCTGCCGGCGGCGACGTTTACATGCTGGGTCGCCTGTGGGAATGGTGGCCTGTCGTGGAACTGGAAGAAGGACAATCCTATCGTTTCCATCTGTCATCACTTGACTGGATGCACGGTTGGTCGCTTCTGCCGGAAAACATCAATATTCAGGTTCATCCCGGTTACGAGATGATCTTCACCGTCAAACCAACGAGCTCCGGTGAGTTTGGCGTAATTTGTAACGAATTCTGCGGGATTGGCCACCACACAATGGTCGGCAAAATCCACGTGGTTGCTAAGTAAGGGAGACAATCATGGCAGAATTTAGAACATGTCCCGACACCGGATTTAAAATTGATCTTAACGCTGACAAGCTGATCAAATGGAATGCGGTAACGGCAGTTGTTTTCTTGTTGGTTGGTGGTTTGTTCGGCCTGTTGGTCGCCTTGACCCGCTGGCCTGCAGTTCACCTTCTTGATGCAGATCTGTTCTATCTTGCGCTGACGGCGCACGGTTTGGACGTTCTGTTGGTCTGGATGATCTTCTTCGAAATCGCGCTGCTGTATTTCACATCGGCGATTCTTCTCAATTCGCGTCTGGCCCTGCCAAAAGTGGGCTGGCTTGCGTATTGGATGATGCTTGTTGGTGCCGCTATTACCAACGTTGCGGTTCTTCGTGGTGATTCATCTGTGATGTTCACATCCTACCCACCGATGATGGCGGCCCAGGATTTCTATATGGGCATCCTGATTTTTGCGGTCGGCGCTTTGCTGGGTTGCCTGGTATTCTTTGCCACCCTGTACGTCGCTAAAAAGGAAAAGACCTACGAAGGATCGGTTCCGCTTGTGACATTTGGTGCGATTACGGCGGCTATCATTGCCGTTTTCACCATCCTGTCCGGCGCAATCATCCTGCTCCCGACCTGGTTCTGGTCTTTGGGTCTTCTGTCCCACATCGATACCCTCATGTACCGGGTGATCTGGTGGGGCATGGGACACTCTTCGCAGCAGATTAACGTCGCCGCCCAGATTTCTTGCTGGTATGCGGTTGCCGCGATCCTGTTTAACGCCAAACCATTGAGCGAAAAGGTCAGTCGTACAGCCTTCCTGCTGTACATCCTGTTCCTGCAGCTTGCCAGTGCTCACCATCTTCTGGTGGATCCGGCTCTTAGTTCGGAATGGAAAATCTTCAACACCTCGTACGCCTTGTACCTGGCCGTTTTGGGTTCCATGATCCATGGCTTGACCGTTCCTGGCGCAGTTGAAGCAGCCCAACGCAAGAAGGGTTACAACAAGGGTCTGTTCGAGTGGCTCACCAAGTGCCCCTGGAGCAACCCGGTCTTTGCGGGTACAGCCCTTTCGGTTGTCCTGTTCGGGTTCCTTGGCGGCATCTCTGGCGTCATGATGGGCACCGAGCAGCTCAACCTGATCACCCACAACACCATCTACGTTCCTGGTCACTTCCATGGCACTGTGGTGGTTGGTTCGACCCTGGCCTTTATGGCTATTTCCTACTGGATCGTACCTACATTGTGGCAGAAAGAGCTGGTCTTCCCGGGTCTTGCAAAATGGCAGCCTTACCTGTTCGGTATTGGCATGGGCCTGGCCGCAACCTTCATGATGGGTGCAGGCACCCTGGGCGTTCCGCGCCGGCATTGGGATATGACCTTTGCTGACGCTGCCATGGGTTATGATTTCCCGGCAGCCGCCAACCTTATGATGGGGTTGAACGGTGTCGCGGCTGTCATGGGCTCATTGGGCGCTTTGATCTTTATCCTGAACATGGTCGGTACGATCCTGTGGGGTAAAGCCAAGGTACCAGCACCTGCCGCACCAGCAGAAGAAGCTCCTGCAGCTGTTGCCAGCGCCGCCACAAGTCACGGCAGTGCAGGCACCATGGAGGTTCCTGGAACCTTTGTATTGGCACTTATCTTCCTGGTTTCATTTGTTCTCTACTACTTCGTGAACTGGAAGTACCTGTCAAGCGTATGGGGTCTAAGCTAAGGGCGAATATTGGGGCGGGCGGTATTTTACCGCCCGCCCTGCTCTTAATTTCATCATTCCGGGGGGGATGTGCTGAGGACCATGAAAAAACTATTTTTGCATTTTGCTGTTTTTACGTCGCTGATGGTTGCATCGGTGGCTTTTTTGCCGTCTGCCTCAGCAGTAACCAAATCTGATTTTACGCCCGAGAGTGCGCTTAGTTATTCTCAGGCAGCCATTGGTCGCAGCGTTCCCAACTATCAATTTACGGACAGTCAGGGGAAAACGGTTCATATGGCCGATTTTCTTGGGAAGCCCCTGGTCGTCAGTTTTGTTTATTCAAGTTGTGCCGACAGTTGTCCGATCATTACCCAGACCCTGGCCGACGCCGCTGCTGAAGCCCGTGACGCCCTGGACGATGACAGTTTTAACGTAATTTCCATCGGTTTTGATTCAGCCGCTGATAATCCTGAGCGTATGCGCTATTTTGCGACCCAACAGGGCATAAATATATCCGGATGGAAGTTTCTCAGTGGTGACTTGCCTACCATTGTCGGGCTTGCTGAAACACTGGGTTTTGTTTTTTACAAATCGCCCAAGGGATTTGATCACCTGTCTCAGGTGTCGGTGATAGACGCCAAGGGTGTTGTTTACCGTCAGGTATATGGACAGACTTTTGAATTGCCGCTACTTGTCGAGCCGTTGAAGGAGCTTGTCTTTGGAACTCCGGCGCCGTTTGCCAGTATTGGCGATCTGATCAAAAAGGTCAGGTTGTTCTGTACAGTTTATGATCCAGCCATGGACCGATATCGTTTCGACTATTCGATCTTCATGCAACTGTTTGTTGGCACGGTGATTGTTGGCGGCATGTTTGTTCTAGTCTTGCGCGAATGGGTCAGGATTTATCGTACCCGTCGCCGAAAAGAAAAGGCCCCCAGCGGCAAACAATCTCTCACCTGAATTTCTTTTTCCTGCTTGACCTCCGTCAATGAGTCCTTACCTATGGGTCGTCATTAAGGATGTAATTAAGAATAATCTAATATTAGACGATCTGGAGACGATCCCTTGCAATCACAGTCGGCACAAATCACTGTTCGAAAACGCCTGCAAAACGTTATTTTGCACATGGAAGCGGTCTTCGATAAACCTTTTGGCCCAGAATGGAATCCGCTGCGCCAGATGGGCACGCTGACCTTTTTCTATTACTGGATCGTCGCCGCCAGCGGAATTTACGTCTATATCCTGTTTGACACGTCAGTCGGCGGCGCTTACCAGTCCGTCGAAGTGATGACGCATCAGCAATGGTTCCTGGGCGGCATAGTGCGCAGCCTGCATCGCTATGCCTCCGACGCCATGATCGTTACCATGGTGCTTCATTTGAGCCGTGAATTCATTATGGATCGCTACCGGGATGTGCGCTGGTTTACCTGGTTTACCGGGGTGCCGATAATCTGGTTGCTGTTTATTTCTGGCATCAGCGGCTACTGGCTTGTGTGGGATATGCTGGCGCAATACGTAGCGATTGGTTCCATGGAATGGATCGACTTTCTGGGGATTTTCGGTGAACCGGTTGCCAATAATTTCCTGACTCCTGACAGCCTGACCGACAGGTTCTTCACCCTGCTTGTTTTTATGCACATTTTCGGACCGCTGTTTTTACTGTTCGTCATGTGGATTCATGTGATGCGGGTCGCTCAGCCGAAGATCAATCCGCCAAGGGGGCTGGCCATCGGCTCGCTGCTCATGTTCGTCGTGCTGGCGATGATCAAGCCTGCCGTCAGTCATCAGGCGGCCGACCTGAGCCTGGTTCCTGCTGAACTTAATCTCGACTGGTTCTACATGATGCTTTATCCGGTCTTCGATAAATGGGGCGCAGGAACCCTGTGGGGACTGGCTGTGGGTATTTCCATCATCATGGCGGCAATGCCCTGGATTCCGCCTTTGAAGCGTCCCAAAGCGGCTGTGGTTCACCTGGACAAGTGCAACGGCTGCACGCGTTGCTTCGTCGATTGCCCGTTTGGCGCAATCACCATGATCCCCAGAACCGACGGTGCACCGTTCGAACGCCAGGCGGTTGTCGATGCGGATCTTTGCACCAGTTGCGGAATTTGCGTTGGCTCCTGTCCCGTATCTACCCCGTTCCGGCGCACGGAAGAACTGGTTACCGGCATTGATTTACCGGATTTAAGCCTGAAGCTCCTGCGTGAGAAAACCAGGAAAGCTGTTGAAAAAATTGGCCCAAGTGCGCAAGGCCGTCCCGGTGTCATGGTCTTTGGTTG
>JADHSW010000078.1 GCA_016776705.1 Rhodospirillales bacterium
CGTGACGCTGAATTCCCGTGCCAGTTCGGCTATGCCATATGTGTCTATCATGGGGAAAGGCTACCTTGACGTTTACGTAAACGTCAATAGACACTGTGCCTAAAAAATGATTCGGGGTAAATAATTATGCTGGCTTTGATTGGGGCCATGGAAGAAGAAGTCACTCTTCTTCGCCAGGATATGAGCATCACCGACCAGGCGATTCACGCCGTACCGTGACCCGGGGAACCTTCAAGGGTGTCGAAATAGCCCTGGCCCAATGCGGTATCGGCAAGGTTAACGCCATCATTTGCACCGAGATGTTGATAGATTTGTACAAACCGGACACCTTGATATTTACCGGTGTGGCAGGTGGCCTGCTGCCAAACATGCAGGTCGGCGATCTTGTCATCGCTATTCATCTGATTCAATACGACATGGACCTGACCGCCTTTGGCCGCCGTCATGGAGAAGTCCCCGGTCAGGGCAGGATGGTAGAATCCGACCCGACGCTAGTTGTAAAATGCACCGATGCCTTCGACAATGCTTTCGATGGCGTGGATAAAGCCCCAAACCTGATGCTTGGCACGGTTGTTTCCGGCGATCGTTTTATTTCGGACACAAAAACGCTGCGCTGGTTGCAACGGGAATTTGCGGCGCTGGCGACAGAGATGGAAGGCGCTGCCGTCGGCTATACCTGCCACTTAAACGCCCTGCCTTTCGTTGTTGTGCGTGGATTGTCAGATACGGCGGGCGAGAGTGCGTCCAACGATTTCGAGGCTAATTTGCACATTGTCTGTCGCAACTCATACCAGTTGCTTGAACACCTGATCCCGTTAATGGCCTAAACCACTTTACGACGATATAACCCGTTGGCTTGGCAAGGTCACACATACAGTGGTGCCTTTGCCCTTCACGCTTTCAATCGTCAATTGCCCCTGATGTAGCTCAACCAGCCCTCTGGCCAAAGGCAAACCAAGCCCTGTGCCTTCATGCTTGCGATCCAGTCCTGAATCCACCTGCCCGAACTGGCTCATGGCTTTCGGTAACTCGTCTTGCGCCATGCCTACGCCCGTATCGGTTACGCACAAATCCAGATTACCCTGTGCATTTACATTGGCAGTGACAAGGATGGACCCGCCTTCGGGTGTGAACTTGACGGCGTTGGACAGCAGATTAAGCAATACCTGTATAAGGCGTCTTTCATCCGCCTTTATCAGGGGCAAGTCTGGTTCCATATCTAGGTTAATAGACATCCCGCCCTTTTCTGCCCTGGGCTGGATAAACGAAAGAGAAGACTTCACGATGTCTGGAATCGAGACATCCTCCTCGCTCAACTCGACTTTTCCCACCTCGATGGCGGACACATCCAGAATATCGTTGATCAACTGTAGCAAGTGCTGACCCGAGGATTCGATATCGCCAACATATTCCAGATATTTTGGATTTTCGATGGGTCCGAATACTTCTCCCTTGATGGCATCCGAAAAACCGATGATGGCGTTTAACGGGGTGCGCAATTCGTGACTCATGGAAGCGAGGAATTCCGATTTCGCCTTGTTGGCGCTTTCAGCCGTTTCCTTTGCGCTGATCAATTCTCTGGTTCTTTCCAGGACCAGTTCCTGTAAATTGTCGCGATGACTGGCCAGCTCTTTCTCTGCCTGTTTGCGCTCGGATATGTCCATCCCCGTTCCATAATACCCTTTAAAGAGTCCATTTTCGCCGAAGACAGGGTTGCCGCTAATCGAAATTGTCAGGATTCGGTCACCGGCAATTTTCAAGTCGTACTCAAAATTCCGAAATTCCCTGTGGGCATCCAGATCGGCCAGATGCTTGCGCCAGTTCTCGTCAAGCTTTTTGCCGTAACTGATTTCGCTGCGATTTTTGCCCAGATATAATTCCGGGTTGAAACCTGTTATCTCCTTGTTGCGGGGAGAAAAATAAGAAAAGCGCAAATCGCTATCCATCTCCCAGAACCAGTCCGATGATATGGTGGCGAAACCTTTGAACTTGGCCTCGCTTTCCTGCTGCGCTTTTTTTGCCAATGTGCGTTTGGTAATATCCCGACCGACGCCCCGGTATCCCAGAAAGTCGCCATTCTCATCAAAAAGCGGCTTGCCAGTCAGGCTGTAGAAAACGTCCTGCCCATCTGGCCTGCGCCAGGGAAGTTCAAAATCCCTGAAGGGCTTGTGGTCGGCAATGGTTTTAAAATGCCGTTGCCATTCGGGCGCATCCAGGTTGAAGACATCTTTATAAATTTCCTGTCGGTTTTTGCCAATAATGTCCTCTGGCTTCATGCCCATGACTGTTTCCACATTGCCCGTCAGATAGGTAAAGCGTAAATCCGGCCCCAGTTCCCACATCCAGTCGGCGGCATTTTCCGCGAAATCCCGAAAGCGCGCCTCGCTGCTGCGCAACTCTTCTTCCGCCTGCATGCGCCGGGTGATGACGGTGGCAATACCACGATGTCCCTGAAAGTCACCGTTTTCATCGAGTATGGGATCACCGGACACGCTGATCCAGGCTGGCCTATCGGTTTTCAACTGAAATTCGAAATTGCGGAATTTTTCATGGGCATTCAGTTGCGCCCTGTGGCGCTCCCATTTTTCCGTGTCCATGAGATCTCGCCTGCTGGCGTTTTCCCAGCGCGGCGCCCCCAGAACGCCGTCTTCAGGCAAGCCGCCTATTGCGCGGTATCCCTTGTACGTGATGAATTTGTGCTCGCTGTCCGTTTGCCAGAACCAGTCGTTGCCGATTTCAGACAGGGTGCGGAAATTTTCCTCACTTTGACGCAAATCTTTTTGCTGTTTCTTCAACTCCGTGATGTCGACATAGGTCAGCATCCGCCCGCCATCATCCAAGGCAAAGCATTGACAACGGTAGACGTTGCCATTCACCAATTCTATTTCCCCTGCTGGAATAGCGCCTTCTCGCACTTCGGCAACCCGTCGCATTACGTAGTCGTCAAAGTGCTCGTCGGATATTTTGTAGATGTTGTTGTAGCGGTTGAAGTTTAGAAATTCGACCATGTTTGGCCGCCTCGCCACGAAGTCGTCCGGAAACCCCCACATATCCTGAAAGGCCCTGTTGACTATCCGCATGTTCAACCCGGAATCCATAAACAGGATCCCGTAATCGATGGCTTCCATCACGGCTGAAAATTCACCAACTGTATGGGTGAATTCTTCAATTTTTAGCCTGGGTTTTTTCGTCATTCGTCGGATCGCGCCCAATATCCCTAGCCCCGCAGCGACTATACAGGAATAACAAGAACAATTGAAACCGGCTTTGATTCATGTATAATGTTCCTGTTATGTTCTTGCCCGATGAAAAAAATGGAATCCCCCGACCGCCGCTGTATGCCAGCGCTGTGGCCGCCGGATTCCCCTCGCCCGCCGACGATTTTATCGAAGGCGCGCTTGACTTGAACGAGCACCTGATCGCCCATCCGGCGGCGACCTTCATGGTTCGCGTCGACGGCTCGTCCATGACCGGGGCCGGAATTTTCTCCGGCGACCTGCTGATTGTCGACCGCTCGCTGGAAACCCGCTCGGGCCATATCGTCGTCGCCGTCGTGGGGGGCGAGTTGACGGTCAAGCGACTGATTAAGGGAGCAGGCGGCTGGTTGCTCAAGGCCGAACACCCGGACTATCCGCCGTGCGTGATCGGCCCGGATATGGAATGTGTAGTCTGGGGCGTCGTTACCGGATCGATACGGCGGTTTACCTCCCCATGAGGCAAGTATTTGCGCTGGTCGACTGCAACAACTTCTTCGTTTCCTGCGAGCGGGTTTTCGCCCCGTGGCTGGAAGGCCGCCCGGTTGTCGTGCTGTCCAACAACGACGGCTGCATCATTGCGCGTTCGAACGAAGCCAAGGCTCTGGGCATCGCCATGGGGGAGCCCCTGTTCAAGGCCCACGCGGAAATCCGGCGCCACGGCATCGAGGTCTATTCATCCAACTACCCGCTGTACGGTGACATGTCGGCGCGGGTGATGAATGCCTTGCAGGCCTTCACCCCTGACATCGAACTTTATTCCATCGACGAGGCGTTCCTCAGCCTTGCCGGTTTCGAAAAGCGCGGACTGACCAGTTACGGGCGCGACATTCGCACCGCCGTCAGGCGCTGGACCGGTATTCCGGTGTCCGTCGGTATCGCCGAAACCAAAACCCTGGCCAAGATCGCCGGTCACATCGCCAAAAAGTCGCCCGATGCGGGCGGTGCTTTCACTATTGATGACGAGGCGACGCGACGACGGGTACTGGCGAAAATCCCGGTCGGCGACATCTGGGGCATTGGCCGTCGCTGGGCAAAAATGCTTAATGCCCATGCCATCGAAACGGCGCTGGATTTTCACGACACACCGGAAACCTGGGTGCGAAAGCGTATGGGGGTCACGGGCGCCCGCACCCTGCTGGAGTTGCGCGGCGTCGCCTGCCTTGATCTGGAAAACCAGACCCCGGACAAACAAACCATCCGCGTTTCGCGCTCCTTCGCCAGTCCCGTGGAAAGTCGCAGGGTGATGCGCGAAAGCGTCGCCGCGTTTGCCGCCCGGGCAGCGGAAAAACTGCGCCGCGACGGACTCGTCTGCGAGGTCATCAATGTCTTTGCCGCAACCAATCGCTTTGGCCCAAAGGGCGACTATTACCGGGGCACCGCCTCGGCCGCGCCACCGGCCCCGTCCAATCACACCGCCGACATTACCCGCGCCGCCATGGCGGCGTTTGAGCGAGTCTACAGGCCCGGGCAACAGTTCAAGGGCGCGGGTGTAATGATGCTGGGATTAGCGCGAGCCGAAAACGTCCAGACCAACCTGTTCGCCCCGCCCGACGCCGCCGCGGACGAACGCAAACAACGCCTGATGAACGCCTTTGACGCGGTTAACGCCAAGATTGGGCGCGGTGCGGTGCGCTACGGGGCGACAGGCGTCGCTGAGCGCGGCAGGCGCGGCGTCTACACGGTGCAAAACCGCCGTTCGCCCCGCTATACCACCAGTTGGTCGGAATTACCCATCGTGCGGGCATGAGAGGTTCAGGATTAATCCGCATGGGAAGCCAGGGGCGCCAACGCGCCCGCCCGGCGACAGAAGGCCAAACTTAAAGCAAAAACAGCGCCGCCAAGCCAAGGAAGGCGGCGAAGCCGACGACGTCGGTTACGGTGGTCAGGAAAACGCTGGAGGCGATTGCCGGGTCAATACCGTAGCGGTCGAGCATAAGCGGGATCGTCGTTCCGGCCAGCCCGGCGATGAAAAGATTGACGATCATGGCCAGCGCGATAACCGTGCCCAGGGCCTGGGAATCAAACCAGAACCATGCCACCAGCCCGGTCAGGATGGCAAAGACGACGCCGTTGATGGAACCGACCAGCATTTCCTTGCCGACCACCCGCAAGGCATTGGTTGACGTCAGATCCTTCATGGCGAGGGCCCGCACGGTAACGGTCAGGGTCTGCGTACCGGCGTTGCCGCCCATTGAGGCAACAATGGGCATGAGCACGGCCAGGGCGACGATCTGCTCGATGGTGGCTTCGAAAAAACCAATGATGACGCTCGCCAGAATGGCGGTTCCAAGATTCAGCAACAGCCACGAAAAGCGCGCCCGCGTGGTGGCGCCCACGGCGTCGAACAGATCGTCCTCGCGAACACCACCCATGCGCATGATGTCTTCTTCGTGTTCTTCGTGGATAACATCGACAATGTCATCAACGGTGATGACACCGACCAGCCGCCCGTCGGGATCGACCACGGGGGCGGAAACCAGATCGCGCTGGCTGAACAGATAGGCGACGTCTTCCTGATCCTCTTCAACCGGGATCAGTTTCATCTCGACGCTCATGATATCGGTGACGGCAACCTGACGACGCGAACGCAAAAGCCGTGACAGCGCGACAAACCCACCCGGCTTGTGGGCGGGGTCGACGACAAAAATGTCGTAGAACAGGTCCGGCAGGGAAGCCTTGCCTGCGTCTTCGCCATCGGCATGTTCACGCAGGAAATCGATGGTTTCACCGACGCTCCAGAATTCCGGCACCGTCATCACTTCGCGCTGCATCATGCGACCGGCGCTGTCTTCCGGGTAGGCGAGGCCTTCTTCGATCAGGGTCCGATCGCCCGCCGGAATGGCATCCAGAACCTGTTTCTGTTCGTGTTCTTCAAGCTCCTCGATAACCTGAACGGCGTCGTCCGTATCCATTTCGGTCACGGCGCTGGCGACATAGTCAAAGCCCAGCTTGGCAACCAGATCGTCGCGAACGTTCTCGTCCAGTTCAGAGAATACTTCCGGGTCCAGAATCCCCTGCAAAGCCTCGATCAGGGTGTCCCGGTCATCGTCTGCCAGATGTTCCAGAAGGTCGGCCACATCTGAATAGTGAAGCTGGGCGACAAGATCGCGCACACGATCCAGATCGCCGTCCTCAAGGGCCTGGACGATGGCTTCCTCGATATCGCTTTCCAGTTCAAGAACGGCATCATCGTTGGCGCTTTCCAACGTTGTCGCCGTGTCGTTGTTATCAGCCGGTGAGTTCACGACTGCCGTCCTCCAGGAAAATATCTTCTGTTTTCAATGGTCTAAAACCATCCAATTCAATACAACAACCTACCCAACGCGGTATGAGGCGTCAAATGCCGTTCAAAGGTATTTTCAGGTAACTGAGACCATTGTCTTCCACCGATGGCATGTGACCTGCACGCATGTTGATCTGTACGGCGGGCAGAATCAATTGTGGCATGGCCAGGGTGGCGTCACGGCTTTCGCGCATTTTGATGAAGTCATCGACGCCAACGGCGTCATTTACATGGATATTGCCTGCTCGCTGCTCTGCGACCGTGGATTCCCAGGCGAAATCCCGTTCGTCCGTGCCGTAATCATGGCAGGTGAAAAGGCGGGTGCCAGAAGGCAGATCAAGAATGCGCCGGATGGAGGCGTACAGCGTGCGCGCATCACCGCCTGGAAAATCGCAACGCGCCGTGCCGTAATCGGGCATAAACAGGGTATCACCGACAAACGCCACATCACCGAAAATATAGCTGGCGCAAGCCGGTGTATGGCCCGGCGTATACAGGACGCGTCCTTCCATGTTCCCCAGGGCGATCAGCTCGTTATCGCCCAGCAGGACATCGAACTGGGAACCGTCAATCGGGAAATCGTCGCCCTCGTTAAACAGGGTCTTGAAGGTCTGCTGCACCAACGGAACACCAGCGCCAATGGCGATTTCACCACCGAGCTTTTCCCGAAGATATACGGCGGCGCTCAGATGATCGGCGTGAACATGGGTTTCCAGTATCCAGGCGACTTTCAGGCCCTGTTCCCTGACCCAGGCGATCAGGGCATCGGCGTTGCGGGTATCCGTGCGCCCGGACTTGGCGTCATAATCCAGGACCGGGTCGATAATGGCGGCGCTCAAGCTTGTCGGGTCAGATACAACATAGCTGACCGTGAAGGTGTCGGGGTCGAAAAAGGCTTTAACATCCGGGGTCATGAAACGCTCCATGCACGGCGCGGGACCGTAAATAAACATAAAAAATGAAATCTATCCTTGAATACATATTAGCTAGCACTAATTTATAATCATTCAAGACCCGAAATTCAGTTTTCCTGCTGAGGAGAAAACAAGATGATGATGAAAGAAGTCGATCCTGTCACCCTGAAACAGTGGATGGATGAAGGAAGCGCCGTGCTGGTCGATGTGCGCGAACCCGATGAGCATGCCCGTGAATGCATTGCCCGGGATCATCACATGCCCTTGTCCAACTTTAATCCGGCCGCCCTGCCCGACCATGACGATAAAATCGTGGTCTATTATTGCGCCAGCGGCGGACGCACTGGCATGTACGGCCCGCAACTGGCCGAAGTAACCGCGCGAGCGCGCCAAGTTTATCACCTCACCGGCGGAATTATGGCGTGGAAAAGCGCCGGAAACAGCGTGGATTAGGGGTGGCGGAAAAACAGGCCAATATCATCGGATTGCGTTCTTTATCATTTTGATTTAAACCTCGGTCTGCCCTGCGTGAAGCCTTGCAAAGTTGCGCTGATTCCATCAGCATCCAGTCCACACTTAAATCTTCCCTGGTGATCAAATTGTGCCTTGTCGCTGTACGTTACCTGAAACTTTTATCCCTGCTTTTCCTGTTACTGGTTACCTTGCCCGGAACCGCAAACACACAAGAACCCGGCGATTTACGGGTGATAACGGCGATTTTCCCCCCATACAGTTATGAAGAAAACGGCGAAGTTAAGGGCGTTGCCGTTGATTTGATCAAAAAGATGTTTCTGGAATTAGGGCTAACGCCTGAAATTGAGATATACCCATGGGCGCGCGCCCTTTATACGGCAAGGAATACACCCAACTCCCTGCTGTTTTCCGTTTCTCGAAGCGCTGAACGAGAGGCTTCGTTCAAATGGATCGGAACCATTTTCGATTTTGACGTGAACATATTCAAGAAGGCTGAACGAAGCGACATTGTCATAAAGGGAATTGAAGACTTAAACCATTATTCCTTTGCCGGTCTCATTGGTGACATCAAGGCCGAATACCTGAAAAATCTGGGCGTCGCTGTACAAGAGGTCGCGCTCGAAATTTCAACAGTCAAGATGCTTGATGCCGGCAGGATTGACCTGATTGCATCAGACAGGCATGCGATGAATTTTCGACTTTCCAATTTAGGCCTTCGTCAGGACGATTTCGTTTCTGTCTTCAAACTGCACGACTTGTCCAAACCTCTGTATCTTGTATCCAGCATGGATACGGATGATCAATTTGTTGAGACGTTGCGACAAGCTCTGGAACGGGTAAGGCCGTAGACCATGGCGTAAGTTAAAATCCCGCCCTGGCAGTCCAGTATCGGGCCGTTTCAGTACATCCGCCCCCCTGTGACAGCCGTCACAGTCACAATCGTCAAAATATGGTTCTATTAGCGAGTCGAAGGGAAACACCCCTCTCTCATTCGATTTCGGCGCCCGCATAGCGCCCCCTTGACACCCCTGTCGAACTCGCCGGTCCTTTTGGGACCGGTTTTTTTTCGACTGGGCTGGAACGAAGGGAAGCCCCCCAAGAACCATGCTCAGGGGGCTTCCTCATGTGTCATCCAACTTAAAAGCCGGACATTTTCAATCGAGCGTTTCAGCCCTAAAAGATAAAACCTGTTTCTATGACGTGTCCCCACACATGCGGGGACCCTTTGGACTATCAGGTGGCTCCATGAAACGATCCATCCTCCCTGTCAGAGAAAATCCGTAGTTCAAAGTCAAAGGGAACCATACCACAATATGCATTGGAATTCCAGCAGATCAACAGCTCGAACCGATAAGATGCCCGTCGATGCTAGTTGGAAAGCAGGCGAATATAACTGACCAGGGCTTCGATCTCCCCCTGATCGAGTATATCCTTCCATGCAGGCATGTATTGTCCCTTGCCAGCCTGAATGATGTCGATCAGTTGATCGTTGCTTATGGGGTTCATCTCGTTGGCATTAGAATGATCAGCCGGAATAATATTGACTAATTTTGTCATGACTCCGTCTCCTTCGCCGAACTCGCCATGACAAACGGCGCAATATTTTTGATAAAGATCACCCCCGATCTCTGGATCGCCCATCAATTGGTGTCGCGATGTACTCAAAAAACGCAGGTAAGCAATCAGCGCCTCGACCTGTGCGTCGTTGAAGACGTTATTCCATTCCGGCATGGCCTCGCTCAGCAGATTGTGGCGATCCCGCCCGGTAATGGTCTGGCGTCCCTCCCCGGTGATGATTTTTTTCAGAATTGTGTCGCTTCGGGAACGCAGTGTGGTGGTCAGGTCCGCCGGATGGATATGCATTCTTTTAGCCAGCGCCCCGTCGCCCTTTCCGGCAACGCCGTGGCATAACTGGCAGTACGAAACAAACAGCCGCCTTCCTTCATAAGCAGGCAGCGGCCCTGCAAGCGCCTCGCAGACGCCCCCCATCAGACCAATCAGTACAACCAGCGCAGATAGCTTTTTCATGGGCCCCCCAAATAGATAACCTGAACGACATTTTCCCCGGTCGTCCGGGTGTGGCACGGCAAACAATAACAACGGCATTATAGCCAGCTTTAATAAAAATGCCGCCAGTCTTTCAGTTCAAGAGAATTTGATGATTGCATTCTTCAACATGGCCACGAACGCCCAAAAAAACCTTTTCGCAAGCCTTGCAGTAAATTGAACCAATTTTGACCCAGAGAAACACAAACGTTTCAATATTGATTTTATTTGCAACGTGTGATCCACATCACACCCTTCAAAATCAAAAGAGCCTAAAAGGCCGATACTGAGCGAAGACGACTTTGTGAAACACGGTAATTTTAGGTGCGAAATGCTGAGGATTTTTTACGCCGCGGTTCTGATAATTTCCTACGCGCTGGGTTTTTCCAGCCGGGAATTCATAAACCGCGTATACGACACGCCGCGAGATTAAATCACGACAAGAGCGAAAATAATCGCTTCGTATAAAGGGCTGCGCAGGGTTTTCCCCTTTTCCGGCAACAGACCTTCAAGGCCCTAAGATTTCTTATCCCCGCAAGTTTATTCGTAGCGGGGATTATTTTTGTGCAGGAAGAAGTTAAAAAAAATCATCTGCCCACCATTGCCCCATTGGCGCGCCCTCTGTTCCACAATGCCTTTACTTAAGGTATAAGTTTCTTGTGAATTTCATTCTTTGCTGCGGGATAATAATTTTGGGCAACCAACCACGATCCATAAAATCGGCTCTTGGGATATTGGCGGTGGGCGCTGGTTTGGCACTTTCTGCGACGCTGTCGTCAGCGCAGGAGGAACTTGAATACGCCTATCCGGATATTTCGGTCTGGACGACAAAGCGTGATTCAAATGGAAACTTGAAAAACCCTCTGGTGCGCCTTGCGACTCCCTTGTTCGAAAAGGCCGGTATCCCCTGGCATCCGAAGGACTACCCGGCACTGCGGTTGTTTGAAAACCTGCGCACTGGTGTCGCCAAGTTCTCCATGCTGGTCAATGCCCCAGCGTTAAAGGGATGTTGCCTGTTAAGCAAGGACCCGGTCGCGGTGGTTGAAATAAGGGTTTACCGTCGCCACGGGGCGAAGCCGATCACCAGGCGGGAGGATTTCAACGGCAAGGATGTGATCTCGATCCGCGGTTACAGTTACGCCGGGGTCGCCAAATACATCAATGATCCCCAAAATAACATTACCAACTATGCCGCTGGCGATCACCATGCCGCTTTCGCCATGCTAAAGGCGAGGCGCGCCGACTACGTCATTGACTACGCTTTCCCGGCTGAAGAAGTTTTGAGCGAAAACCCGATCCCGGGGGTGACTTTCGACAGCCTTTCGCAAACAAATGTCTATCTGGTACTGCACAAACACTATCCGGATGCAAAGGCCACCATGGCACGGCTGGAAGCCATCATGAAGACGTTGGACAAGAGCGATTTTCTAACCCCTCCCGGCACAAAATAGCCCCCCCACAATGCCTCAATAAAGCCCCATCAAAGGCTGAACTGTTTCTCCAGAAACGAGCAAATATCCTTGGAATTATAGATCCATTTGATCGAATTGGTGCTCTCTTCAATACGCAGGCAGGGAACCTTGTGTTTACCGCCTTCATTGGTCAGTTCCTGCTTGAACTGAAGATTGTTTTTGGCGTCCCTTAGCTCAATATTCAAAGCGTGCTTTCTGAGTTGCCGCCTGACTTTAACGCAAAATGGGCAGGCATTGAATTGGTACAGGGACATCTTCGCACTCATGGCATCAACGGCATCCTGGGCCCTGGGCTCGCGGACAACAGGTTTGGGCCTGGTCAGAAAATCCACGGCAAGGATAATGCGCCCAAGGAACCAGCGTATAAACTTCATAATACTATCCAAATCTCACTCAGTTGATGATGCCTTATACAGGCTATTTTTGAATCATCCAGCGTGTTTTTGAATTATTTTAGGGGCTGTCCTAGATAACTACCTCAAATAGCTCCTAACCCATTGTCTTAACTGCAACAATTGAGTTGATGGGTCACTGTTATTA
>JADHSW010000079.1 GCA_016776705.1 Rhodospirillales bacterium
CAGTGAGAGGATGGGGAAATTACTCATAATGCTCTCACCCACCCATCAACATGTACATGGTAATCAAAACGATAATGCCACCCAACATTGCAAACGCGTAATGATACAGATACCCCGTTTGCAAGCGCGCAACGCGTCTGGCGAGGCTCAGGGTCACTGAGGAAATACCGTCCGGTCCAATGCCGTCGATAATCGAGCCATCGCCGGTCTTCCATAAATTTCGACCCAGATAGAACGCCGGTTTGACAAACAGGAAGTCGTAAAGTTCGTCGAAGTACCACTTGTTGTAAACGAAGGTGTACAGCGGCTTGATCTGGCCAACAAGAGCAGCAGGCAAGCCCGGCGCAAACATGTAAAACAGGTAAGCCAGCGCAATACCCGCGATGCCAACACCCAAAGGCAGATACTTGACCCAGAACGGCGCATGATGGGCCGCTTCAAGGGCCTGATGGCTGTCCAGAACCAGAATCGCATTGCCCCAGAATTCTGCGGCATTGTGACCAACAAAGGATTCATAACCGATGTAACCGGCGAACAATGCGCCAGCAGCCAGCACCATCAGCGGCACCAGCATGATCTTCGGGCTTTCATGAACATGGGCCAGGACCCTTTCGTCAGCCCGCGACTTTCCGTGGAATGTCATCAGGATAACGCGCCAGGAATAGAAGGCCGTCAGGAAGGCTGCGGTAATGCCCATCCAGAAGGCGTAACCACCAGCGATGGTGTGCGCCCCCCAGGCCGCTTCCAGAATGATATCCTTGGAATAGAACCCGGCAAACGGCCAGACACCTGCAAGGGCCAGTGAGCCGATCCACATCAAGGCGTAAGTGACCGGGATCATCTTCCAGATTCCGCCCATCTTGCGCATATCCTGTTCATCGGACATGGCGTGGATAACCGAGCCCGCGCCCAGGAACAAAAGCGCCTTGAAGAAGCCGTGGGTCATCAAATGGAAGATACCGGCGGAATAAGCCGAAACGCCACAGGCAAAGAACATGTAGCCCAACTGGGAGCAGGTCGAATAGGCGATAACCCGCTTGATATCGTTCTGGGTGCAGCCAATGGTGGCCGCGAAAATACAGGTCGATCCGCCAACGATGGTCACCACCGTTAAAGCGATGTCGGAATATTCAAACAATGGTGACAGGCGGGCAACCATAAAAACACCCGCTGTAACCATGGTCGCAGCATGGATCAGTGCCGACACAGGGGTCGGACCTTCCATGGCGTCCGGAAGCCATGTATGCAGGCCCAACTGCGCCGATTTGCCCATAGCACCGACAAACAGCAGCAGGCAGGCAACAGTCAAGGCATGGAATTCACCACCGAAAACGCTGATGGTATCATGGGCTTTTTGCGGCGCGGCGGCGAAAATATCGTCCAGACTGACCGTATCGAACATCACGAAGACGGTGAAGATACCCAGCGCAAAACCAAAGTCACCTACCCGGTTGACGACGAAAGCCTTGATCGCGGCGGCATTGGCGGACGGTTTGTTGTACCAGAAACCAATCAGCAAATAAGACGCAAGACCAACACCTTCCCAGCCGAAGAACATCTGAACAAGATTATCAGCAGTTACCAGCATCAGCATGAAGAACGTGAACAGGCTCAGATAGGACATGAACCGGGGAACGTTGGGATCGTGATGCATGTAACCGATGGAATAAACATGAACCATGGCAGATACGACCGTAACGACGATCATCATAACCGCCGTCAGGCTGTCGACCTTCAAGGCCCATGAAATGCTTAAAGATCCGGAATCGATCCAGTTGAGCAGATGCACAGTTTGCGCGTTACCGTCCAGTGCGACATCCTTGAAAATAAGGATCGCCAATACGGCGGATGTCAGCAAGCCGCCACAAGTCACATACTGCGACAGTTTGTCCAGTTGAACCCTGTTTTCCTTGTCTTTGCCATAATTAATAAAGGCAAAGACACCGGCGATCATGGAAGCCAGAAGCGGCAGGAATACGGCTGTCGTAATCATTTATTCCCTACCCCTTCATCGTGTTGATGTCTTCGACCGCGATGGAACCGCGGTTACGGAAGAAGACAACTAAGATAGCCAACCCGATGGCCGCTTCAGCAGCGGCAACGGTAAGCACGAACATGGCGAAAACCTGACCAACCAGATCACCCAACTCGACCGAGAAGGCAACCAGATTAATATTCACCGCCAGCAGCATTAGTTCTACGGACATCAAAATAACAATGACGTTTTTCCGGTTCATGAAGATACCGAAGATGCCCAGAGAAAACAGGATCGCAGCGACGACCAGATAATGGGAAAGACCGATTTCAAACATCAGATGCCCCTCCCCGATTCAATTTTTCGAATTTCCAGCGTATCTTCAGGCTTCCTCGCCAACTGGTCGGCGATGCGCTGTTTCTTGACGCCGGGACGTTTGCGATGAGTCAGCACAATTGCGCCGATCATGGCGATCAGCAGCACAATGCCCGCCGCCTGGAAGGGGAAGATGTAATCCGTATAGATAATCGCGCCCAATGCATGGGTGTTGGATGTGGTATCGGGAATCGGCGATGCAATGGCCTCGGCCACATCGGGGGCCATATGCCATCCGCCGACGACAACGACCAATTCCACCAGTAAAACCAGACCAATTACTGACCCCAGGGGCAGATATTTCAGGAAGCCTTGCCGTAATTCAACGAAGTTGATGTCCAGCATCATGACAACGAACATGAACAGCACCGCGACCGCGCCCACGTAGACGACGACAAGAATCATCGCCAGGAATTCCGCCCCCAACAGCACGAACAATCCAGCCGCGTTAAAGAAGGCCAGGATCAGGAACAACACTGAATGCACGGGGTTCTTCGCCGATACCACCATTACACCGGACGCAATAGCGATCAGTGCGAACATATAAAATGCCAGCGCCTGTATTATCATTGCATCCAAATCCCTGTTGACGTCCCGCCCGGGACAAATTGAACAATCATCAAGCTTTCCTAAATATCAGCGATAGGGAGCATCCGCCGACAGTCGTTCGGCGATCTCGGTTTCCCAACGCTCCCCGTTGGCCAGCAGTTTTTGCTTGTCATACATAAGTTCTTCACGGGTTTCCGTGGCGTACTCGAAATTCGGACCTTCGACGATTGCGTCGACCGGGCAGGCTTCTTCACAGAAACCGCAGTAGATGCATTTCGTCATGTCAATATCGTAGCGGGTTGTGCGCCGAGAGCCGTCGTCACGCACATCACCCTCGATAGTGATCGCTTGCGCCGGGCAAATGGCTTCGCACAGTTTGCAGGAAATACAGCGCTCTTCACCATTGGCGTAACGCCGCAGGGCATGTTCGCCACGGAAGCGCGGACTTAAGTAACCTTTTTCATAAGGATAGTTCAGCGTCACCTTGGGGCGGAACATATAACGCAGAGTCAGCGCCAGACCGCCCAACAATTCGATCAACAGGAAGGTTTTTATGCCGCGATGAATGAAACTCATTTTATACCCTCCCTATCCTGCGCTTGGGGTTAAATCGAAAGCGACCAGAACGCCGGCAACAATAACGACTGCGGCTAGTGAAATCGGCAGGAACACTTTCCAGCCAAGGCGCATCAACTGATCATAACGGTATCTTGGGAATGCGGCGCGCACCCACAGGAAGAAGAACAGCACAAAGGCTACCTTCGCAGCCAGCCACAAGGGACCGGGGATCAAATTGAACAGAGCAATATCAAGGGGTGGCAACCAGCCGCCCAGAAAAAGGATCGACGTCATCGCTGCCATCAGGATCATGTTGGCGTATTCACCCAGGAAGAACAGCGCGAAGGCCATGGCCGAATATTCGACGTTATAACCGGCGACCAGTTCGGCTTCGGCTTCTGGCAGATCAAACGGATGGCGGTTTGTTTCAGCCAGGGTCGAGATAAAGAAAATCACCGCCATGGGGAATAAGGGCACCACGAACCAGACATTTTTCTGGGCCATGACGATGTCGGAAAGATTCAGGGAACCAACACACATCAACACCGTAACAATGACGAAACCCATTGAAATTTCATAAGAAACCATCTGCGCAGCCGAACGAATAGCGCCCAGAAATGCGTACTTCGAGTTTGACGCCCAACCGGCCATCAAGATGCCGTAAACGCCCAGAGAGGAAACCGCGAACAGGAACAGGATACCAACGTTGATGTCAGCCAGCACCATGCCCTGATCGAAGGGAATGACGGACCAGGCGATTAACGCCAGGATAAAGGTGACCATGGGGGCAAGCAGGAAGACAACGGGACTTGCGCCAGACGGCACGATGGTTTCCTTGAGGAACAACTTCAGGCCATCGGCCATGGGCTGCAACAGGCCGAACGGCCCGACAACATTTGGACCGCGGCGCAATTGCATGGCGCCAATAACCTTGCGTTCAACGTATGTCAGGTAGGCAACGCCGATCAAAATCGGAAGGACAATCGCCACAATCTTGATGACGATCCAGGCCACCGGCCAGATATATGAATCCCAAAGCTCAACCATCGGTGCCGGTCTTCCCTTTGTTGTCGCCAAGCAGCGCTTCAATACACTGGGCCATGGTTTCAGACGCCCTGCTGATCGGGTCCGTCATGTGGAAATTGCTTATCGGTGAAACAAAGGCGCTGGAGTCCAGCTTGCCTTTGACGCCGAACTCACCCCAGGCACCGCCGGTTACCTCGTCGTCACCGTCAAATACGGAATTGATTGCAACCATGCGCTGGCGCACTTCTGAAAGTGTGTCATAGGGCAGTTTGTGGCCCAATACGTCAGACAGGGCGCGCAGAATGGTCCAGTCTTCGCGGGCTTCGCCCAGCGGGAACACCGCCAGACGGCCACGCTGTACGCGGCCTTCTGTATTCACATACGTTGCGTTCTTTTCCGTATAGGCAGCACCGGGCAGGACAACATCAGCACGGTGTGCGCCTGCGTCGCCGTGATGCCCCTGATAAATCACAAAGGCCTTGCCCAGCCTATTCATATCGATTTCGTCAGCACCCAGAAGGTAGACAACGTCGATGGAACCAGAGCCACAGCCATCAAGAATAGAGGCTACATCACCAGAAACCAATCCAAGATCAAGGCCGCCAACGCGAGCCGCTGCCGTGTGCAGGACGTTGAAGCCGTTCCAGTCGTCACTGATCATGCCATTGTCTTCGGCAATCTGGCGCGCCATTGCCAATACGGCGGTGCCGTCGGAACGCTTCAGCGCCCCCTGCCCCAGTATAAGCATTGGCTTCTTGGCTTTTTTCAGAATCTTTGCGAACGAGTGTTTGCCATCGGCAATCTCGCTCAGGGTATCCGTACCGGCGCCCAGATGCTCGTGCTTGAAGGTCAGATCGACGGCTTCGCCAATCATTCCGGCTTTGAAACCGCCCATCAGGTAACGCTTGCGAAGGCGCGCATTGATGATGGGCGCTTCCTTGCGGGTGTTGGAACCGATAATCAGGCAAGCGTCTGCTTCTTCAATTCCGGCGATGGTGGTATTGAAAACGTACCCGCCACGGCATGAAGCATCCAGCGCTGCGCCGTCCTGACGACAATCGATATTGTCGGAACCCAGTGCCGCCGTCAGATCTTTAAGAGCAGTCATTGATTCTGCGCAGGCCATGTCACCGGTAATGGCAGCAAATTTGGAACCGTCCATGCCTTTTACCCTGTCGGCAATGGCGCTAAAGGCTTCGTCCCAGGATGCGGGCTCAAGCTTGCCGTCACGGCGAACGTAAGGGGTATCCAGACGCTGGCGCTTCAGGCCGTCACAGGCGAAGCGGGTTTTGTCGGAAATCCATTCCTCATTCACATCTTCATTCAGGCGCGGCAGGATGCGCATGACTTCCGGACCCTTGGCATCGACGCGAATCGCGGAACCAACGGCGTCCATAACATCAATTGATTCAGTTTTCTTCAATTCCCAGGGCCTGGCGTTAAAGGCGTAAGGGTTGGATGTCAACGCACCAACGGGGCACAGGTCGATCATGTTGCCCGACAATTCTGACGTCAGGGCTTTTTCGATATAAGTGCCGACTTCCATATGCTCGCCGCGACCGGTTGCGCCCAGTTCCGGCACACCGGCAATTTCGCTCGAGAAGCGAATGCAACGGGTGCAGTGAATGCAGCGCGTCATCATGGCACGAATCAGGGGACCGAAGGTCTTGTCTTTAACCGAGCGCTTTTCTTCTGTGTAACGGCTGCGGTCCATGCCGTATCCGACGGCCTGATCCTGCAAATCGCATTCACCGCCCTGATCGCAGATCGGGCAGTCCAGGGGATGATTGATCAGCAGCAGCTCCATCACGCCCTGGCGCATTTTTTTGACGGCCGGAGAGTTGGTGGTGATGACCATGCCTTCGCCAGCCGGCATCGCACACGACGCGATCGGCTTGGGTGCGCGTTCCATTTCCACAAGACACATGCGGCAGTTACCGGCAATGGTCAGGCGCTCATGATAACAGAAACGCGGAATTTCGATGCCGATCTGCTCGCAAGCCTGGAGCACCGTCAGTCCGTCCTGGACTTCGACTTCAATGCCATCGATGGTTAGTTTTGGCATCTCGTTCTCCCCTACGCCGCCTGGCCCGCATCCGAGGCCTTGCGATCGTTGATACGACGCTCGATCTCGGGGCGGAAGTGGCGAATCAAACCCTGAATAGGCCAGGCTGCCGCGTCACCAAGGGCGCAAATAGTCTGGCCTTCAATCTGCTTGGTAACATCATGCAGCAAATCAATTTCATCAATCGTCATGTCGCCGGTGACCATGCGCTGCATCATGCGGCGCATCCACCCTGTGCCTTCGCGACACGGGGTGCACTGACCGCAACTTTCATGGGCGTAGAATTGTGACAGGCGTGCAATTGCCTTGATCAAGTCCGTCGACTTGTCCATGACCATGACGGCGGCAGTACCAAGGCCGGAGCCATGTTCGCGCAAGCCGTCAAAATCCATGATCGCATTTTCACACAAGGCTTTGGGCATCATCGGAACCGACGATCCGCCAGGAATAACCGCCAGCAGATTGTCCCAGCCCCCACGAACGCCACCGGCGTGGGTTTCGATCAACTCGCGCATTGGAATTCCCATGGCTTCTTCAACCGTGCACGGTGTGTTGACATGGCCGGAAATACAGAAAAGCTTGGTGCCGGTGTTGTTCTCGCGCCCGATTGACGCAAACCACTTGGCCCCACGGCGAAGGATGGTCGGTACAACGGCAATGGATTCAACGTTGTTCACCGTCGTCGGGCAACCATACAGGCCAACGTTGGCCGGGAAAGGCGGTTTCAGGCGCGGTTGGCCTTTTTTACCCTCGATGCTTTGTATAAGGGCGCTTTCCTCGCCGCAAATATAAGCGCCAGCTCCCATCTGCACGTACATTTCAAAATCGATGCCGGAACCGCAGGCATCCTTGCCGATCAAGCCTGCCGCGTAGGCCTCGTCGATAGCATTTTGCAAGGCTTCGGCCTCGCGGAAGAATTCCCCGCGTACATAGACATAAGCCGCGCAGGCACCAACGGCTGCGGCTGCCAACAGCGCGCCTTCAACAAGCTTGTGCGGTTCATTGCGAAGGATTTCCCGGTCCTTGCAGGTACCCGGTTCGCCCTCGTCTGCATTAATGGTAAGAAAAACAGGACGACCACCGGTTTCCTTTGGCATAAAGGACCATTTCATGCCGGTGCCAAAACCGGCGCCGCCACGGCCACGAAGGCCGGAACTCTTCACTTCATCGATAAGCCACTCACGTCCCTTGGCGATCAGCTTACTTGTGCCATCCCAGTCGCCGACTGCTTTGGCCGCGTCAAGTCCACTGCCTTTAAAGCCATAGATGTTCTGGAAGATGCGATCTGAATCCTTAAGCATCAGGCGTCTCCCTTGGCGTCTGTCAGCGATGTCAGGCCGCCTTCGGGCTCACAGCCCTTGCGGGAATTCTGCGGTCCCGGTTTTGGTGTACCACCCGTGGACAAGGTGTCCAGAATGGCAGCCGTCGAAGCCGCGTCCAGGTCTTCGTAATAATCGTCGTTGATCTGCATCATCGGTGCGTTGACGCAGGCACCCAGGCATTCCATCTCCGACAGGGAAAACTTCCCGTCCGGCGTGGTTTCGCCAACGTTTATGCCGAGCTTCTTTTTACAGGTTTCTACAACTTCGTCAGATCCACGCAACCAGCACGGCAGGTTGGTGCAAACCTGAAGATGGTTCTTACCAATGGGAGCCAGATTGTACATGGTGTAGAAGGTCGCGACCTCGTATACCCGCATCGGCGCAAGGCCGACCAGTTCGGCGATGTGATCCATGGCGGCACGGGGCAACCAGCCATCGTGCTGGCGCTGGGCCAGATCAAGCAACGGCATCACTGCACTTGCCTGGCGACCCTCGGGATACTTGGCAAAAATGCCTTTGAGCTTTTGCTGGTTTTCCGCAGAAAACGCAAAGCTTGTGGGCTGTTCAACAGTAGCGGTATCCGTGCTCATCGATCGATCTCACCAAAAACAATGTCCAAGGAACCGATGTTGGCGACGACGTCAGCCAGCATGTAGCCCTTGGAAACGAGTTCAAGCGCCTGCAAGTGGGCAAACCCTGGAGGTCTGATCTTGCAGCGATAGGGTTTGTTGGAACCGTCGGACACCAGATACACGCCGAACTCGCCCTTGGGCGCTTCAACCGCCGTGTAGGTGTCGCCGGCGGGTACGTGATAGCCCTCGGTAAAAAGTTTGAAGTGATGGATCAGCGATTCCATCGATTGTTTCATGTCACCACGCGACGGCGGTGTAATCTTGTGATCGTCTATCTTGACTGGACCGCCAGGCATGTCGCGCAGGCACTGCTTGATGATCTTCAGGGATTCGCGCATTTCTGCAATCCGGACAATATACCGGTCATAACAGTCGCCGGTTTTGGCAATGGGAATATTGAAGTCCATCTTGTCATAAACATCATAAGGCTGCGCCTTGCGAATATCCCAGGGGACACCGCAGGCGCGCAGGTTGGGTCCACTAAAGCCCCAGTCCATGGCTTCTTCCGCGCTCAGGCCACCAATATCGACGGTGCGTTGCTTGAAGATGCGGTTTTCAGTCAGCAGGGTTTCGATATCGTCGATCATCTGCGGGAATTGGTCACACCAGGCATCAATGTCTTCGGCCAACCCGTCAGGCATATCGGCTGCGACGCCGCCGGTACGGAAAAAGGCCATATGCATACGGGCACCAGAAATACGTTCGCAAAATTCCATCAGCTTTTCGCGTTCTTCAAAGGCCCACAGCATTGGTGTCATGGCACCAATATCCATGGCGAAGGCACAGACAGTGAAAATGTGATTCAGTTCGCGGCCAATTTCTGCAAACAGGACACGGATGTACTGACCGCGCGGCGACGCTTCAATGCCTAGCAGTTTTTCCGTCGCCAGCACAAAGGCATGTTCCTGGTTTTGCGGCGACACGTAATCCAGGCGGTCGAAATACGGCATGGCCTGGGCGTAGCTCTTATATTCGATCAGCTTCTCCGTACCGCGATGCAGCAACCCTACGTGGGGATCGGCGCGATCAATGACTTCACCGTCCAGTTCCAGGACCAGGCGCAACACACCGTGCGCAGAGGGATGCTGGGGGCCGAAGTTAAGATTGTAGTTTTTGATTTGTTTTTCGGACATCAGGAATCCCCCTCGCTGGCAGCTTCATCGGGTTCTTCAGCTTTTTCATCGCCCGGCAGCGGGGCATCCATGGCTTCCCAGGGACTAACGAAATCGAAACTTCGGAAATCCTGGGCCATCTTTACCGGCTCGTAAACAACCCTCTTTTTTTCATCGTCGTAACGAATTTCCACATAACCGGACAGCGGGAAGTCCTTGCGCAGCGGATGTCCTTCGAAACCGTAATCTGTCATGATACGACGTAAATCCGGGTGACCTGAAAAATAAATGCCAAGCAAATCCCAGGCTTCGCGTTCCCACCAGTTGGCGGAACTGAAAACAGAAACAACAGATGGGACAGGCTTTTTCTCATCGGTGCGCACTTTCACGCGAACACGCAGATTGTGGGTCATGGAAAGCAGGTTGTAGACAACGTCAAAGCGTTCTTCACGGTCGGGATAATCGACACCGCAAACATCCATAAGAATTTTGAATTGACAATTCACATCGTCGCGCAAGAAGCTCATCACCTTGACAATGGCGTCACTTCGCACGCTGACCGAAAGTTCACCGTTGGCGATAACTGTCGCAGTTACCTCGTTGGGTAGCGCGGTGGCGATCAATTCGCTTAAGTCTTTCAGTGCCAGATCCATGTTTCCTCGGCGGCCCATTGCAGGCCTTTCCTTAAATCTCAATAGTCGAAGGATTTTACGCTTGGCCTAACGCCACAATGTTCCAGTTCGCCTGATTTTCTTTTGTAGTTGCAGGACACCATAAACGAGCGCTTCAGCCGTTGGAGGGCAGCCCGGAACGTAGATATCCACCGGCACCACGCGATCACAACCGCGCACCACCGAATATGAATAATGGTAATAGCCGCCACCGTTCGCGCATGATCCCATCGAGATCACATAACGCGGTTCCGACATCTGATCATAAACCTTGCGGAAGGCCGGGGCCATTTTATTTGTCAGGGTGCCCGCGACAATGATGACATCCGATTGCCGTGGAGACGGCCTGGGAACAACGCCAAAACGATCAAGGTCATAGCGGGGCATATAGGCGTGGATCATTTCAACGGCGCAGCAGGCCAGACCGAACGTCATTGGCCACAGGGAACCGGTACGCGCCCAGTTGACGACGTGATCCAGGCTGGCGATGACAAATCCCTTATCGGTCAGCTCCCCCGTTACCTGATTGATGATCGCATCCTGTTCGGCACCTGGCGGGATCGGTTTACCGGGATCGATTATCACTCCCATTCCAGAGCTCCTTTACGCCATTCGTAAATAAAACCGATGGTCAGAACCCCGAGGAACACCATCATCGACCAAAATCCGTAAACTCCCACATCCCCAAGCGAGACCGCCCACGGGAACAGGAAAGCCACTTCAAGGTCAAAAATGATGAATAGAATGGCGACCAGATAGAATCGCACATCGAACTGGCGACGCGCATCATCGAACGGATCAAAACCGCATTCGTATGCGGACGTCTTTTCAACGTCGGGCCGCTGCGTGGCGACAACATACGAAGCACCTATGCAGATGCCTGCGATAGCGATGGCAATTCCTAGAAAAATAAGGATGGGGAGATACTCAATCAGTAACTCATCCATAGTCGGGAACCCTGTACACCGTCTCAAAAAAAGACAGCCCTCTGAATTATTTAACACTTTGCGAAAAACTACGGCATTTGCCGCATTTTACACACCATAATCCTCAACACCCCCACCGACTTCCGATCTCTTCCATCACAGTTTCCCTGTGACGGCTCGGCGGATCATCAGCCAGCCCACTCAAGTGAGTGGTTTAGCACATAAACACCAGACAAAAAAACCCCTATTCAGGCATTTAGGTAAAACAAAAAGGATATTCAGATATTTGAAAAATAAGGGGAAATGGCGGGAGTGACGGGACTCGAACCCGCGGCCTCCGGCGTGACAGGCCGGCGCTCTAACCAACTGAGCTACACCCCCATTGATGTCTTCAACCCTAGGGTTGCGTTGATGTAACTGCACCCCAAGCGGGTGTCAAGACATGAACGCAAATTTTATAAAATCCTTAAAAAAAAATGCGGTCTGCAAGCCCAGACAGCAAAGAAAATGGTGGGCGATGACGGGCTCGAACCGCCGACATTCTCGGTGTAAACGAGACGCTCTACCAACTGAGCTAATCGCCCTTTATTTTCAAATCCGGCTTTTCCCCGAATTCGATGTCTTTTTATACTGCCTTTCGGCATTTGCAAAGGAAAATGCCGGTCCCACCATACAGTGAAACCGGCATTAATTCTTTTTGAAAGTCGGACGTCTAGTTGACGGCGTCTTTCAGGCCTTTACCAGCTTTAAACTTG
>JADHSW010000080.1 GCA_016776705.1 Rhodospirillales bacterium
AAAGTCAGCGCAGATTATCGGACCACACCCGTACGTCCTGCTCAAGGGTGGTGTTATCCACAGGCCTGAATAAGTTCGAAATATCAGGCGAACATGCCGGAATGGTAGATTGTCAATAATCCAAGCCCGGTCGAAAAAAGACCCAGCACGACGCTCATACCATTATAGGCCCAGGTCATGGAATCCGCCGCGTAGCGCAGGGGAACCGCAATGACGATGCTCAATAATCCCATACCGACCATCGAGCCGATACCGAACAGAACGATATAAATAATCCTTGTGGCGATGGGTTCGACTGATTGCATGGTCAACAGTACCAGCGCCGCCGATCCGGCCATGCCGTGCATCATGCCAACAATCAGGGCGCGAAAAGACAAGCCCTTGAAATGCTCGTGGCTATGCTGGGATGGAACGTGCTCCTTTTCACCCTCGTGAGAGTGAGCGTGGATATGCTGTTTTTCATTCTTATGGGCGTGAATATGAAAGTGAATACGCTTTTTTATCACCCGGAAGATCACATCAACCCCAAGTCCAACCAGCATAACGCCAACCACGGCTTCCAGAACATGGGTGACATTTTCAGGGAGATTGGCGTTAAGAACAACAATCACTGCGCCAAAAGCAAACAGGGTCAACGTATGTCCCACCCCCCACATGACGCCCAAAGGCACGGCCTGACGGACCGTCTTCGCCCGTGTCGCCAATACGGCAACAGCGGCGACATGATCGGCCTCAAGCGCGTGGCGCATGCCAATCAAAAAACCCAGAAACAAAATGCCGCTCATCTAAACGGGCCAATCCTATAGGGGAGGAAAACAACAGACCCGTCGATATCACGAACAGGTTGCAGCCGCAATGCTCTCAAGGCTGCGGCAGAACTTTATGAACGACCCCGGCGGCGAGAAGCTCTTGCGTAGCTGGAAACCAGATATCCGCATGGGACGTCTGAAAGACCTTCCCCAGGAAGTCGCTATCTATTTTTTGCTCCGTATAAAAGGCCAGATCTATTTTCTGTTCCTCTTCCGGGTCTATGTAGGGGGTCTTCTGCCTGCTATCCAAAGTGAACTGGTGGAACCCCAGCTTGCCCCGGGCACCCAGATATCGCGTCACCCCGCCGATATAGGCGGTCATACAGGCGGACTTGCACTCATCAAAAACATACGTATCCAGTCTGAACTTCTTGATTAACTTTGCAACGGCCCTGCCTTCTGCTACGAGACCGCCGTTGCTGGCGAGAACGATGCTGTTGATGGCTGTGTTTTTCTTCAGGAATGTCTCCAGATCCCTGGTCAGCCCGATATTGAAATCCCCTTTCATGTGAAGGCGGGTACCATCGTCGTTCAGGTTTAGGGTGTATTCACCTAGCAAGGAAGGACTCTTCACAAACCTGTTCTTGTACATGGCTTCAGGGTCTTCAAACAGCGATTGAAAAGCCCCCAGAACAAAAAACAGGGTCAGGAATATACAGGCCACCATCCCGGCCTGGACAAGCAACAAAGTAGAGAACGAGCCCAGTTCTGACATATAACGATCACAGGCCTTGATCACGCCACGAATCTGCCACCCTAGAACCAGCAAATGGAACAACGTGAAATAAAGCACGGTGGCAACAATCGCCGTCGTTGATTGATCGCTATAGGGGGGATGGGTGAAGCCATTGAAAAACAGAATGACGAGTCTCAAGCACACCAGATTGACCCAGAAAGACCAACCCAGGGACTGATTACCCTGCCAGTGACTGCGGATGTAATCCATATCCCAGCTTAACGCGATTTCTGCATTAACAGTATTTGTTCTTCATGTGGGTTTTCTATAAGTTCCCGCTCATGAAAGTAGATGATTTCGATTTCGACCTGCCCCAATCATTCATTGCCCAGCGGCCAGCAGTGCCACGCGATCACGCACGCCTGCTTGTCGGAGAGGGCCTCGCCGACAGCATCATGCGCGACCTGCCCACTTTCCTGAAAAAAGGCGACATTCTGGTCTTCAATGACACCCGTGTCATTCCGGCCCGTCTAAAGGGGACGCGTGGCGAAGCCAATGTGGAAATAACCCTGCACAAGCGTGAAAATGACAACACATGGAAGGTCTTCGCCAAACCGGCCAAGAAACTGCAAGTCGGAAACGTCATTGAATTTGCCGACAATTTTTTTGCTGACGCCATCGAGAAAGGTCAAGGCGGCGAGGTAATGCTTCGCTTCAACCGTGGCGGTGCGGAACTCCTGGCGGCCCTGGAAGACCATGGCGGCATGCCCTTGCCCCCATACATCAAGCGAGAAGGCCTTGCCGACGCCCGCGACAAATCCGATTACCAGACCCTGTTCGCCGACAAAAAAGGTGCCGTCGCCGCCCCCACGGCAGGGCTGCACTTCACGCCTGAGCTTATGCAAGCCATAGACGCCAAAGACATTTCCCATGTCACCGTGACCCTGCATGTGGGGGCAGGCACCTTCCTGCCGGTCAAGGTTGACGACACCGACGATCATGTCATGCACGCCGAATGGGGCGAAATCAGCCCCGAAACTGCCGAAACCATCAATACCGCCAGGGCTGCGGGCGGTCGAGTTGTCTGCGTGGGGACCACATCCCTGCGCTTGCTTGAATCGGCGGCGGACGAGAATGGTGTGCTTCATTCGTTCAGCGACGAGACCGATATTTTCATCACACCCGGTTATCGTTTCCGCATTGTCGATACGCTGCTGACGAATTTCCATTTGCCCCGTTCGACCCTGTTTATGCTGGTTTCCGCCTTCACCGGTTTGGACAAGATGAAAAATATTTATGAGGCGGCCATGGACCGGGACTATCGTTTCTATTCTTATGGCGATGGCTGCCTGTTGCAAAAGAAAGATCAGACGTGAGCGGTATTGATTTCAAAGTACTGGGAAAAGACGGCAAGGCCCGACTGGGACGCATCGAAACTGCCCATGGCGGCTTCGACACCCCCGCCTTTATGCCCGTCGGCACGGCGGCGACTGTCAAGGCCATGCGACCGGAATCCGTGGCTGAGACCGGTGCCCAAATCATCCTCGCTAATACCTACCATCTTATGCTCAGGCCTGGCGCCGAACGGATCGAACGCCTAGGCGGCCTGCATGAATTTATGAACTGGAAAGGCCCGATCTTGACCGATTCCGGGGGTTTTCAGGTGATGTCCTTGTCCGAACTGCGCAAGATGACAGAAAAAGGCGTTACCTTTCGCTCCCACGTTGACGGCTCTAAACACGAATTAACGCCTGAACGATCCATGGATATTCAGCGAATGCTGGATGCGAACATCACCATGGCCTTCGACGAGTGCACACCCTTTCCAGCAACGCCTGAACAAGCAGATGAATCAATGCAGTTGTCCATGCGCTGGGCCGCGCGCTCGAAAGACGCTTTTGTCGAGCGGAACGGATATGGGCTGTTCGGTATTGTGCAAGGCGGTGTCTACAAGGACCTTCGCGAACAATCCTGCGATGCCTTGACGTCGCTGGGTTTCGACGGTTACGCCATTGGCGGCCTTGCCGTCGGTGAGGGACAACAGGCCATGTTTGATGTTCTTGACTACACGCCGGGTTTCCTGCCGCAAGACCGCCCACGTTATCTGATGGGCGTCGGCAAGCCCGATGATCTGGTCGGGGCGGTGATGCGTGGTGTCGATATGTTCGATTGCGTGCTGCCAACAAGATCAGGACGCACTTCCCAGGCCTTTACGCGCCATGGCCCCGTCAACATGCGAAACGCCCGCCATGGCGATGATCCCCGCCCGCTGGATGAACATTGTTCATGCCCTGCCTGCAGGGACTACAGCCGCGCTTACCTTCATCATCTGGTCAGAACTGGCGAAATTCTGGGAGCAATGCTGTTGACTTGGCATAACCTGCACTATTATCAGGAACTGATGGCCGGATTGCGCGCTGCAATCGGCAAGGGTGAATTGGCAGTTTTCGCCGCCGACTTCACGACTGCCCAGGCGCAAGGCGACATCGAACAAATCTAGGATCAAACCATGGCCGAAAATATTTATGACAATCTGACCCAATTGGGCGGCAGCGACGAGGCCCCGACTTCTCCTGAAGAAGCCACACTGGAAATCGTCCCCAATCCGCAATCGGGCGAGGATTATCTGGTCCGCTTCACCTGTCCTGAATTTACCTCTGTCTGCCCGGTTACAGGGCAGCCGGACTTCGCCCATCTGGTTATCGACTACGCGCCGGACGAAATGCTGGTCGAGAGCAAATCCTTGAAACTGTACCTTACGGCGTTTCGCAATCATGGCGCCTTTCACGAAGACTGTACCATCGCCATCGCGAAAAAGATTGCCGATGCTACAAAACCGAAATGGTTGCGCATTGGGGGTTACTGGTACCCCCGTGGCGGTATCCCTATTGACGTGTTCTATCAAACCGGCACCAGACCCGAAGGCCTGTGGGTCCCCGATCAGGGTGTGCCGACCTATCGCGGAAGAGGATAAAAAAAATGGGCGATTACACGCTTTACATTGGAAACAAGAACTATTCGTCGTGGTCCTTACGACCTTGGCTGGCAATGAAGGTCGCCGGCATTCCCTTCGATGAAAAGCTGATCCTGCTGTTCGATGACGACTGGAAGGCCAACATCGCCAAGGTGTCACCGTCGGCCCGGGTGCCGGTGCTGTGTGATGGGGACCTGACGATATGGGAAACCATGGCTATTCTGGAATATCTGGCCGAACGCCACCCGGACAAGGGTCTGTGGCCCGAAGATTCCACCGCACGCGCCATCGCACGCGCCGTTTCAAACGAGATGCATGCGGGCTTTACAGCCCTTCGCAACAACATGCCCATGAACATCCGCAAGTCCCACCCCGGCAGGGGCAGGGGCGAGGGCGTCGCCGAGGACATCGCCAGGATTTGTCAAATCTGGAACGATTGTCGCGCCCGCTTTGGCGATGGCGGACCTTTCCTGTTTGGGAAATTTTCCATTGCGGACGCCATGTTCGCGCCCGTTGTCAGCCGCTTTACAACCTTTGTGGTTGAACTGGATGAAGTATCGGCGACTTACCGGGACGCCGTGCAAGCCTTGCCGGAAATGATCGAATGGTCAGATGCTGGCCGGGCAGAGCCGTGGGTCGTGCCGGAAGATGAAATCGACTAGACCAAATAATCTGCGTTTTATTAAACGCAGGTTGCTCTAGGCGGAAACGCCTTCGCGCCGCCTGACAATCCACCCGACCACAAAAGCACCAACCAGTTTGGACGCCGTCATCGCGCCAACCCCAACTGGGCTTAACAGGCCCATGATACCCAGGAAAATGGCACTATCGACCGGGGCGCCAAGCAGGCTGGAAAACAGAATTCGCTGTGACAAGGGCCGCTTGGTGAAGGTGTAGACCGCCCAATCAACCAACTCGCTGATCAGGAAGGCCGCCGCGCTGGCCGTGGCGACAAACGGATTTGCCATGAAATAACTAATCGCCACACCGACAAGCATCGCCAGCAAAACCTTGTGACCAATCTCGCGCTGAGCGAAATCGCGGGCTACAAATACAAAGCCAACAAGCAACGCCACCGGCGGCCACATGGTGCCATCAGGCAATTTGACCAGCGGCACAACGATAAAGGCATAGTTCACGGCGACAATTAAGGCGACGTAAAGGGCGGTGAATTTATAACGCATTTTGATCGTTTTCCATGTGGCGAATTTAGTGACGTGTTACTTTGGGGCCGCTAGATATCATATATGGGACTGTTTTGGCGAGTATCGATTGTTGAATCTGAAAAAATCAATCCGTGAAAAGGCGTTGGAAGTGGGCTTCGACGTCGTTGGTTTTGCCGATGCCAGGAGCAATGAGCGCCTTGAAAGCGACCTGGGTCATTTCCTGGGCGAAGGCCGACATGGAAATATGGCCTGGATGGCCGAAAATACGGATCGTCGAACCTCACCTCAGGGATTATGGCCCGATGTGCGCTCTGTCATTGTATTGGGCCTCAATTACGGTCCGGCCGAGCCCCCGTCCGCTGCATTGAAGCGAGCTGGGCGGGGCAACATCAGTGTTTATGCACGCGGTAAGGACTATCACGACCTGGTCAAGAAACGACTGAAGCAGATTGGTCGCTGGCTGGTCGAGGCCGAAAACTGCGAAATCAAGGTCTTCGTTGACACCGCGCCTGTAATGGAGAAACCATTGGCGCAAAAGGCCGGTATCGGCTGGCAGGGAAAACACACCAATCTGGTCTCACCCGACCTTGGTTCATGGCTATTTCTGGGTGAAATATACACCACACTTGACCTCGCGCCCGATGCACCAACCCCTGACCATTGCGGCACCTGCAGGCGTTGCCTGGACGCCTGCCCGACCGGGGCACTGACGGCCCCTTATCAAATTGATGCCCGGCGATGCATTTCCTACCTGACCATCGAACAAAAAGATGTCATCGACGAAGAATTGGCCCTCAGCATGGGGAATCGTATTTACGGCTGCGATGATTGCCTGGACGCCTGCCCCTGGAACAAGTTCGCCATCGCCACCCGAGAGGAGGCCTTTTACCCGAGAATCGAGTTAACCGCCCCCCGACTGGCCGATTTATCCAAACTGGATGATGACAATTTCCGGCGTTTCTTTTCCGGTTCTCCCATCAAGCGGACGGGGCGGGAGCGTTTCGTCCGAAATGTGTTGATCGCCATGGCCAACAGTGGTGAGAAGAACCTGGCAGGAGTGATAAGGGAAAAACTCGATGATCCATCCCCTCTTGTAGCCGAAACTGCTCTCTGGGCATTGTCCATACTGGAAATAGAGGTTTAAGAGCTTCAAAATGCAAACTTTTTCTATCTTCCCATTCAGGCTGCGGCTATGCTTCGTGCCGGGAAGTTAAGGGAATAATGATTATCGCGCCTGGGAAACAGAGAGAACGAAGGTTATGACTGCCCTTTCGCCCAAAGATATGGAGATCATCAAGCGTGCTCCATTGCTGATGGACCTGCCCGGTAACGTGCTGAAACAGTTGCTGGAAGAATCCCATGTCGTCGAATTCCCCCGCAACAAATTACTTTTCCTGCGCGGTGAGCCTGCTGAGCATATATATCTGCTTCTTGACGGCTGGGTGAAGGTCTACAGAGACACCCCGGAAGGTGAGCAAACCGTCATTGGTATTTTAAAGCCCGGTGAAACTGTGGCAGAGGCGGCTATTTTCCTGGGGAGGGATTATCCCGCCAGTGCCGAAGTCGTCAGTGACGCCCGCCTGCTGGAACTGCCATCGGACTCTCTGTTAACCCTGCTTCGCGAAGATGGTGAACTGGGCATTCGCATGCTGGGAACCCTCTCGCAGCGCCTGCGCGGATTGGTCCTGCATATCGAGCAAATTCAGGCCCGATCCACTCCACAGCGTCTGGGTGAATTCCTGTTGAGTTTGAGCAGCGAAAAAGAAGGCGCCGTCACCCTGGATTTGCCCTATGACAAATCTCTTGTCGCTGCGCGCCTGGGAATGAAGCCCGAGAGCCTGTCACGGGCATTGGCCAAGCTGCGCTCATATGGCGTTACCACCAATGGCCATCAGGTTGAATTGAGTGACATTGCCGCGCTTAGGACTTTTTGCATTACCAACGATTAATCTGGCACAGCCCTGGGGCGTGTCAGTATTGACCAATAAACCACGGTAAAAACACCGAAAGCCCCAGCCCAGATAAAACCCGCCACAGCGATTAAATAGCTGTAACTGTCGCCCGGCAATTCCGCAGCGGCAAGAGCGGCGATGATTCGCAGCAGCGCCCCCAGAATAACCATGAAGTAGGAGACAACGATTGGCCGGGAGGCCTTGATTTCCCGTCCCGAATGCCCCAGGGCGACACGGGTGATCATCGCCATCACCATCGTTCCGATGGCGCCTGAACTCAGGGCGTGCAGGCCGGCGTCGCGTTCTATCCCATCACTGAAATGGGCCGCAGCCAACAGGGCAAAACCAATAACAAGCCAGAAGTGACCCGCGTGCAGGACCCATACGACAGGATCATCAAGCACCATCAGGCTTTTCCAGCGTTTCATTCGAATTAACAGCATCAAAGCCGTCAATCCTGCTGCAATTCCCGAAGCCACGCGGGCGTATTGTCCATCACCGCCAAAAAGGTCTATCAGGATGGCCAGAATAAGACTGACAACAACTGCTTTGGTAACATTTGTCGGCGTTTCAGTATAAGCGTTTATCCCCTTGCGACGCAGGGCATTGGCGGTAAACCCTGGAATGATTCGCCCACTAATCATCGTCACCAGGAAAATCACGGCGTAGACACCAAGTTGAAGTCCAAAATAGGCACTATCCGTATAAAAACCCAGTGTTTCCAGATGCATAAGAAGGTTAGCAACAAACAGGACAAGAAGAATGACGAGGACGATATAATTTTGCCGCACCTTGTGGGCGACCAGCCTTTTGCCAATGAAAAAAGCCAACAGGGGAACCATTGACAGATCAATAAAGGCGACGAAATATGACCCCAGGGGCCAGCCGAACCACATGGCGAGACGTCCTAAAATCCAGATTAGCGCCAACAGGGCAAGGGGAGTTCCGCTAAAAGGTGGGGAGTTGGTCCAGTTCGGAATTGCCGTCAGCAGAAACCCGCTCGCCGCTGCAATGACAAATCCAAAAATCATCTCATGGCCGTGCCAATGAGACGGCGCAAACCAACCCGGTATTCCGCCGTCACCAACAAATGCCCAGACCCAGGCAAGCACAGGTGCCACACCATATAGTCCGGCGAACAGGAAAAATGGCCTGAAACCGGCACTCAGAAAGGTGCTCAAGCTTGATTTTCCGGAATGTGCGGGATCACTTGTGGTCATTCAGCAGTTTATCTTTTCAGCTTCATACTCAGCCTAAACGATCTGTCCGTTCAGGCATATTCGGAAACACTTTAGATGAGAGTGTTTCACGGCAAATTGATAACAATCAATAAGCCGCCATTGCTTGACGAGGCGGGGTAACTTGTGATCGGGTTATTGGCGCAATAATTAAATGAAGATTGACCCCATGCATTTTCGCCTCATCGCCGTCCTGTTTTTCGCCTTGTTAACGCTTTTCGGCTCGATTGCCGTTCAGGCCGCCGACGAGGAGATGAAGCCCGGCAAGGTTTTCAGGGATTGCGAGGTCTGTCCTGAAATGGTGGTCATCCCGCCCGGATCATTCACCATGGGCAGTAACGGCAGGCACAAGTACGAACGCCCGGCGCACGAAGTCACCATCGCCTATCCCTTCGCCCTGGGGATTTATGAGGTCACCTTCGATGAATGGCAGGCCTGTTTCGACGATGGCGGGTGTGCGCGGGTTCCCGATGATCATAAATGGGGAAAAGGCCGTCGCCCGGTGATGAATATTACCTGGTTTGAGACCCAGCCTTTTGTCGAATGGTTAAGCAAGAAAACCGGACATACCTATCGCCTGCCCAGTGAAGCAGAATGGGAATACGCCGCCCGTGGCGGCACCACGACTGAATTCTGGTGGGGAGACGAAGTTGGCGAAAATCTGGCCAATTGTCGTGATTGTAAAAGCCAGTGGAGCAAAAAAGGCTCCGCCCCAGTCGGCTCCTTCGCCGCCAATCCATTCGGGCTCTATGACGTTCATGGCAACGAATGGGAATGGCTGGAAGATTGCTGGAATCCGACCCACGAAGGCGCCCCAACGGACGGATCTGCACGAATGGACGGTCAATGCCAGTCGCGCGTCATGCGTTCAGGCTCATGGTATTATTTTTCCAAGAATATCCGCTCGGCCTGGCGCTTCAAGAACGACGCCCGTGTCAAAAGCTATGGCATCGGCATGCGGGTGTTGCGCGAAATTCCCTGAACGTCAGACTTTAATATCGACGATGGAACCCAGTCTGGCTGGGAGATGATCGCGCCCGGATTTTCCCGTCTGCCCTGACAAGGCGGTTCCGACGGTGTCGTACAGCGACAAACCGGCGCTTCGGGCAATGTTGACCCCCGTATTGTGCGCCCCGGAATGTGATTGAGATGTTTGCACCAGTTCGGAGGCATCCGCAACGATCCGCTGCGCAACCCTGTGCCCGGGAACAGTATTGTTCTTGAGCGGGGGTAGAATCTGTACGTTGTTTGCGACCGTAATGTCAGCCACGCTATTAATGCCATTCCAGTTCGTGGAAGCTCAACACATAGCCAATCACCGCCAGAAGTTCAATCTTCAAGCATATTTATGGTTAACGCCAACCGAGGGTGTTTTTAGCCGCCCTTTAACTGATTAAGCTTTTTTTGCATTGCTTCCAATTGGGCGACAAGATCATCAAGATTTTCTTCCGGTGCGGTTTCTTTTTTGGCTGAAGGCCTGGTCTCGTCAGCAGGCGCCTTTTCCGTTTTACCCCTTTCGGGTCCATAAAACGGCGTGAACATCTTCATGGCATTTTCAAACAGGGCCATGTTCTGTTTACCCATTTCCTCGAACTGCTGAAACGGCATCAATCCATCAAGGGCGTCACTCATGTAATGACGCATCTGTTCCTGGTTGCGCGCGAAAGATCCCATCGAGTGATCCAGATATTGCGGAACAAGGGATTGCAAACTGTCCCCGTAAAAACTGATCAGGTGTCGCAGGAAGTTAATGGGCAACAGGTTTTGTCCGCCTTTGGATTCTTCCTCGACGATGATATGGGTCAAAACCTGACGGGTAATATCTTCCCCGGTCTTGGCATCGAAAACGGCGAAGTGCGTACCATCCTTAACCATTTGCGACAGGTGGTCGAGTGTTACATAGCTACTGGTCGCCGTGTTATAAAGTCGCCGGTTGGCGTACTTCTTGATTGTGATCGGCGCTTCTTCATTACCGGAGTTTTCAACCATTATCGATTTTCTTTCCCCCAAATTGGTCTTTCATTTCGCTTGTGCGGAAACGTACTGCAAAATGAATATCCCTTAGTAACACAAAACCTTTTGCGTGAAAATGCTGCATTGCAAAGAAAAAAATGCTGCACATCTGAAATATGCAAGTGGGCTTCCTCTCCTTCTTGCTGCGCGCTATAGTGGGGAACAGCCAACAGGATCAAAACAATGACGGAAAAGCACGATCTGGACGAATTAGCCCGTCAATATCTCGATCTTTGGCAGGAACACCTGTCCGATATGGCTGGCGATGGGGAAATGGCGGAAGCCGTTGCCAAAAGCATCGAATTAATGAACGGTTCCGCCGCAGCATTCGCTAGAATGATGACGGACACCGCTTCTAAAGAACCGAGAGACAGCAATAATGACGACGGACTCTCAAGCGCCATCACCCAATCATCAGGGACCACGGCCCCTGGCCCTCCATCTGGGAATCCAGACGATGTTCTGGACCAGTTCTCTCGCCGCATTGCCCAGCTTGAACAACGGATCGCTAAGCTGGAGTCCGCGGCAGGCGCCAGCGGCAAGAAATCTCGCGCAAACCCTGCAAGGGGTCGATCCTGATATCTTCCGCTGCGCAGTCGAGGATCAATCCCGAAAAAGACTGATGGAATTCGCACGCGGAGTTCGGGCTTATCGTCATTTCGAACGGCCCCGGCGAATGGCCGAACCTCCCGTTATCTGGTCCGAGGGCACAACCCGGCTTCTTGATTATGGAACCGGTGAGGCAGGTCAGCCCGTTCTCTTCATTCCTTCCCTGATCAACAAAAGCTACATCCTGGATTTAGCAAGGAAACGAAGCTTGATGCGCGATCTTGCAAGGCGCGGTTTTCGCCCGCTGCTGGTGGATTGGGGTGCGCCGGGACAACGCGAATCAAGCTTTTCCCTTGATGATTACATCGCCGGTCGGCTGGCACGGGCGCTTGAGGCGACGTACAATTTAAACAGCCAGCCGGTTGCTATCGTCGGATATTGCATGGGCGGAACCTTGGCGATGGGATTGGCGGCGATCCGAGCTGAATTATTATCGGCGATGGTGCTGATGGCGACGCCCTGGGACTTTCACGCCATGGACCCG
>JADHSW010000081.1 GCA_016776705.1 Rhodospirillales bacterium
CAGCCGGTTGCTCTCGTCGGATATTGCATGGGCGGAACCTTGGCGATGGGATTGGCGGCGATCCGACCTGAATTATTATCGGCGATGGTGCTGATGGCGACGCCCTGGGACTTTCACGCCATGGACCCGAGCAAAATCCGGATGCTTAAAGCGATGATTCCGGCTTTCGACGATTTGCTTGATACCACCACAACTCTGCCCATTGATGTCTTGCAGGCAATGTTCACCAGTTTGGACCCGCAATTGACGTCGAAAAAGTTCAGGGTCTTCGCCGGCCTGAACAAGCGATCAGCAAAAGCCCGAAATTTCGTCGCCCTTGAGGACTGGATTAATGACGGCGTTCCGCTGGCTGGCCCCACCGCAAAGGATTGCCTGGAAGGCTGGTACGTAAAAAACAATCCAGGTCTGGGAAACTGGTTCATTTCTGGAATTCCGGTTCAACCAGAGCAAATCACTATTCCTTCCTTGGTTATCGTGCCAACCCGGGACCATATCGTACCGCCCGGATCAGCCCTGCCATTGGCCGAAAAATTACCTGATTCCAGTTGCTTGAAGATCAAGGCAGGGCATATAGGCATGGTCGCCGGGTCCCGCGCCATCGGGACACTTTACACTCCTTTAGCCCGCTGGTTGAGCAATATACTTTCTTGAAACAGGCATTGAATGTTAATAAAATTTCAAAAAATATGGTGCATTGCAATATTTTAGCCTTGCCGTCAAATTAGTCGGCTTCTATACAGGGGTTGGTTGAGATCAAAACTTCTGCGTTTTATGAACGCGGATTGCTCAGAAGCCAGATTAAATCGATAACCGAAGCCAGCCCATGGGGCTGGCTGTAAAATTTAAGGAGAATATTTCCATGACCGAGGTCGTCATTGTAAGTGCAGCTCGCACCCCAGTCGGTTCATTCAACGGGTCCTTAAGCGCCCTGCCCGCCCATGAACTGGGAGCCATCGCCATCACCGAAGCATTGAGCCGCGCCAAAGTCGACCCGAAGGAAGTATCAGAAGTGATCATGGGGCAGATCCTATCAGCAGGAGCCGGTCAGAACCCAGCTCGACAGGCCGCCATTGGCGCCGGCATCCCTGTTGAAAGCACCGCTTACGGCATCAACCAGCTTTGCGGATCAGGCCTTCGCACCGTGGCTCTGGGATTGCAGGCGATTAAAGCTGGCGATTCAACGATTGTCGTGGCTGGTGGGCAGGAAAGCATGAGCCAGTCGCCCCATGTCATGCACATGCGCAACGGCACCAAAATGGGTAACGCCGAGCTGATTGACACCATGATCAAGGACGGCCTGTGGGATGCTTTCAATGGCTATCACATGGGCACAACTGCTGAAAACGTCGCCACCCAGTTCCAGTTGACCCGCGAACAACAGGACGCTTTTGCCGCCGCTTCCCAGAACAAGGCCGAAGCCGCCATGAATTCCGGTCGCTTCAAGGACGAAATCGTTCCCGTTACCATCAAAACCCGGAAGGGCGAAACGGTTGTCGATACGGATGAATACCCGAAAGCCGGCGTCACCGCCGAAGGACTGGGCGGTTTGCGTCCGGCCTTTTCAAAGGATGGCACCGTAACCGCCGGAAACGCATCTGGCATCAATGACGGCGCCGCCGTTGTTGTTCTGATGAGCGCCGAAGATGCCAAAAACCGTGGCGTCGAGCCGTTGGCCCGCATCGTTTCATGGGCGACCGCAGGCGTTGATCCGTCGATCATGGGAACAGGCCCGATCCCGGCCAGCCGTATGGCGCTTGAAAAAGCTGGCTGGAGCGTGGGCGACCTTGATTTGATCGAAGCCAATGAAGCCTTCGCCGCCCAGGCCTGCGCCGTCAACAAGGATCTGGGCTGGGATACTGACAAGGTCAACGTCAACGGTGGCGCCATTGCTCTGGGTCATCCCATTGGCGCTTCCGGCGCTCGTGTCCTGGTTACCCTGCTGCACGAAATGCAAAAGCGTGATGCCAAAAAAGGCCTCGCAACACTTTGTATCGGTGGCGGCATGGGTATTGCCATGTGTGTCGAACGCTAAAAGCAACACGCCAATTCTTTCAATTCAGAACCCGGACCCCTGGGGGGGAATCGGCAAAGGAAGGGAAAACAATATGTCTCGAGTAGCACTCGTAACCGGAGGAACACGCGGTATCGGTCAGGCCGTATCCATTGCCCTTAAGGAAGCCGGATATTCCGTCGCCGCCAGCTATGCCGGCAATGACGAAGCGGCCAATGCATTCAAGGAAGAAACCGGCATTCCGGTCTATAAATTCGACGTGGGCGACTTTGACGCCTGCGCCACAGCGATTGCGTCCGTCGAAAGCGATCTGGGTCCCATCGACATTCTCGTCAACAATGCAGGCATTACCAAAGACACCATGCTGCACAAGATGTCGCTGGAACAATGGTCCGCCGTCATCAATACCAACCTGAACGGCCTGTTCAACATGACCCGCAACGTCATTGAAGGTATGCGCGAACGTAAGTTCGGCCGCATTATCAACATCAGTTCGATCAACGGTCAAAAGGGACAAATGGGTCAAGCCAACTATTCCGCCGCCAAAGCAGGAGATCTGGGCTTCACCAAAGCTGTGGCTCAGGAAAATGCCTTCAAGGGCATTACCGTCAACGCCATCGCGCCCGGCTACATCGGCACCGAAATGGTCCGCGCCGTACCCCAGGACGTTCTGGATAGCAAAATCATTCCACAAATTCCCGTTGGTCGTCTTGGGGAACCTGAAGAAATTGCACGTTGCGTCCTCTTCCTTGCTTCCGACGACTGCGGATTTATCACCGGATCGACCCTGACCGCCAATGGCGGCCAGTACATGACCTGATAAGCGAAGCCCTCTGTCTGGAAACACCGGACAGGGGGCTTTTTCTTTTCCCCTTTAAGAATGCTGTCAGAAACCCGTGTGATAAACTGTCTATTAAGACAAATCATTCAAACTTATTGATTAGTCCCCATATCCTGCTAATTGATTCGTTGAAAGTTTCCGGCAATGCCCCAATTGCTTCGCCATGTGATTAATAGAAACGGCCTTTGCTGCCTGACCTTGAGCGCATTTCTGTCTGTGATGATGTTCTGGTCGGTCCCTGCTGATGCAGCATCAGAAAAAACCACTGACAAGATAGCCATGGCCAACTTACCCAATTCCAGGGACATGGTGAAGAAAGTCTCCAAACGCTATCCAAAACCTGCTTTATACGGAAAAATCCTGCCTAACCAGGATTACAAAGGGCTGACCCTGGTCGGTGCAGGCGTGATTGGCCAAGGTGTCGCATCAAATGCCACTTTCTTTCTCAAGATCAAAGAAGCGATCGACCTTATCCATTCGAGAACACCCTACATTTTTTCCCTGATGAACAATGTCAACAAGGATGGTCGCCGGATTATTTATTACACGGGCACCGTCGGCCCCGCTTCTTTTGCTTCGTGGAAGAAGGACTATGTCGTCAATATATCTTCAAGCAACATCGACGAAGACCCCGTTTTTGAAAACACCGTTTATTCCCTGGCTGCAACCCTTGTACATGAACTTGTTGGTCACGGTCGCCAGGAAGCCGATGGCCGTGTCTGGATGATGTACGACTGGTGTGGGAAAGACAGCAAGGATGTCAAAGGCGTCGTTCGTCAGGCAAACCACAAGGGAGAAAGCAGCGGCCTTGTGGAATACGAGGCCAATCTGTTCGCCAAGTGGTTCCTGGAATCCGTGCGCGGCACTTATCCTGACCTGAACGAGGCGGCCGTAAGGCGCTACGTTAAACTTGTGCGGATGATTAAAAGACGGTTTCCCGGATGGTACGACGACCGCAAACCGGCAAACACTTTGCTGGCTGAATTCAAGAACCGGTTCCAGGAAGTCTGCCCGGGGGAAAAATTCACCCCCCACCTCGTCCCGCCGCGTTAAAGCGTGACGGATTTAATCATCATTCAAAACAGATCACGAGCCACCCTGATCGGGGCCAGCGCCGTGCTGATGTGGTCGACGTTGGCTTTGTTTACAACGCTGACTGGCAAAGTCCCACCGTTTCAACTGGTCGCCATGGCGTTTTCAGTCGCCTTCATTCTCAGCCTGATTAAATGGCAATTCTCCCAGGACGGCATCGTCCGTCACCTGAGGTTACCTTTGCCGGTCTGGGCCCTGGGCGTTGGCGGCCTGTTCGGTTATCACTTCTTCTACTTCATGGCTCTAAGAAACGCACCGCCGGTCGAGGCCGGTCTGATTGCCTATATGTGGCCGCTTTTAATCGTTATCTTTTCGGCCCTTCTGCCGGGTGAAAATCTAAGATGGTGGCATGTCATGGGAGGACTTTTCGGCCTTGCGGGCAGCGCGGTCCTGGTCAGCGGCAACGGGGGCGACGGCAGCCTTGGCGGCTTCAAGTCAGAATACTGGCTGGGGTATCTTATGGCCGTCGTTTGTGCGTTGACATGGTCGATCTATTCCATTTTATCGCGGCGCTTTTCCCATGTATCAAGTGACGCCATTGGCGGCTTTTGCGGCGTAACCGCTGTGCTGGCCGTAATCGCGCATGTGATTTTCGAGACAACCGTCTGGCCGCAGGGTGGGCAATGGCTGGCAGTGCTTGGGCTTGGCATTGGTCCCGTCGGGGCGGCATTCTTTACCTGGGATCTAGGCGTCAAACACGGCAACATTCAGGCCTTGGGCGCGATGGCCTACGCCGCACCGCTGCTATCTACCCTGCTTCTGATCGCCTTCGGGCAAGGCGAGGCAAGCGCCTCGGTCGCTGTTGCCTGCGTGCTGATTGTCGGCGGCGCGGTGCTGGCATCGAAAGACATGCTGGGTAAGGGAAAAACCTAGAAATTATCCTTGCGACGTCGGATTTCGGCAAAGGCGGAAACAGCATCCCGACCGACCAGTCCCGCAGCCTGCAACAGGTCGTCATTGTCAGCGCGCAGAAACGGATTAACCCGTTTTTCTTCACCCAGCAAGGAAGGAACCGTCGGCTTGCCCTGCTCGCGCAGACTGACAACCTCGTCGGCACGACGCCTTAGATCTTCATTTTCCGGCTCGATGCTAAGGGCGAAATCGGCGTTGGAATTCGTATATTCGTGGGCGCAATAAACCCGGGTGTCGTCAGGCAAAGCCCGGAGTTTTTGCAAAGACGTCCACATTTGATCCGCCGTACCTTCAAATAACCGCCCACAACCCATGGAAAACAGGCTGTCGCCGGAAAACAGGGCCTTGTCCTGCTCAAACCAGAACGCAATATGGCCATTTGTGTGGCCCGAAACATCCAAAATTTCCGCCCCATGGCTGCCGATGGATATGCTGTCACCCTCGTTCAGGCGAACATCGATACCGGGAATTCGCGCGGCGTCGGCAGCAGCGCCAACAATGGTGCAACCGGTTGCGTCCTTCAATTCCATATTTCCGCCGGTATGGTCCGGGTGGTGGTGGGTGATCAGGATATGGCTCAAGGTCCAGCCATGTTCCGCAAGTGCATCCATAACCGGACCGGCAACCGCCGGATCAACCGCCGCCGTCTCACCAGTTTCAGGATCGTTAATCAGATAGATAAAATTATCCCCAAGAACGGGAATCTGGTGAATAACGAGGTCGGGCATAATGGCTCCTGAAACAATTAATAGCGGATGTCCTAAATAATATCACTATGCTGCGCATATAGCACTAATTTGATCCGTTGCTCATTTGCTCTAAGGTGGAAAGCATGTGGACTGACGCCGTTGATTTAAGAGACTTTTACACAAGTCCGTTGGGGGTTGTTGCGCGCAGAATGATCCGCCAACGCATTCGAACCCTGTGGCCGGACGTCACCGGCATGGATGTGCTTGGTCTGGGCTTCGCAACGCCCTATATCAGCGCCCTGAAGCCGGAAGCCGCACGCACCCTTGCCGCAATGCCCGCCGCCCAGGGCGTCCTGCATTGGCCCCAGGATGACCGGAGCCTGACCACTCTGGTCGATGAAACCGATCTGCCTTTCGCCGATGTATCCATGGACAGGGTATTGCTGGTTCACGCCCTGGAAAGTTCAGAGAATGTGCGCCCACTGATGCGCGAAGTCTGGCGGGTTCTGGCCAGCGGTGGCCGTTTGATCGTCGTCGTTCCTAACAGGCGGGGCCTATGGGCGCGCTTCGAGCGCACTCCTTTCGGCCGTGGCAGGCCCTATTCATCAAGCCAGTTATCCATGGTTTTGCGGGAGAACATGTTTACTCCCTATCAGACAGAGCGAGCCCTGTTCCTGCCACCGACCGGCTCTCGCATGATTTTGTCATCGGCTCCGGCAATAGAAGAAATTGGCCGCCGTTGGTTCCCGGCCATTGCCGGCGTCACCATCGTGGAGGCGACAAAACAAATTTACGCGGGTCACATCGCAACCAATCCAAAGCGACACGTCATTCGGTTGCCACAGCGCGATACCAGCGCCTCGACCCGCAGCTAGATTTCTGCTGCCTTCTTCGGCATCTTTTCCCCGTAAACGTCCCCACTTTTCATCCCCGCCAGACGTTTCAGCTCCCGGGTGCGGGCCCGTTGCTAATCGAACAATTTATCAATATCCGCCTGTGAAACACCGCCGCCCTCAAGGGCGGGACCTTCCATTGGTATATCATCCCCTTCCGCTAGCGGTGATTTCGTCAAGGGCAGGGCAGAAATACCGTCTTCCCCGACAACGGTTACAAGGGAATTTAGCGTGCCTTCGATAAGATTGACGATTTTGATTATCTTTGAAATTCGCTGACCCGTGATGTCATGAAAACCGCAGGCCTCAAAGATGGTGTTCATCTGAATAGACATGACGTCAAACATGGGCAATGCGGCATCGGACCCCATCAAGTCCTTTAACTGGTCACCAACCTCAGAAATAGCTTCGGTCGCCTGCATGATAGCGTTAGAAGCCTTTTCCGTTTCATTGGCGATTTCGTTCAGTTGATCCGCCACAGAACTGAAATGATTCATCTCCGAATCAGGATGTTTGACGGCGGCAAGTTCAACCTTGATATCCTGAACCGCCTGGAAAAGCTTGATTACCTCGCTTTTAAGGGCTTCGTGTTGCGAAGCTAATTTGTCAGAAGAATGGACCATAATATTTTATTAGCATAACTGGTCCGGGATTTTGTACCGGTGATTCAATAAATCAACACTGACTGGATTTATTCCAAATTAAACGCCCGATCACCCCTTAAGAAGGAAAACTGCCTGTTCGCCAAACAGGTTCGCCAGAAACGGCGTCAGGTCGACGCGGCGAATAGCCGAACCTTCATGATCGAGGGACATGGAACGCTCTACCTTAATGCCCATTTCCTTACACAGGACGGCGAAATCCTTGATTGTACAGAAATGGATATTGGGGGTTTCGTACCACTGATAAGGCAGGTTTTCACTTACAGGCATCCGGCCTCTCAACCCCAAATGGTAGCGAACCCGCCAATGAGCGAAGTTGGGGAACGAGACAATCGCGTGGCGACCGATCCTGAGCAGTTGTTCCAGCGCCGCCTTCGGGTTGTTCATGGCCTGCAGGGTCTGGCTCAGGACAACGTAATCGAAAGCCTGATCGGGATAATCCTTCAGGTCGATGTTCGCGTCACCCTGAATAACAGACAGGCCATTGCTGACACAGGCGTTAACGCCTTCGGTGCTTAATTCGATGCCGCGTCCGTCCACCTGTTTGAAATGAACCAGATAATCCAGCAAGGTGCCGCTGCCGCAACCGACATCCAGAACCCGCGTCCCCGGCTCAATCATATTGGCAATAATTTGCAGATCGACGCGAATGGACTTGCGTTGGCTTTCATGCATCATCATCGGATCAGTCCTCCCGCCGGGGCAGGCCATGCAATTCGGCGGCGCCGTCAATAAAGCCCGCCATCAACCGGAAGAATTCCGGTTCATGCAGCAAAAAGGCGTCATGACCCTTGTCGGACTCGATTTCGGCAAAACTGACGTTGGCGGCAACAGCGTTCAGTGCACGGACAATTTCACGGCTGGCTTTGGTAGGGAACAGCCAATCACTGGTAAACGAAAAGACACAAAAGCGTGTTTTCGTATCCCTGAAAGCATTAGCAAGAGCGCCATCATAATCACCGGCAAGATCAAAATAGTCCATCGCCCGGGTAGTATAGAGATATGAGTTTGCATCGAAACGATCAACAAACGTGATTCCCTGATGGCGAAGATAACTTTCAACCTGAAAATCCGCATCGAAACCGTAACTGACAACGTCACGTTCCTGCAGTTTGCGTCCGAATTTGCGATGCAACGCCGATTGTGACAGGTATGTGATATGCGCCGTCATGCGAGCGACGGCCAAACCGCGATGGGGTCGTATATCATGCGACAGGTAATCGCCGCCGCACCAGTCAGGATCGGCCATAATCGCCTGACGACCAACTTCGTGGAAAGCGATGTTTTGCGCAGAGTGGCGGGCTTCCGTCGCAATTGGAATGGCGGCAAATACCCGGTCTGAAAATTTCGCAGCCCATTCAAGCACCTGCATGCCGCCCATGGACCCGCCGAGTACGGCAAACAGCTTGTCTATGCCCAGATGATCAATCAGACGGGCTTGCACCCGCACCATATCCGCAATGGTAACGCCCGGAAAATCAAGCCCCCAGGGCTTTCCTGTTTCGGAATTTATTTCCTTCGGGCCCGTAGTTCCCATGCACCCCCCCAGGATATTGGAGCAAATAACAAAAAAGCGGTCTGTATCGATGGTCTTGCCGGGGCCGACAAGTTCGCTCCACCATCCGGGTTTGCCCGTTACAGGGTGAACATCGGCAACAAAATGATCGCCCGTCAGGGCATGGCATATAAGGATCGCGTTGGATTTGCTCTCATTCAACTGGCCATAGGTCTGATAGGCGACGTTGATATTCTTTAAGTCAATTCCGCAATCCAGGCGGACGGGTTCTTCCCGGGCCAGACACACCTGCAGCCCCGGTATCGTCGCCTCAGTCTGGGGCGTATTATTGTTTGTCGTTGTCGCCATTGCCTCGATCCGGTCTCATTCGCAACTTGAAAAGGGTCCCATAGCTAAGAATCACTTCATCAAGTGTCAATGTTTTCTTTGATTTTAGCAGGTCTTACGATTATCACTACATCCCTTCTATATCTTGGGAACTTGAAGCGATGAGCGCGGACACGTCACTTGATGCCTTGCGTCGGGAAATCGACGACATAGACAACAATATACATGACCTGATCATGCGGCGCACGCAAGTGGTCGAACAGGTTCGTGAGGCGAAGCGCGGGCAAATGGTGAAAATCCGCCCGGCACGCGAATGCTCAATCCTGTATCGCCTGATTGAAAGACACAAGGGCCCGTTTCCAAAACGTGAACTTGCGCGCATATGGCGCGAATTGATTGTCGCCACATTGTCTTTCGAAGGTCCCTTTTCCATTGGCGTACATATGCCTGACGCACCCGACCCAGGTGAGCCGCGCCATGATCGGCGCAGCGGCCGCTGGAACATGGCCCGCGATCAGTATGGCTCGTTCACTCCCATGAGCGGATATTCCAGCGCGCGCAGGCTTATTGACGCCGTGCGCAGCCACGAAACCACTGTCGGCGTGCTGGCCATACCCGAGCGCAACGAAGAAAAACCCTGGTGGCCACATCTGGCCTCGAAGGCTGAAAATACACCGCGCATCATCACCCGCCTGCCCTTCATCGGCGCGCCGGGAGACAGGGAACCAAACGATCAGGCGCTGGTGATCTGTCCGGTGACATCCGAGCCGACAGGGCGTGATCGCACCTATATGGTTGTTGAATCGGCTGACGAAATCGGCTTGGAACGCCTGTCCACCGCCTGCAAGACGGCGCAAATGATCACAACCTTCACTGCCGTATGGCGTGACCCGGAAACCCCTTCACGTTATCTGCATTTGGCGGAAATTGAAGGGTTCATTACCGATGATGACAGCAGGATTTTGCGCCTTTCCGAATCCCTTGACGGGATTGCATCATCGATCATGACCATCGGCAGCTATGGCATGCCGCTAAACGTTCAACAACTTGAAACCGAAAAACAGACCAAGGATTGAAACCTGATGAGTTCGCCAATACCCAAGCCCGGAATTCTTGATATTTCCCCCTATGTCGGCGGTGAGTCCGAAATTAAAGGCGTTGATCGGGTTATCAAGCTTGCCTCCAATGAAGGAGCACTTGGACCCAGCCCCAAAGCCATGGAAGCCTACGCCAAGGAAGCCGCGACCCTGCATCGCTACCCCGACGGTTCAGCGTCCAAGCTGCGCAGCGCGCTTGCTGCGGCTTACGGACTGGATATGAACCGCATCGTTTGCGGTTCCGGTTCTGACGAACTGCTGGACATGCTGGCCCGTGCCTATGCGGGACCCGGTGATGAAGTTCTGTACACCCAGCACGGTTTTCTGATGTACCCCATCGCCGCCATGGGCGTTGGCGCGACCCCGGTCGCCGTCGCCGAAAAGAACCTGCACGCCGATGTGGATGCGCTTCTGGAAAGAGCCTGTGATAAAACCAAAATTCTTTTCCTTGCCAATCCCAACAATCCCACCGGCACTTACCTGCCAGACAGCGAAATTCGCCGTTTGCGTGAAGGCCTGCCCGACCATGTTCTGCTGGTAATCGACGCTGCTTACGCAGAATACGTGACGCGCAATGATTATTCGTCCGGTTCCCAACTGGTCGATGAGTACGACAATGTGGTCATGACACGCACCTTCTCGAAAATTTTCGCACTGGGCGGCGTCCGCCTTGGCTGGGCATATTGCCCTGCCTCGGTAGCGGATATCCTGAACCGCCTGCGGGGTCCGTTCAACGTCACCAGCCCGGCCCTGGCCGCAGGCCTTGCCGCCCTGGGAGATATCGCCTTTACCGACGAAGTGCGCATGCACACGGCGAAATGGTTCGACTGGACCAAAGAACAATTGATCGGCCTTGGCCTTGAAGTCCCTTCCGAAGTGGGCAACTTCCTGCTGGTGCGTTTCCCCGATGCAAAAAAACACCCCGCCGAGGCCGCCGATGACTTTCTGAAGAGCAAAGGTCTGATCGTTCGCCGCATGGCCGGTTACGGCCTGCCCGATTGCCTTCGCATGACCATTGGTCGTGAAGATGAAATGCGCCCCCTTGTTGAAGCCCTAAAAGAATTCTTGAGTTCATGAGTAATACCACGACTCCTTTTAAGCGCATCGCCCTGCTTGGCATCGGCCTGATCGGCTCGTCTTTGGCGCGAGCCATTAAAAAGCATCAACTTGCCGACCATATAGCGATCTACACCCGCTCCCCGGCAACCCTGGATAAGGCGCGTGAGTTGGATTTGGGCGACAGCTACAGTTCAGATCCGGCAGAAGCCGTCAGCGGTGCCGATCTTGTCGTTATCTGCGTCCCCATGGGCGCCTATGAAAGCGTCGCCAAGGCCATGGCGCCGGGACTAAAAGCGCAATGCATCGTCAGTGACGTCGGGTCGTCTAAACAATCCGTGCATACAGATGTTTCGCCGCACTTGCCGGCCGGTGTGCATCTGGTGCCCGCCCACCCGGTCGCCGGTACCGCCGATTCGGGACCGGAAGCTGGCTATGCCAAACTGTTTGAGGATCACTGGTGCATCCTGACCCCCCGGGAGGAAACGGACCCGGACGCCATTGCTGCGGTCGGGGAGTTATGGAAATGCTGCGGCATGATGATCGAAATCATGGATGCGGCCCATCACGATCATGTTCTGGCGATCACGTCCCACCTGCCGCAATCGATATCCTACACCATTGTCGGCACGGTGACGGATTTGCAGGACGACCTGAAAAAGGAAGTGACAAAGTTCGCTGCAGGCGGCCTGCGAGACTTTACACG
>JADHSW010000082.1 GCA_016776705.1 Rhodospirillales bacterium
CGTGCAAATCGGAATTCGATGTGCCTTTAGGGGTTACCCGCTCGTGGGTCGAATACACCGAAAAGGGAAATTACCCCAACGTCTCAAGGAATTTCCTGCCCCGGTTATGCAATCACTGTCGCAATCCCCAGTGCGTTGACGTTTGCCCGACAGGAGCCACTTACAAACGCGAACAGGATGGCATTGTCGTCGTCGACAGCGGTCAATGCATTGGCTGCAAGTACTGCATCCAGGCGTGCCCTTATGATGCCCGGTTTCTTAATCCGGTTACCGGGTTCGCTGAAAAATGCGACTTTTGCATTCACCGGGTCACCAAGGGGCTGGTTCCCTCCTGTGTGAATTCATGCATCGGCGGCGCACGTATCTTTGGCGATATCAGCGATCCGACCAGCGAGATATCAAAACAGTTGGCGACAAATCCGACGACCGTGCTCAGGCCCGGAAAAGGAACGGAGCCGCAAGTGTACTACATCGGGGCCGATCATACTGACGAGCATGAGAATAAACGAGGCTGGTATGACGTTCGTATCACCACCCACCGCAAAGAAAAGGGGAGAAGGTAGTCATGCATGAGCTAACATGGGGTTTACCTGTCATTTCCTATTTTTTCCTGGCCGGACTGGGCGCAGGTGCCATCACGGTCAGTGGATCGGTGCTGCTCAGAAAAGGTGGATTCGGCGCATCGCGTTTCGCCGTTGCCCGTTGTGGCGCACTGATCGGACCAATCCCGGTCATGCTGGGAACTTTCCTGATCGTCTTTGAGTTGGGACAACCGTTTCGAGCTCTCAACCTGTTTCACCTGATCAACCTGTCGCCCATGTCCATCGGCTCCTGGTTTTTGAACATTTTCATCACGATGAGTGTCTTGTACGCGATGACATTCCTGCCGCCGTCGGCCGGTCCCGGCGACCGGTTGGCCCCGTTTCGGCGTGTTCTGGCATGGATTTTGGTTCCGCTTGGGATCGGCGTCGCGGTTTATACAGGCATCATGTTGGGTGCCATGCCCTCCCGACCGTTCTGGAATTCGCCCATTCTAGCTGCACTTTTTACCCTGTCGGCTTTGTCATCCGGTGTCGCAAGCATCATCCTGGCCGGTGTGTTCTTCAGGCGCAAAAGCAACGATGTTGAAATTCGAGCCGATTATGAAAACAGCAGTTATCTGCTTGTCACTTCCGATGCCTTGCTGATCGCTGGCGAATTGATGGTCGTCTTCCTGTTCCTGTTGTTTGGACACTTGACGATTGGCGACACCAAATATGCCATAGCCACGATCATGCCGGGAGGGCCGCTCGCGTTGCTGTTCTGGGGCCTGGTCGTAGGTATCGGATTGCTGATCCCGCTTGTCATCGAACTTTTTCAGGTCGCACCAAAGCTGCTCTACAACCGCGAATTCAAGTCCCTTGTTTCCCTTGAAGTCGCTATACCGGTGGCCATTCTCATCGGTGGCTTTGCGTTGCGTTACGTCATCGTCGTTGCTGGCCAAATCACGGCCCCGACGACACTTTAAGCATGTACGGAGAAAACCATGGTTGACCGTAGAAATTTCCTCAAGCTTGGGATGGCGGCGGCTAGCGCCCCATTTCTTAATGCCAGCCCGGCGGCTGCCGAAGATGAAATCCCCCTGAAACAGGGCGGCGAAGATTATTCACATCTCAGTGGCAATCAGCACACGGCAATCCCCAGCATTTGCGGACAATGCCCCAGCAAGTGTGCGATTCTTGGTTATGTGGATGAAGGACGGCTTGTTAAAATTGAGGGCCAGCCCACTTCCATCAGGAACCAGGGACGGGTTTGCGCCAAAGGTCTAACCGGATCGACTAAACTTTATGATCCTGACCGTATCCTGTCGCCGATGAAACGAGTCGGTAAACGCGGTGAGGGACAATGGGAGAAAATTTCCTGGGATCAGGCCCTTGACGAACTCAGCAGCCGTCTGAAAAAAATCCGGGACGCAGGAAACCCTGAAAAATTTGTCTTTCATCACGGATGGATATCCGCCAGTGCCGAAAAGCTGATCGACGATGTCTTCCTGGGCACCTATGGCACGGCATCCATCATCAAGCAAACCTGTCAGGGTGAAAGTGCCCGCTGGACCGCCCATGAATTGACATGGGGTGGCAATATTGACAATTGGGATATTGAGAACGCCCGTTACGTGTTGAACTTTGGCTCCAACGTGCTTGAAGCCCACACAAATTTTGTTTCCCTTGCAAAACGTCTGGCAAAATCCGCCGTCGATAACCGCCTGAAAATGGTGACATTTGATGTAAGACTATCAAACACGGCGGCGAATTCCGATCAGTGGTTACCGGTTAAACCGGGGACCGATCTGGCGGTTATTCTGGCCATGTGCAATGTGGTGATGATGGAAGATTTGTATCTTGGCAGCGGCGAGACGTTCCTGGATTTCTGCCAGCTCAGTGACGATGTCAATGCATCCAGGGCCGATAAAATCGCCATCCTGAAAAAGCATCTTGGTGACTACACACCCGAATGGGCGGAAATAATCAGTGGCGTCCCAGCAGGGAAAATCAGCCAGATCGCCCGTGAATTCGCAACCACGAAACCGGCCTGTGTGATTGGTTCACGGGGTGTCGGCGCTCATTACAATGGCGTCGATACCGAACGCGCCATTCAGATGCTTTCAGCCATTACCGGCAACATCGACAATCCCGGTGGACGCTGCCGGGGGGTCAAGCCGCAATGGAACTATCCTGGCGGGCCGAAAGACAAACCAATGCCCAGGAAACTGGCGTTTATTGATGCCCCTGACAACGGTACCGCGCTGCCCGGTATCGGCACCGGTCATTCTGTCCTGAAACGAATCAAGGAAAGCGGCGAGAGGCCCGGCGTATACATGTGGTATCACCACAATCCGGCCTATGCGAACGCCAACACGCTAGAAATGATTGATATCCTCAAGGACGAATCATTGCTGCCGTTCACCGTCGCCGTAACGCCGTTCTATGACGAAACGGCCGCCCTTGCCGACCTGATTCTACCGGACGCAACTTACCTTGAGCGTTATGACATCGAAGAAGCCGTATCGGCCAGTCAGGTTGCAGAATATGCCTTGCGCCAACCCCTGACAGCGCCGCAAGGCGAGGCGCGGGATTTCAAGGAAGTTTGCCTGGATCTGGCGAAAAGAATGGACATGCCCCTGGGCTTCAAATCCGTTGAAAAATTCATCGACAAAGCCTGTAAACTGACACCGCTGGTGAAGAAAAAAGCCCGTGGTTTGCGGGGCCTGAAAGAAACCGGCGTCTGGCACGATAAAAAAGCCGTCCCCGTCTATCATGCCTATCGAGCTTTGGTATCACCCGAGGCATTGGCCGCAGAGGGTGTCATCGCTGACGAGAAAACTGGCGTTTACTGGAACTGGAAAATCGCCGGAATAGAAAGCGAGGCCAGGGCTCAAGCCGACGGCTATGCAGGTTCTACCGGTGCCGCCAAGGGTTATGTCGGTCAAAAAATCGGCGATTCCGTCTACGCAGGATTCGCGCCGGGCAAGATCAACAAGTCGGGCATGTTCGAGCTGCATTCCCCCCTGCTGGCAAGCAAAGGCTTGGCCGCCCTGCCCACTTATGCGGCAATTCCCGAGCACACAAAAATGAAGGATGACGAGCTTATCCTGACAACCTTCAAGCTGAACGTGCAGGCTCTTTCCAATACGGGCAATGGTGGCTGGCTGACTGAAATCCACCATGATAACCCGGTATGGATTAACCCTGTCACCGCCGGTGCCAGGGGCATCGCAGAAGGCGACGCCATCACCATCAAGTCCCGTATTGGTGAAGTCGCCGCAACGGCCATGGTCACACCCACCGTGGCACCGGGCGTTCTCGCCATATCGACCCATCTGGGCCGCTGGGAAGGAGGCCGCTACGCCGCCGGAAAGCGCGCCCCGTTCGCCCTCGACGATGATCGTCACGATGAATACAGGTGGTGGCAATCAAACGGCACCCACGCCAACTGGATCATCCCGGACAGCCCCGAACCGGTCAGCGGACAGCAGTGCTGGATGGATACAGTGGTGACGGTGGCGAAGGCTTAAGTCACGCGATCAGGCATGCCCGGCCTCGTCGGACAGCATTTGCGGGTCGATACCGATCTTGTCCATGGCGCGGGTCCATTTGCAGTCCAGGTCCTCGCCGAAGACCAGATCTGCGTCGGCGTCCACATTGAGCCAGCCGTTGTTGAGAATTTCCGTGTCCAGCTGACCCGGTCCCCAACCGGCATAACCCAGCGCCAGCATGCAGCGCTGCGGCCCGAAACCGTCGGCGATGGCGCGCAGGATATCGATGGTAGCGGTTAGCGCCACGTCTTCATCGACGACAAGCGTGGCCTCGCGAATATAATCAGGTGAATGCAAAACGAACCCGCGGGACGCCTCCACCGGGCCACCGCTTTGAATATCGATGCGGTTGCCGTCGCCGCATTCGGTAACGCCCAGTTGTTCAAGGAGATCGGGAAATGAAATGGCGTCGAAGGGTTTGTTGACGATCAGGCCCATGGCCCCGTCGGCGCTGTGGGCACAGACAAAAATGACAGATTTCTCGAAGCGGGGATCCTGCATCCCAGGCATGGCGACGAGAAGCTGCCCGGAAAGTGAATTTTCTATGTCTTCGCGATAGGCCATATCCGTTTTCTCTATATCGGTTCAACTTCGCCGATACCACTATTCTGCCATACTAAGGCAGCATAATAAACTACATCGGCAGACGGTGTTTCCTGTTATCTATTTACTTCGGTATTAAAACCCCTGATTTCAAGGGGCTATTACCCCGGTCAACAGTCCGTGAGCAAAACTATTCTTCGCTTCATTTAGCCGTAAAAAAGGATATGATCCGCCCGTCATGAAGATGTTCCCCCACCCTTTACGATTCGCAGCAACTGCGCTTGTTCTGGCTCTTCTGGCTGCTTTTTCAACGCATGGACAGGCCGGGGCGGCGACATCTCAGAGCGTTGAGAACGATCATACAAGCCTGAGCCTTATCGCCGCCAGCGAGGGTGTTGGTGACGCTAAAACCCTGATGTTGGGCTTGCACGTCAAATTGAAGCCGGGGTGGAAAATCTATTGGCGCAGCCCCGGCGATGCAGGATACCCGCCTTCCATAGATTGGACCGGGTCCGTAAACCTTGGCAACGCGGTAATGCAATGGCCCGCGCCCCATCGTTTTTCGGTCCTGGGCCTGGAATCTCTGGGCTACAAGGACGAAGTGGTCTACCCGATCAAACTTGTCCCGACGAAACCCGGATCAGCTATCCGGGCCGTGGCAAATGTGGACTATTTGACCTGCAACGACATCTGCGTGCCTTATCAGGCAAAACTGACACTCGATTTACCCGCAGGCCAGGCAAGCCCAAGCCAGCACGCACACCTTATCAATCGTTATGCGGTTCAGGTTCCGGGCGACGGTGCGGCGCACGGCCTGTCACTGGATACCCTGGAAGTCCTTGGCAGGGGCAAGACCGCCCGCTTGCGTCTCACCGCAAGTTCCAAAACCCCTTTTGTTGAACCGGATGCCTTTTTCGAAGGCCCCGATATTCTGGCATTTGACAAGCCCAGGGTCGAGATGAAGAACGACACCAGAAAGGTCATACTCACCGCGAAAATCTATGGAGCGGAAGATCTCGAATCTGCGGACGGCCTTAAAGGCCTTAATATTACAGTCACACTCAGTGACGGCGATCGTTTTGGCGAACGCACCCTTGAAGTCATTCAGGGAACAACGGCAGGCAACGGGGGCGATATTTCCCTCGCCGTGATCCTGGCACTCGCCGTTCTCGGCGGCTTGATCCTGAATCTGATGCCCTGTGTCCTGCCTGTCCTTTCGATCAAACTGCTCAGTATCGTCGGTCACGGCGGCGGGGATAAACGCGACGTACAGGCCAGCTTTATCGCCTCGGCGGCCGGGATCATTTTCGCATTTTTGATGCTGGCGACGGCCCTGGTCGCCCTGAAAAGCGGCGGTTTGACCATTGGCTGGGGCATTCAGTTTCAACAACCCTGGTTCCTGATCGCAATGACATTGATCATCACCCTGTTCGCCTGCAACCTGTGGGGATTGTACGAATTCCGCCTGCCTTACTGGATGAGCGACCTGGGTGCGCGCACAGGTCATATCCACGGCCTTGGCGGCCATTTCCTGACCGGGTGCTTTGCAACCCTGCTTGCGACGCCGTGTTCAGCGCCATTTCTGGGTACAGCTGTCGGCTTCGCTCTGGCCCGTGACGCCGCCGACATTTTCGCCGTCTTCACCGCCCTTGGGCTTGGGCTTGCCCTGCCCTATTTACTGGTCGCCCTGTTCCCCGGACTGGCAACCCGTCTGCCGCGCCCCGGAAGGTGGATGATCACCCTGCGCAAGATCATGGGGTTCGCCCTTGCTGCCACCGGCGTCTGGCTGCTGAGCGTCCTTTCCGGCGCCATTGGGCTGAGCGTGGGGATGAGTGTCGGCGCTTTGATGCTTGGTGTTATCGCAGCGCTTTATCTGGGCCATCGCGTGGACAGACTGTGGCAGGTCGGCGGTACCGGGTTAGCCGTTCTGGCTTTGCTCGCCTTCGCCGCCCCCAGCCTTCTTCCCAACGCTGAACCGGGGGCGCGGATGCTGGACAAGGACCCGCGGTTCCTTGAGCTATGGCAGCCTTTTGATGAAGCCGCCATCCCGGGACTGGTGGCCAGCGGAAAAACCGTCTTTATCGATGTGACCGCAGACTGGTGCCTGACCTGCCAGGTCAACAAGGCGTTTGTACTTGCCAAGGACGATATGCTGGAGCGTCTGGGCAATGACAATGTTGTCGCCATGCAGGCCGACTGGACCCTGCCTGATGACACCATCGCGGCGTATCTGGCCTCGTTCGGTCGCTATGGCATTCCTTTCAATGCAGTATATGGCCCCGGACTACCAAACGGGTTCGCCCTTCCCGAATTGCTTAGCCATGACACCGTCGTCAATGCCCTTGATCAGGCCACGGCGACAGCCGCTACAGCCGCTACAGCCGCGACTGCCGCAAATTGACCGCTTCTCTTTTCCCACTTGATTTCACAGGGCCTGGAACTATCTCTTTAGGATCGTATTTTTTAATCTCATAAAGGCAGACCCATGACCATAAAACCCGGCGACAGCATCCCATCGGCGACCCTATACATGATGGCCGCAGATGGCCCGACTTCCGCTTCGACGGAGGATCTTTTCAAAGGCAAGAAGGTCGCCCTGTTCGGCCTTCCGGGCGCTTTCACACCCACCTGTTCGGCCCAGCATGTTCCCGGCTACCTTGAAAACGCGGCGGCGCTGAAAGAAAAAGGCATCGATTCCATTATTTGTCTTTCCGTAAACGATGCTTTCGTCATGGGAGCCTGGGGGAAGGATCAGGGCGTGGGCGATGAAATCATAATGGCTGCCGACGGCTCTGCATTATTCAGCAAGGCGATGGGCCTGGACATGGATTTGACAGAACGTGGCATGGGCGTGCGTTGCCAGCGTTTTTCGATGATCGTCGATGACGGTGTCGTCAGCGTGCTCAACCACGAACCCCCCGGTGAATTCCGCATCAGCAGCGCCGAGACCATGCTTGAGCAGCTTTAGAAGACAAAAAAAATGCCACGGCCTTTCAGCCGTGGCATTTTCAATTTCAATAAACTATTACAGCGATACTAGATCGAGCAGCTCATATCCTGTCCACAGCACATGGGAGATTTGATTTTACCGTGGTCGTTGGGGCATTTGGAAACTTGCACTTCGGCGCCGTCTGGCAGGGACAGCGTATCGTTGACCAGGGGAGCGTCACATTTGCCACACGTTGCATTCACGCTCATTCCGCATTTTTCACATTCGTAAGTCGCCATTTGTTTATTTTCCTGTTCAGGTTGATGGTGATGGGCTGGACGGCAATATACCAACCCTTATTAGAATCATTCAAGGCCGCAAATCATCACGCTTGAATACTTTCCCGTTTTAGGCTCAATGGTGACCTTATGTCGCATCGAATGGAAAGATTCAGGCCATGGAAGAATACGACTACATCATCGTCGGCGCAGGTTCGGCCGGTTGTGTGCTGGCTGAGCGTCTGTCACGGGATGGCGAGCACCGAATCCTGATTCTGGAGGCTGGCGGCAGCGACCGCAGACTATGGATCAAACTTCCCATTGGTTACGGCAAGACTTTCTATGACGAGCGTATAAACTGGAAATATGAGACGGAACCCGACCACGCCTTCAATGGCCGCAAGGGGTATTGGCCCCGCGGCAAGGTTCTGGGCGGCTCCAGTTCAATCAATGCGCTGGTATACTGCCGTGGCCTGCCTGAAGATTTTGACGACTGGCGCGACGCGGGCGCTCAGGGTTGGGCATGGGAAGACGTGCGCCCCCACTTCGAGGCGATTGAGCGCCATATCGCAGCCGATGGCAGCGTTACCGGTGATGGCCCCTTGTGGATCACCGACGTAAGAGAGCGAACCCACCGGGTAAACCGTCATTTTTTCAATGCCGCCAGGGAAATCGGCTTTTCACAGACCGACGATTTTAACGCCGCCCAGCCCGAAGGGGTTGGACATTACCGTATCACCACCCGCAATGGCATCCGTTGTTCGGCGGCAGATGCGTTCCTGCGTCCGGCATTGCGACGGGCTAACGTTTCCCTGATTTCCAGAGTCATGGTTCACCGCATCACCTTTGAGGGACGCCGGGCAACAGGTGTCGACTTTCGCAGGGATGGCCAACAGGTGCAAATTCGCGCCCGCAAGGAAGTCATTTCAAGCGCTGGTTCCGTCAACTCGCCCAAGCTGTTGCAATTGTCCGGGGTTGGCCCGGGAAGCCTGTTGCGCAATCAGGGTATTGAGGTTGTCGTTGATAACCCTCACGTGGGAGGCGGATTGCAGGATCATACGGCGGTGACCTATTTCTACAAGGCCACCGAGCCGACCCTGAATTCGGAGTTGCTTCCCTGGTTGGGCAAGGTAAGGGCGGGTATGAAATATGTTCTGGCCCGGCGGGGACCGTTGAGTTTAAGCGTAAATCAGTGCGGCGGATTTGTCAGGTCCACCCCCGATGCGGTGCGACCTGATATGCAGCTTTATTTCAATCCGCTGTCCTATACCACCGCCCCGGCGGGAAAGCGGCCACTGGTCACCCCGGATCCCTTTCCCGGTTTTCAGATCAGCTCACAACCGTGCCGTCCAACCAGTCAGGGGCGCATCGATATCCAATCCCCGGACCCGGACATCGCCCCGAAAATTGAAACCAATTATCTGTCAACCGGCAAAGACCTTGATGATGTGGTCGCCGCCGGACATCTCATTCAATCCCTTGTGCAAACAGACGCCCTGAAAACCCTGATTGCCGAACCGGTTGGCGAGGACGTGACGACGTATAGCGATGAAGACATTGTCGAGGATTTCCGCGCGCGCAGCGGCACTGTGTTTCATCCCGTATCGACCTGCAAGATGGGAAAAGCGCAATCAGACAGTGTCGTCGATTCAGATATGAAGGTTCATGGCCTGACGGGAATACGCATTGTCGATGCCTCTGTCTTCCCCAACATCACATCCGGCAATACCAATGCACCGACCCTGATGCTGGCCCATAAGGTGGCGGATGCCATTTTACGCGACGCCTGAGCCTGAAATTCAATTGCCTTGATAAGGTGTCATGCCCTGGCGTGCCAATTCGTCCGCGCGTTCGTTTTCGGGGTTTCCGGCGTGGCCCTTGACCCAGTGCCATTCTACATCGTGCGGGGCCAGGGCCGCTTCCAGGCGTTTCCACAGGTCCTCGTTCTTGACGGGCTTTCTGGCTGCCGTCTTCCAACCGTTGCGCTTCCAGTTGTGAATCCACTTGGTGATGCCGTCACGAACGTAGGTGCTGTCCGTGTACAGGTCGACCGCAACGCCCCGCTTCAATGACTCCAGTCCCATGATAGCGGCCATCAGTTCCATACGGTTGTTGGTGGTTTCAAACTCGCCCTCACACAGTTCCTTCTCGTGGTCGTTCCACAGCATCAACACGCCCCAGCCACCGGGACCGGGGTTGCCCGAGCAAGCGCCATCTGTATAAAGTTGTACCCGTTCACTCATTCAGGGAAATTACTCCAGCCCATAGGCGCCAGGACCACTGACACCTTGATGAAATTTCAGTTTTTCAAGGTATTCCAGCGGGTTTTTCGGCGTCACAAGGGCGTCTTTTGGGGTATTCAGCCAGTCATACAAACGGGTCAGCAAAAAGCGCATGGCGCTGCCACGGGCCAGCAGGGGCAAGGCGGCAAGTTCGGCGTCGGAAAAATCACGTACCTTCCGATAAGACGTAAGCATGCGCCGCGCCTTAGTGACATTGAAGCTGCCGTCCGCTTCAAAACACCAGGCATTCAGGCAGATGGCGATGTCATAGGCGAAGACATCGTTGCAGGCGAAGTAAAAATCGATCAGTCCGGAAAGCTCGCCGCGGCGAAAAAAGATGTTGTCTGGAAACAGGTCGGCATGAATGACCCCATAAGGAAGGCCCGCGTCCTTGCGCGGCCAACCCGCTTCAAGGGCGTCCAGTTCATCCGCCAGAAACCCTGCCAAACCCGGCTGAATTTCGTTCGCCCGCTCGCCGGAAGCCTGCAGGAGGTTGCGCCATGAATCAACCGACAGGGCGTTAGGGCGCTTGATGTCGAAGTCCGCCCCCGCAAGATGCATTTTCGCCATGGCTTCGCCAACCCCGGCGCAATGATCGGGCATGATGCGACGCGGCCACATGCCTTCAAGAAAGCTGATAATCGCCGCGTAACGCCCGCACAGTGTCCCCAGGGATTGCCCCTTTCCATCTTCCAGCGGGGTCGGGCAAGGAATACCTTTTTGCGCCAAATGCCCCATCAGGCCAAGGAAGAAGGGCAGGTCATCCGGATTCACCCGCTTTTCATAAAGGGTCAGGATGAAAGAGCCGGTTTCGGTGGTCAGCAGGTAGTTGGAATTTTCCACCCCCTCGGCGATGCCCTTGCACGAGGTCACCTCGCCGATTCCATAACCGGCGACGAAAGCGATTAATTCCTCGTCAGATACTTCTGTGTAAACAGCCATAGTCCACCTTCAGGTTCCAATCTCACTCATACGGAACGGGGACTTATCTGGCAAGAACTGCTTCTTGTCTTGTCTAAAGCGAGCGCAAGCGCGATATTTCAGATAATCATGAAATTCCTTTTTGTCATAGGCTTTATCGCCGTCCTGATGGCCCTGCCCGCAAGCGGGTCGATTGCTGCCCGGGCCAAGGATAAGTTACCGATCGGCATCACGGATCCGCTCGAACTGCCCGCAATAAATGCGACCGTAAAAAGGGTACAGCAGGCATTGAGCGACGCCGGCTACTATAAAGGCGATATTGATGGTCGCTTTAACGAGGCGACAGACAAGGCCATTCGCACTTATCAACGCCGTGAAGGCCTGCCCCAGGATGGTATCGCCAGCAAGGAGCTGGCTGTCCACGTCGAAACAAGCTCCAAGGTTCAATCGCTGTTGAAACAGTTGCAAAGCCAGCGCCTGAGCAAAATGAAGGCGGCGCGAAAAGCCTTGCTGGCCAGACCCGAGACCCGGGATCTGATTATTGATCCGAAAAAGCAGAATCAGACG
>JADHSW010000083.1 GCA_016776705.1 Rhodospirillales bacterium
TTCCCTGACCAAATTTCTGGGAGGGCATGGCATCGCCATCGGCGGCGCAATCATCGATAGTGGAAAGTTCGACTGGCAGGCATCCGGCAAGTTCCCCAATCTGACAGAACCCTACCCGGGCTACCATGACTTGAACTTCGCCGACGAATTCGGCACCCAGGCACTGCTGACCAGAATGCGCGCCGAAGGTATGATGAACTTTGGCGCCTGCATGAGCCCTACCAACGCATTTCACATATTGCAGGGGATAGAGACCCTGCCCCTGCGCATGCAAAAACATGGCTCAAACGCACAGGTCGTCGCCGAGTTCCTTGAAAACTCTGACGAAGTTGAATGGGTCAATTATCCCGGCCTTAAATCCCATAAGGATTACGAGTTGGCTCAACGCCTGCTGCCAAAAGGTTGCGGTTCAATCCTGAGTTTCGGTTTAAAAGGCGGGCGCGCTGCGGGCAAGAAGTTCATCGAGTCTGTAAAACTGGCATCCCATCTCGCAAATATCGGTGACGCCAAAACCCTGGTCATTCATCCGGCAAGCACCACCCATCAGCAAATGACCGCAGAAGCCCTTGCGGCAGCAGGCATTGGTGAAGGCATGGTTCGTCTCTCTGTCGGCCTGGAAGATTCCGGCGACATCATCAGCGATTTGAAACAGGCCATACGCGCCTCGCAGAAGGTTTAATAAATATGGACTTCATCGTAGACGGTTTGAAAACACATGTTGCCACCGGCGGCAGGGACGCCCGGGACGGTGAGCCCGTAGTTATTCTGATCCACGGCGCAGGCATGGACCGCACTGTATGGCAGTACCAGAACCGCAACATAGCCTACAGGGAACGTCGCGTTCTGGCTATTGATCTGCCTGGACATGGCCGCTCTGAAGGAACACCGCCCAAATCAATTTCCGGTATGGCCGACTGGATCATCCGTTTCATGGATGCCGCCAACGTTTCGGCGGCCATTCTGATTGGTCATTCCATGGGAGCGTTGGTCGCCCTTGAAACGGCGGCGCGTTATCCTGAAAGGATCGAAAAACTTGTGTTGATGGGCGTTGCTGAAACCATGCCGGTCCACCCGGACCTGTTGGCTGCGGCTGAAGCAAACCAGCCCCTGGCGCCGGAATTGATTGTCTTTTGGGGAGTCGGGGAACGATCACAAATTGGCGGACACCCGAACCCGGGATTTTGCGTTCAAGGCGCCAGCGAGGCGCTGTTGAAGCTCTCTGGCGATGGCATGATCGCCAACGATTTGAGCGCCTGCAACGATTACAAGGACGCCATGCAATCGGCTAAAAAGGTCTTGTGCCCGACCCTGTTTGTCCTTGCCCGCGACGACAAAATGACACCGCCTGAAAAAGGACTGGCGCTGGCTGAAAATATCGCTGATTCCAGAAGCGTCGTCATCGAGGAGTCCGGCCACATGATGATGGCCGAAACTCCCAATCAGGTCTTTGATGCGCTTAAGGGGTTTGTTTTTTAATCGATTGCATGGCGTCAAGAAACTGAGCCACTTCCTGCTCCGTGTTGTAGTGGCACATGGACACCCGGACACAGTCATCCATCTTCAGTGGTTTGAGGATATTACCAGAGAACAGGTCATCCTTTCGCACATGCACACGAATGCCCTTCTCGCGCAAGGCGCTGACCACGTCTACAGCCAACATGTTATCAACGCTTAAAGACACCAATCCTTCGCGCAGGGGGTTGTCGATGCCACCGATAACGCTCACCTCGGACATCGCCGCCAGACCATCCTGGCCACCCACACCATACAACATGGCATCGGTCAGATCTTTTTCGTGTTGATGGATAGCCTTGCCTGCCGCCACAATCCTTTCGCGACGATCCGTGGACGATGTGAAATTACCACCCAGCCAATCGAAGTACCTGACCACTTCGGAAAAAGTTGCGTAGGACGCCGTGTCCCGGGTGCCTAAATCCCATTGATCTACGGCCGAGCCAATCAGACGGTCATGAGGCAGAATCCCCATACGCTCAGACACCCAGGCGATACCGTAGCCGTGGCGAGAGAACACCTTGTAAGGCGATATGGCGTAGGCGTCGATGCCGTAGGAATCTATGTCCAAACCGCCATGTGCCGCATGCTGGATGCCATCGACAATGATATAACATTCTGGTGATACATCCCGGATCAGCTTTGCTATTCCCGCAACGTCGACCGCCATGCCGGTCACCGGCGAGGTATGCAGGATCGTCGCTACCCGGGTTTCACTGGTCACAAAGGGGCGGTAATCGTCAGCAGTTACCGTCCCGGTTTGCGAATTATGGGTAACGCTGACAAAATTCCGACCGGCGATCTTCGACCAGCGGGCGCAGGCACTGACTGAGGCCGGATGTTCCAGGGTGCTGCCCACAACATCGCCCCCGGCGGGCGCTTCCAACACGGCGACACTGATCAACCTGAACAATAATTCTGTGCCGCTTTCACCAACAAATACCGGCCCCTTAGCCGCACCTAAAAAACTGCGAATATCCGCCTTTGCTTCGTTGATGATCCTTACGAGTTCATGGGAGGCCGGGTTGTCGCGGCCCTGATTGTCCGGGATCGCAGCAAGTTCCGTCGAGCGTTCGACCACGGATTTAAGGGTTAGCGCGCCACCTGCATTTTCAAAAAAAACTCGAGGTCCCTGGTAGGGGCAGTGATCGACATGCTGAAAACGATTACGAATTTCGTCAATTAATCCATCATTGTTCTTAAACAAAATTCTGGTCCTATAAGTTAGAATTGCGGGTTTGTGTCAAGAATATCCCGTTAAAAGATGCGCCAAACATTATTCGTTTCAGGGTCACCATTTACGTGTCGCAATAAACACCCCAAATCCTGCGAGGCCCAGGCCAACCCACGCAAGTGGCGGCATCAGTTCGCCAAGAAGCGCCCATGCAATCAACGCGGCGAGCGGAGGCACGAGGAATAACAGTGTAGAGACCTTACTGACTTCCCCTTCCCTGATCATGGCCAGCAACAAGCCTACTGCAATCACTGAATTTCCAACTACCAGATACGCCAGTGCCCCGGCAAAATTCCATGTCCAATCTACTTGCCCGCTCTCCAGCGCCAACATGAACGGAAGAATGCCCAACAGGCCCGCCGCATATCCAATCAAATTGGCCGTAACCGGATGATGGGTAAGACCAAATCGATTTTCCCAAAGCGTTGCCAATACTATTCCCGCCAGGCCCAGGGCTGCATAGAAAAACCCCAACATCGACGGAGCGTCAATTTCTGAACGAACAATAATAACCGTAGCTGTTCCGGCAAGGGCCAGGAACAAGCCAAACCACTGTCGCCAACTGGTCTTTTCGTTATTCCACGTTGGTGCAATGAGAGCCACAAGTATGGGCTGAAGAGACATCAATAAAGCAGCAGTCCCCGCTGCAATCCCATTCATGAAGGCAATGTAGATCATGCCAAAATATAGGGTTTGCATAAAAAATCCGACGATTGCCAGATGCGCCCAATCAGCACGGGTTTTGGGTAATGGCGGACGCAATACCAAAAACAGAACGCCCATAATGGCTATTACCAAGGAATAGCGAAGAACCAGTAACGTCAGCGGCGGGGAGTACTGCAGGCCTATCTTGGCCACAGCATAACCGCCAGCCCAAAGGAGCAAAAAAATTACCGGCGCTAGAATTAGCCACAACGGGCGGCGAGATTGCATAAAAATTACTTACAGTATGAATTATATAAAAAGTAACGCCGGTTTTAAAATTTACTTATACAGGCAATGACTTAACCAGCAAAATTTCAGCCTGTTCCATGTCTTCCGGCCGATTGATGTTGAAGAATGGATCAAAGGGATCAACGGGCCAGTCTACGTGAACGATATTGTATCGGACTGTCCAGCGGTCGATTTTTCGCATATCTTCTTCGATCATCGCCTGGCGTAAGTCTTCGGCAAGGCTGAGCGACCATAACGCAAATACAGGGTGTGCCCTGTGGTCGGAGCGGGCACAGGAAATTTCGGCACCCAGCCCTTTTGCTGAAGCAAGCAGACTATCTACCAGATCGTCTGGGAAAAACGGGGCGTCCGTTGGGAAGGTGACTATCCACTGGGCATCGGGCACGTTTTCTTTCGCCCATTCCATACCTGTCAACACACCGGCCAGGGGTCCGGCAAATCCATCAATGACATCAGCAACCACAGGAAGTTCGAATTCATCAAAGCGCGACGGATCACCCGCAGCATTGATGATAAGCGGGCTAACCTGTTGGCGGGCATTTTCAATGCTGTGGGCCAACAGGGATTTACCGGCCAATTGCTGCAGGCATTTGTCGCCCCCGCCCATTCGTCGGGCCAGTCCACCGGCCAGCAGGACGCCAACGACTTTATTCGTTTCTTTCATTATTCTTCGTCACCCGCTTCCAGATCACTGACGATGCGTTCCTGTCCCGCAAGGGCGATAAACCGGCGCCCCCTGGCGCGCCCGATCAACGTCAAGCCAACCTGCCTGGCTAGTTCCACACCCCAGGCTGTGAAGCCGGAACGCGACACCAGAATTGGCACGCCCATCTGCACGGTTTTGATAACCATTTCACTTGTCAGCCTGCCGGTCGTGTAAAAGATTTTATCCTCGCCGGTCATATCATGCTTGTACATGTAGCCTGCGATCTTATCTACGGCGTTATGGCGACCAACATCTTCCATATACAAAAGCACGCGATCTTCCTGTGCCAGCGCACAGCCATGGATCGCCCCGGCCTGAAGATAAAGACTGGGCGTGGTGTTGATTTTTTTGACCAGTGTCGCCAGCCACGAGGTCTTGATGGTCTGTCCTTTTGGCAAGGAAATGGTATCAAATTTTTCCATCACGTCGCCAAAAACGGTTCCTTGCGCGCACCCTGATGTGAGAGTTTTCTTCTTCACCTTTTCTTCAAACGTTGTCTTCATGGCCGTACGCACGACAATGCATTCGATATCTTCATCGTAATCGATGCTTGTGATTTTGTCGCCTTCGTGAAGCATGTTCTGGTTGAGCAGATACCCCAGAGCCAGATATTCGGGATAGTCCCCAATCGTCATCATGGTGACGATTTCCTGACCATTAAGGAACAGGGTCAATGGCCGCTCAACCGTTACCGAAGTAACGATCGGATTCCCCTCATGGTCAACGCCTTCAACCCGCCGGGTCAGGCGCGGATCATCTGGATTGGGTGAAATCAGATATTCAGAGTCCATGTATCTTATATTCTGCTACTTGGGTGGCGAATCAAGCGACAATATTAATCACTTGAAGATAAACGACAATTGGTAACAATCACCTTATGAGAAGTTCATCGAATCCTTTTACACGTCTGCCCATATTTTACGGATGGATCGTTATTGCTGTCGCCTTTATCACCATGGCGATTGCGGTCAATGCGCGCACGGCTTTTTCGTTGCTGTTTCCGGCGATCCTGGATGAATTTCATTGGGATCGGGGTGTTATTGCGGGCGCTTTCTCCATAGGATTCGTCGCCTCAAGCGCCTTTACACCATTTATGGGCTTCGCCATGGACCGTTGGGGGCCTCGTGTTGTTATCCCCATTGGCGCAATCATGGTCATTCTGGGCCTTTTAGGCGCAACGAACGTATCTTCACCCTTGGGATTCTACATCTATCTTGGTTTTTTGGTCATGAACGGCACCGTCGCCATGACTTATTTCTCCCATTCCATGTTCCTTCCCCACTGGTTTGTCAGGAAACGCGGACTGGCCATCGGCATAGCCTTTTCCGGTACTGGTATCGGATCAATCACTCTTTTGCCGTGGTTTCAGGAAGTTATTGATACCGCCGGATGGCGTGAAGCCTGTTTGGTTATTGCGGCGGTTGTCGCTATCATCATCCCCCTGGCCGCCTACTTTCAGCGCCAACGCCCACAGGAACTTGGATTGGAACCGGATGGCGATGCCGGGGTCGGGTCTGAAAACGCAACGGTAAGGCCGGACCCAATTGTCGACGCGGAATGGGCCAATATTGACTGGACCCTTAAGCTTGCCATCAGAAAATCCCGTTTCTGGTGGGTGTTTGCAGCCTACTTCGCGGCCCTTTACGCATGGTATTCTGTTCTTGTGCACCAAACCGTTTATCTGGTCGAAACCGGTTTTGATAGCACCACCGCAGCAACGGCCCTGGGGCTGGTAGGGCTTTTCGGAATTATCGGGCAAATTGGCATCGGCGCGCTATCTGATCGAATAGGTAGGGAGTGGGCCTGGACTTTTTCTATGTGTGGCTATGTCGTATGTTATGCGTCCCTGCTGGCGCTTCCTGGCACTCCTTCCACCTTGCTGCTTTATCTGATGGTGGCGATGCAGGGACTTCTGGGTTTTGGACTTGCGGCCCTTTATGGCTCTGTCAGCGCCGAAATTTTTGCGGGACGCCGCTTCGCAAGCATTTTCGCCGTCTGCGGACTGGGGGGGAATATCGGCGCTGGTGTCGGACCCTGGCTAACCGGCTACATTTTCGACACCACTGGAAATTACCAGTTCGCTTTCCAGCTTTGCATCGTCATGTCTGTGATTTCAATTATTTGCATGTGGGTCGCGGCCCCAAGAATAGTCAGGCTGGTGGCTGGTCAAGCAGCACGGCGAGCCGCTAACTCTCCTGCAAGTCCCTGATTCCGGGGATCGTTCGTATGATCTGCATCACTTCCGGGGTAATGGCGAAACCGCCCTTCAAATTGACATCCACTTCCACCCCATCTTCCAGGCAAGCCGTAACGACAACCCTCCCTTTACCCTTGCCCCCATTTTCATCATGAAGCGCTTCGTAAATTGCTGCCAGCGGGTCCGTTGAACCCAGGGTTATTTTCAATCCTGCCTGCGTTTTTGCAGCGACCGTATCTAGAAGCTCAATAGAATTTGCCGTAAATCGTGGCTGCTCTCCTTCAAACTGAACACTCGCCTTGATGAACACGCAGGTGCCAACTTCGAACAGGTCTCGCACAACCGCCAGCAATTCCGAGAACACCATGATTTCGAAAATTCCGGATGCATCGGACAAGGAGACAAAGGCGTAGCGATTGCCTTTGCCCGATGTGCGTTCGCTCTTGCCAATAACCGTACCGGCCATATTGACGGGACCGGGGCGTCCTTCGCGAATGATTTCTGCAGATGGCCTGGCCTGTATCCGCTCCAGGCTTTTGGCGTAGGCGTCCAGCGGGTGTCCTGACAAATAAAAACCGACAGCGTCAAATTCTTCCTTCATGCGATCTGTCGGTGACCAATCTGAAACATCAGGCAGGGTAATGGCAGGCATGGGCGCCGCCTCACCACCAAACAGTCCGATCTGGTCACTGTTACGATCATTGGCTGCCGCACTGGCGTGGCGGATCATCATTTCAACGCCCTGGAACACCTGACGACGGTTTGAATTCAACCTGTCAAAGGCTCCGGCCCTGACCAAATTTTCCATCAGACGTTTGTTAACGACTTTGGTATCGACGCGATCTGTAAAATCGGCGATATCCCTGAAAGGTCCATTTTTAATGCGCTCGTCGACCAGCAGACGCATGGCCGCATCCCCAACGTTCTTAACCGCAGCCAATGCATAGCGAACACCGGGCTTGCCGTCATTATCGCTTTCAACCCTGAAATCGGCAGCCGATGCATTGACATCAGGACCCAGCACAGAAACCTTCAAGCGGCCCAGTTCCTGACGAAACAGGTTCAGCTTGTCTGTATTGTTAATATCCAGTGTCATCGAGGCGGCGAGGAATTCGACAGGGTAGTTGGCCTTGAAAAAGGCCGTTTGATAGGCCACCAACGCATAGGCGGCGGCGTGGGACTTGTTGAAGCCGTAACCGGCGAACATGTTGACCTGATCAAAGATTTGCGAAGCTTTTTGTTCAGGCACACCCTTGGCTTTGGCGCCATCGACAAATATTTGCCGCTGTTCGTCCATTTCGGACTGAATTTTTTTACCCATGGCCCGTCGCAGCAAATCAGCACTGCCAAGGGTGTAGCCGGAAAGCTCCTGGGCGACTTGCATTACCTGTTCCTGATAGATCATGATTCCGAAGGTTTCCTTCAGGATTCCTTCAAGGGTCGGGTACAGGTAATCGGGTTTTTCCTGACCGTGTTTACGGGCTATGTAGCTGGGGATATTTTCCATGGGTCCCGGACGGTACAAGGCCACGACGGCGATAATGTCTTCAAATGTATCGGGCTTCAGTTTGCGCAGCACATCGCGCATGCCCGTACTTTCAAGCTGGAATACGCCAGTGGACTCACCGCGCCCAAGCATCTGGAAGGTCTTCTCGTCATCCAGCGGGATTGTCGACAGATCGACATGGATCCCGCGTTCGCCAACGTATTCAACGGCCTTGGCAAGAACGGTCAGTGTTTTCAGGCCCAGAAAGTCAAACTTCACCAGACCGGCAGACTCGACATATTTCATATTGAAACCGGTCACCGGTATGTCTGATCTTGGGTCACGGTAGAGCGGTATCAATTTGTCCAAAGGCCTGTCGGCGATGACGACCCCCGCAGCATGGGTCGAGGCATGGCGATACAGTCCCTCAAGCTTGAGACCGATTTCAACTAGCCGTCCGACAGTTTCGTCGGCCCTGATTTCTTCCTTGAACTGTGGCTCTTCTTCAATCGCTTCGGCCAGGGTCGTGGGATTGGCCGGGTTGTTGGGGACCAGCTTGCACATGCGATCAACCTGACCGTAAGGCATTTCCAAAACCCGGCCCACATCGCGAAGAACTGCGCGGGCTTGCAGCTTTCCAAAGGTGATGATCTGGGCGACGTGATCACGACCGTATTTTTCCTGAACATAGCGAATGACTTCGTCACGACGATCCTGACAGAAATCAATATCGAAATCAGGCATGGACACACGTTCCGGGTTAAGGAAACGTTCAAAAAGAAGGCCCCAGCGAAGCGGGTCCAGATCCGTAATGGTCAGCGCCCAGGCAACCACGGACCCGGCACCGGAACCACGACCCGGACCAACGGGAATGTTGTGTTGTTTGGACCAGTGGATGAAATCGGCAACGATCAGGAAGTATCCAGGAAATCCCATTTCGATAATAACGCCAAGCTCATAATCTAGCCTTTCCCGGTAAGGCCTGGCGACATCGTCTTTTTCAGACTCGCTCATCCCTTCCTTGAAGAGTTGCTTTTTAAGGCGCTCTTCCAGACCGGCGACGGACTGGGCGCGCAGTTCATCTTCCTCTGTGCGTCCTTCGCCACAATCGAAGGGAGGAAGGATGGGATCAATGGTTTCCACCTTGCTTGCGCACCGTCTGGCGATGACAAGGGTATTGTCGATGGCTTCCGGCAGGTCATGGAACAAGGCACGCATTTCTTCTGCAGATTTGAAATAATGCTGCCGGGTAAGACGACGGCGCTCGGTCTGACTAACATAAGCTCCGGCGGCGATACAGATCAGGGCGTCATGGGCATCGTACATGTCAGGAGTAGAGAAAAACACCTCATTGGTCGCAACTAGAGGCAAGTCATACTTGTAGGCAAGATCAATGAATTTCGGTTCCGTTCGCTTTTCCCCGTCCAGACCATGACGCATGATTTCAACGTACAACCGACCGGGATAGGCATCTTTAAGGGTTAGAAGCAGGGCCTCGGCGGCGTCATCCTGTCCTTCGCCAAGCAGATGACCGACGGGGCCCTGCGGCCCCCCGCTCAGGGCAATCAATCCCCCACTATATTGTTTCAGTTCAGCCAGACTGACCCTTGGCTCATCCCCGGCCTCGTCATCATCCGCATGGCCTAGATAGGCCAGCCCGAGAAGTTTCAAAAGGTTACGATAACCCTCGTCGTTTTGAACAAGCACAACAAGATTATCGCCGGCTTCCATGGTCTGTTGCACCGGGCCATTATCCCCGGTTTTTTCACGAACCACGGCAATCTGGCAGCCGATGATGGGTTGAATGCCCCCGTCCACACAGGTGGAAGAAAATTCAAGCCCACCAAACAGGTTGTTTGTATCTGTAATGGCGACAGCGGGCATCCGCTGTTCCTGACAGATTTTCACCAGTTCCCTGGTTCGTATTGCCCCTTCCGACAAGGAATAGGCGCTATGAACCCGAAGATGGACAAAATCCGCGTGCGTGGCGTGAGAGTCGCTCATAGGGGGAGAATTTCACAGGCAGGCACAAGGGTCAAAGAAGTTATCACCATTACCCGTATTTTAACGATCATGGCCTAGTTTAAATGGATGAAAGAATGGTTTGTCTATATTGTAAGGAATCCCAACGACATCCTGTACACCGGGATTGCCAAGGATACAACGCGCCGCATAGACGCGCACAACAAGGGCTGTGGAGCAAGGTTCACCCGTGGTCGCGGCCCCTGGAAAATGGCTCACAGTGAAGGCCCCTTCGATCATGGAGACGCCCTGCGCAGGGAAATTGAAATTAAAAATGACACCACATTCAAGAGAGAAATAAAATCACAGTTTATTGATTAGTTCTGAACGGACTGGTGTTTTAATATTTTGCGCCAGGAAGACAGAAATGACCTACAAAACTGTTCTTACATCGCTTATGGGGCTTGTCCTGCTTCTCGGCTGTCAAAGACCGATGGAAAGCAAAATCCCTTCCTTTTCGCTCAATGCTGATATTATCGGGGAAACCGCCACGGATTTGAGCGTCACCCGTGATGGATTTGGCAAAACCGAGGTACTGTTCGCCACGGGGCCACAGGGTATACTTTCCGTCGCCCTGATCTCAACCAATGGCTCGGGCATCATAGACATCAATGGTGAAGCACCCAGGCTTACCCTTAAAGGCTGGAACGCCCTGAAGGGAAAGTCGCTGACCTACGGCATGACTGGTCTGACCAGCACACCAAACGGGGATATAAAATATGAACGTTTTTCATTTGAGGGAAAAAACTGTTTCCATTTTCACAAACTGAAAAATCCCGCATCAAGCGGCAATGGCGGGAAATATCGTCGTATGCTGTCCGGTTATGTTTGCCATCAAAATGACGGTGGATCAGCCGATGAAGCGATCTCGGCGTTCCTGAACGCCATTACAATCCCCCCTGTCGAATACTATACCAATTTAAAGGGTGCGGTCCCCGTGACCCTGTTCGATCCGGTACGCCCCGTCCGCGGGCCACTCATCAGGGATGGCGGTTGCGGATTGACAAATTGCTAAGCCAATTGTTCATCCTCAAGGGTATTGTACATCATCTGACGGCACCCACAGCATCAAAATAAAGTTGTAGGACGATTGGAGAAAATAACACTTCTGAAAACGATTTAGTTTTGTACAATCGTGCCGAAATGTGAACATCACATGGGAAATGTAGGCCTGAGAAGAAAATGAAAAATGCCATTACAAAAACGCGGGCTGTTATTTCAAACTGGCTAAAACGGGCGTCAATCAGCGACAAACCTGAGCGCAGCAAACCGAAACAAAAAAAAACTCCTTCTGGAAAAAAGCCCCCAGCGCCGAATGTTCTATCCGAAATAGAAACGGCCCTGACCCAGCTACAAAAAGAAGGCGGCATTGCCACAGCCGGGCGGGTTCAGGTTATTCGTTTTGACAAGCTTCGCGAGGAACTTGGTAACAAATGG
>JADHSW010000084.1 GCA_016776705.1 Rhodospirillales bacterium
GCACCCTGGATGATCGTCTTGGTGTGTCACATGAAGAACTGAAACGCATGGAAGTCGCCCCCGCCAAACCCTTGCCCGCCCAGGAACCCCTGTTGTCGGACAGACCCGAACATATTATCGAGCGCGACCCGGCGAACAAGATAGCCGAGGACAACCCGTTCGGCTTCAAGATGAATGAGCCGGACGACATGTATAACCGGGGCGAGCTTTACAACATGTGTATTCAAAAGGGCACCCTGACGGCAGAAGAGCGCTACAAGATTAATCATCACATGGTCCAGACCATCGCCATGCTGGGACAACTGCCGTTCCCGAAACACCTCGTCAATGTCCCCGAGATTGCGGGTGGGCACCATGAGACTATGATCGGAACCGGCTATCCCAGACGCCTGAGCAGGGACGATATGACCCTGCCCGCCCGGATGATGGCCATCGCCGATATTTTCGAAGCCCTGACCGCTTGTGACCGCCCCTATAAAAAAGCCAAAACCTTGAGCGAAAGCATCAAGATTTTATGGTTCATGAAAAAGGATCAGCACATCGACCCGGACTTGTTCGAACTGTTCCTTAAATCGGGTGTGTACAAGGATTACGCAGATAAGTTCCTTATGGAGAGCCAGATCGACGAGGTCGACATCTCACAGTATCTGGAATGAACCATGTCCCCGGCAGTCACCCACGCCAAGTCCTACCCGTTTCCCATCCCAAAGAATTCCTATATCGTTCACGGTGAGGGCTATCGCGAAATTGAAGCAGGGCAGCCCTTGCCGGATCTTACCGGCCTGACCCCGGTACTGGCCTGTGGTTCGAACCAGTCGCCCGAACAGCTGACGCGCAAATTCGATAATCTTGCCGCCTTTCCAATTCCGGTCCTGAAATCCAGAATCAAGGATTTTGACGCCGTCCACTCCCCCCATTTCAGCGCCTACGGTTCAATCCCGGCGACCCTGCATTACCACCCCGGTGTCGAGGCGACTTTATTCACCACCTGGCTAAGCGATACCCAGCTTGCGTGCATGCACGCAACAGAAGTCGCCGCCGAAAATTACCATTATGTCCGTCTTGATGGCATCACGCTCGAAATTGAGGGTGGCGAGCAACTGACATCTGTACACGCCTATATCTCAAGCCGCGGCTCCCTGTGCCATGACGGCAAACCCCTGGCCCTGGAAGCCGTGCCCGCAACAGGCAGGGATTGGCCTGAAGTTTCCCAAAACGATGTACAGACCATCGCTCGCAACCGCCTGTCACCGGAAGTCGACCTGGAAACCTTTATCATCCAGAATGTCGATAGCGCTGACACCCGCCGAACCAGAATCAATCAATTAGCTGAAGACGCCCTACCCTTCGTCTGGCCTGGCGTCCGTGTAATTGCGGTATGATGAGCGGCCATGATTGAGGATAAAAACACCCTTAACGAGGACGCCCGCGACGTTAACCGCGCTGCGGATTTTCTTGGCTTGCGTGAAATCGACTTCTTCCGCTTCGCCTATCGGCGCTGGTATTCAAATGATGTAAACGCTGACCAACTGGAGAAAATTTTCGCAGCCTACATGTTTCGGGAAACCGTGCCCCACTGGGTGCGTTATTGTGCCCGTGAAGTCATCAATCGCGAGGGCATGAACATGCTCGACCCCATCGAATTCGGGGCTGCTGAATTCCGTCATCAAAGCAAGGTGCCGAAAGTTGGAAAACTGTTCCTGATGATCGCGGGCCTGTTAATGTTGGTCGTTTATATTTCGATCCTGACCACCCGCCACGGTTTTGACGACGCCAATTGTCCCGGGCGCTACGCCAACAAATTCGTTCTGCAATGGGTCTACATGATCAAGGGCGAACAACCCCCGGCCTGTGATAAATTGGAAGAACAAAAGCCTAAATAATTTGTCCGGCGATGATGGCGGCGAAGACGATCAGGCCGAAAAACCTGTTTGATTTAAAGCGCGCCAGACAGCCCTTGGCATCGTTAATATCCAACGTCAACAGTTGCCAGGCCAGATGGGCCGCAGCGAAACCCAGCCCCACGTAAAATGCCCAGCCGAGCCCTGTCAGATAACCACAAAGCCCAATCAGGCCAATGGTGCCAGCATAAAATCCCGCCAGCCATGTGGTGGTGTTTTCGCCAAATCGCAAGGCCGTGGATTTAAGGCCAATCAGGATATCGTCTTCCTTGTCCTGGTGGGCGTAAATGGTGTCGTATCCCAGCGTCCACAGGATTCCCGCCATGTAAAGAATACCGGCTGGTGCGGCCAGATCACCCCGAACCGCAGCCCATCCCAGCAGCGCTCCCCAGTTAAACGCCAACCCCAATACCGCTTGCGGCCAGTATGTGATGCGCTTCATGAAGGGATAAACTGCAACAACCACCAACGATCCTGCACCGACCAAAACGGCGAAAAGATTGAATTGCAGCAATACGGCCAGACCAAGCAGCAACTGCAAGCCCAAAAAGGTAAACGCACGGGGGATGCTGACCGCGCCCGATGGGATTGGACGCGTCGCCGTTCGCGCCACCTGACCATCAAAATTCCTATCGACAATATCATTCAAGGTGCAGCCCGCCCCGCGCATGACCAGCGCCCCTGCACCAAACAGGGCCACGAGTATTGGGTCGGGCCATCCCGGGGTCGCCAGGGCGATGCTCCACCAGCACGGCAAAAGCAGCAACCATGTACCGATGGGACGGTCAATGCGGGCCAGATGCAGATATGGGCGCAAACCGAGGGGCGCCCATCTGTCGATCCAGGTGAGGGCAGGCATATCGCTGGCAGTGCTTTTATATGCAATTGTCATGTCGCAAACGTAACCTGTCACTTGCCCGAATGCCACCGCAGCTTATTATAAGGGCCATGAGCGATATAAAAACAAAAGCCCGCCTGTTTGTCAGCCAGAACCTGAAGCAAGGCGCAATTGTATCCCCAAACCCGGATCAGGCCCATTATCTGATGAAGGTGATGCGAGCCACGAATGGCGACAGCGTTGTCGTCTTCAATGGTTGCGACGGTGAATGGCGATGCAACATTGAAGAGGCGACGAAGAAAAACTGCGCCTTGCGAATACTGGAGCAACTTCGCGTACAAGCGCCTGAACCCGATCTATGGCTTGCCTTCGCCCCGCTAAAGAAATCAAATACGGACTTCGTTATCGAAAAGGCCACAGAACTTGGGGTTTCGCGCCTGATCCCGGTGTTTACGGAACATACCAATACCTCACGTGTGAAAACCGAACGCCTGAGCGCCATCGCCATGGAAGCTGCCGAACAATGTGATCGCCTGAGCGTGCCCGAGATTGCAGAGCCTGTTGATTTTAATGAGCTGCTTGCCAATTGGCCCGACGGACGCATCTTGCTGGTTCCGGACGAAACCGGCGGTGGGCAATCCCTTAAGGCTGTACTTGAAAAATTATCCGGCGATGCAGCAACTTCAACTCACGGCTTCTTGATCGGACCCGAGGGCGGCTTCGCACCATCTGAGCTTGACGACTTGAGTAAACTGTCCTTTGTTACCCGTGTCGGTCTTGGCCCGCGCATTTTGCGGGCGGAAACGGCTGCTCTTGCTGCCCTTTCCTGCTTCCAGGCCATAACCGGAGACTGGGAACTGAAACCCCGCTTTAATAACGGATACTTTTTTAATGCCCGCAGATAGCGCCCCCGCAGGTGACGTCGTCACCGACAAGAAAACGCTGGTCGAATATATGGAATCCGGTTGCAAGCCGCCAGAAAGATGGCGCATTGGAACCGAGCATGAAAAGTTCGCCTATCACTTGAGCGATCTTACTCAGCTTGAATATGAAGGCGAAGCTGGCGTTCGCGCCCTGTTGGATGGCCTGACCAAGTTCGGCTGGAAGCCGGTTATCGAAAACGGCAACCCGATTGCGCTTGTCAAGCCCGACAATTCATCCATCACACTGGAGCCTGCAGGACAGGTGGAGCTGTCGGGTGCCCCACTTGAGAACATTCATCAAACCTGTTCCGAGGTGTCCGAACATCTAAAACAGGTCAAGGATGTCGCCAGGGAGTTGGGCATCGGATTCATTGGACTTGGCTACCAGCCAAAGTGGCCTCGCGAAAAAGCGCCATGGATGCCCAAATCCCGTTACAAGATCATGCGTGAATACATGCCCAAGGTTGGCTCTTTGGGCCTAGATATGATGCAGTCCACCTGCACGGTGCAGGTCAATCTGGATTTCGATTCCGAAGCGACAATGATCAAGATGTTCCGAATCTCGCTTGCCCTTCAACCCATCGCCACGGCGCTATGGGCGAACTCTCCATTCCGGAACGGCAAGCCATCAGGATACTTGAGCTATCGCAGTCATATCTGGACCGACACGGACCCGGATCGCTGTGGCACCCTGCCTTTTGTTTTTGAAGAGGGCTTTGGCTTTGAGCGTTACGTAGATTACATGCTCGATATGCCCATGTACTTTGTATATCGCGATGGCAACTATATTGATGCGTCGGGGCAGTCTTTCCGTGATTTCATGAATGGAAAACTGCCTGCTTACCCGGGCGAGTATCCAACCCTGAAAGATTGGGAAGATCATCTGACCGTCGCATTCCCGGAGGTTCGCCTTAAAAAGTTTCTTGAGATGCGTGGCGCCGATGGCGGTCCCTGGAATCGCCTGTGCGCCCTGCCCGCTTTCTGGGTCGGCCTGCTTTACAATGATCAAGCCCGAGAGGCCGCCTGGAACCTGATAAAGGACTGGACACCTGAAGAACATCAGATGTTACGCGATGAGGTTCCCCGGCAAGCCCTGAGTACGCCCTTCAGGACCATTACGGTTGGCGAAATTGCGCTGGATGCTCTGGAAATAGCACACGAAGGCCTTTCCAGGCGCGGCATTCTGGATGGAGTCGGGCTGGATGAAACCCACTTCCTCAATCCGTTGTTCCAGATCGCCGAATCCGGCTTTACGCCTGCGGAAGACCTGCTGTGCGCGTATGAGCGTCGGTGGCACAAAAACATCGATCAGATCTTCAAGGAATACGCCTATTAAAATTTGAAAACGGATTACAATTTCCCTTCTGCGTTTGGCAGTATATAAAGGCTATTGGTTTTCTGGGGATAAAGTAACAAACCTGAGCCATGCCGGATGCGAGTATTGATCTGAATGACATAGAACGCGCTCTCCACGCTGGGGAGTTTTGTTTCTATTTCCAGCCAAAGGTGTCCTTCGTTACCGGACAAATCATCGGCGGTGAGGCTTTATTGCGCTGGATAAAGCCCGATGGCAGCATCGTTGAGCCTGGTCATTTCCTCCCCCAGGCTGAAAAATCCGGTTTCATCACCAATATTACCGCCGTCATGTTGCCAGAATTGATCGAAGATATCGAAAAGATCAAGGCCATCAAAACAGACGCGCAGATTGCCTATAATATTTCCGCGCTCGATCTTTACTCGCCCTATCTGGTGAAGATGCTGCGTAGCTTCATTGGTTCAAGACGCATCAACCCCGGCAACATTCAAATTGAAATTACCGAGACGGCTGTTGTTGATAATTCCGACCGTTTCAAGACGGCGTTGCTTGATTTGGTAGCCCTTGGCATCGAAATCGCAATGGATGACTTCGGAACCGGTTATTCGTCTTTGGATTTGCTAAGCCGCTTGCCAATTTCAGCTGTGAAGCTTGATCAGGGCGTCGTGCGAAGAATGACGGAAGACGTCAAAAATACCCACATTGTACGCTCCAGCCTGTACATGGCTCGAGAATTGTCCATAAAAACCGTGGCCGAAGGCGTCGAAAGCAAGGGAACCTACACTTACCTGATGTCAGCGGGCTGCAACGAGGTCCAGGGATACTGGATTAGTCCTCCCTTGCCACTTAACGACTTTATCCAGTTGTGCATTCACCAGCCACAATGGCCCCGTTCCACCTTCGGGCTGCTGTACAACGCCTGGGTCAACCACATATCCTATCGGCGCAAGGTTCTTGATGCCGCCTTAACCATGTCGATGACCAGTCCCGAAGAATGGAAATCCTTACCGAAAATGGATCTGGCGCACAGTCCTGCACGATGCCGCCTGGGTCAGTGGTACATGGGCGAAGTCAGCGAAACCGAAGGAAGCAACCGCAAGTACAAACAGCTAGAAGAACCACACCGGCTGATGCATGCCGCAGGCGCGTCACTGATCAAGGCCATCCGCTCTGAATCAGGGGCACGGGACATTGCCCGGGCGACCCGTATTTTCCTGGAATATTCCGACGTCGTCGATGCCGAAGTTTCACGGATTGTCGAGCGCGATCTGGAAAAGACATTCGATGAACTGGATGTCGAAAAAGCCAAAAACGTCCCTGTTATGAGCGACCTTCTGGGTGAAAACGACGTTGATTAAGCCGCCGTACCGCCTACCGTCAGACCATCGATTCTGATGGTTGGCTGACCGACGCCGCAGGGAACCCCTTGACCATCCTTGCCGCAGGTGCCGACACCGGGATCAAGTTCCATATCATTGCCGATCATGGAAACACGGGTCAGCACATCCGGGCCATTTCCGATCAACGTAGCCCCCTTGACGGGTGCGGTGATCTTGCCGTCTTCGACCATATAGGCTTCCGTACAGGTAAAGACGAATTTACCGGACGTAATATCAACCTGCCCGCCGCCAAAGTTGGTCGCATACAGCCCCTTTTTTACGGATTTCAAAATTTCTTCCGGGTCACGGTCCCCCGCAGGCATGTAGGTGTTGGTCATGCGCGGAATCGGCGCGTGGGCATAGCTTTGGCGACGCCCGTTACCGGTTGATTCCACACCCATCAGGCGGGCGTTCATGCGGTCCTGCATATAGCCTTTCAGAATTCCGTCTTCGATCAAAACGGTTTTTTGCGCCGGGGTGCCCTCGTCGTCGATGGTTAGCGAGCCGCGCCGGTCGGCGATGGTGCCGTCATCAATGACCGTCACGCCGGGGGAGGCGACGCGTTCACCCAGCAGGCCGGAGAAAGCGGACGTCTTTTTGCGGTTAAAATCCCCTTCCAGACCGTGGCCGATGGCTTCATGCAACAAGATGCCCGGCCAACCGGGACCAAGCACAACATCCATTTCGCCCGCGGGCGCAGGCACGGATTCCAGATTGACAAGCGCCAGACGCAAGGCCTCGTCGACGGCCTTCTTCCATGTTTCCAGCTTCAAATATTCCTCATAACCGACCCGGCCACCGGTGCCGTAACTGCCGGTTTCCATGCGTTCTCCCTGAGCCGCCATGATCTGGATATTCAAGCGCACCAGCGGGCGAATATCGCCAGCCCGGACACCATCTGGACGCAGCACTTGCACCGCCTGCCAACTGCCCGTCAGGGATGCCGACACCTGCGCCACCCGCTCGTCCTTAGAGCGGGCATAGGCATCCATATCGGCCAGCAGCTTTACTTTGGTTTCAAACTCAACAAGGCTCAGGGGATTGTCATCCACATAAAGCTGGGCGTTGGTTCCCGGCGGGGGCGCGGCCAGGGTGCCGCCCTTTCCGGCATGTACGGTCTTGACGGTTTCTCCCGCTCGCCTGATTGCTTCCTCGCTAAGTTCCGAGGCATGGGAATAGCCCGTTACTTCGCCCGAAACAGCGCGCAGGCCAAACCCTTGAGACGTATCGAAACTGGCGTTCTTCAATTGCCCGTCATCGAAAACCACAGCCTCCGACTGGTTGTATTCAAGATACAACTCGCCATCGTCGGCCCCTTTCAGGGCATCATCGGTCAGGCTTTCGACCCGCCCCCGCTCCATTCCGGCGCGATTGAAGAAAAGATCATCCGTACGGGTAAGGTCGCTCATCAAAGTTCCTAGTCATTTTCATCATGAGTAATCAATATAACGCTTAGAATATGCTGATATAGTGATTCCTTGATTTTTTTCTGCATCAATTTTGAGATTATTTGCCGCCATGAGCCCATTTCGCGAACACCCCTTGCGCAAAAGTCTGGCCGAAGAAGTTCATGCCCGGCCTTACGGTTTGCTGCGTGCCCCTGTCCGTATCAGCCATCTGGCCGCACTGTCGGGCGAGACCGACCCGGAAGGCGACCGCCTGCACATCGCCCAGCTGTGCCGTCATTTCAGCATTGAGGAACCGCAAGCAGGGGCCAAACATCATTCTGGCATCCTTGTCGCCGCAGGCGGGGCAGAGCTTCGTTTCAAGTGGGAACGCCATACGGAATTTTCCTCCTATACCTTTTATCTGAGCGGTGAATTCGACGCCCCCTTTGCGGACGGAGCCATTGACAGAATTCCCCCAGACTGGATCGCAGCCCTGCCCGGCGACGTGTTGAGCGCAACCAACCTGGCTCTGGAATCCAGCAATGGCCCAGAACGAAGCTTTGACGAACTGGCCAAACTTTTCGCCGACAATTCCGTCACCGGCAGCGGCATGCGCGGCGGCGAGGCCCTGGTGTGGACTGATTTTCGCGTCCATGATGACGGCTATAGCCGCATTCTGGTGCGCGACAACGGCATGAACCAACGCCAGGCCGGGCGGCTGATACAGCGTCTGCTGGAAGTCGGCACCTATCGCATTATGGCGATGCTGGCCTTCCCGTTGGCCCGTGATGTCCTGCCCAAACTGGGCAATTATGAACGTACCCTGAGCGACCTTATTGGCCGCATGGACAGGGCTGAGGGCGGCGATGAAGAGCGCGATACCCTGAAAAGCCTGACCAATCTGGCGGCCGAGGTCGAGGCCATGTCGCTTGACATCAGTTACCGTTTCACCGCCGCACGCGCCTATCACGCCCTTGTTAACCGCCGCATCGAAGATTTGCGCGAAGTGCGCATTAACGACATCAGCCAGATCAGGGGCCTGCAGCCACCCGGTGAATTCGTCACCCGCAGGCTGGCCCCGGCCATGGACACATGTCGTTCGACCTCTGAACGGCTGGATACCTTGTCGCGCCGTATCGGCCGCGCCAGTGATCTGTTGCGCACCCGTGTCGATGTAGCCCTTGAAGAACAGAACCGGGATTTACTTGAATCCATGGACCGGCGGGCCAGATTGCAGCTTCGGCTGCAGGAAACCGTCGAGGGCCTTTCCGTCGTCGCCATCAGCTACTACCTGTTGGGACTGGTCACCTACGCCGCCAAAAGCGTTAAGGCTGCAGGATTTCCCGTCAACACAGAAATCGCCACCGGTATCGCCCTTCCCATCGTCGTCGGCGCGGTTTGGTACAGCATGCGGCGTATCCACCACAAACTGGGAAAGGGTGATTGATTTCCCATTTTTCTTGACCTTTTGCCATTCCAGGACTAGATAGTATCCCACGTGGTGATTTGCACGACCAGCTTGCGACCACGATAAAAACTCGCTAAAAGGTCGGCGCTCGAAGAGCCCTGACCCTAGCTGTCGGGGCTTTTTTTATTGTCCACCCGCCCCAAGTATGGGTCTTATCGACCTAGACCATTCAGGTCTATGGCGTGAATAAGCCCCACCTTAAAAATGGGGGCGATCCACGTTTCAAATTTTATTTGAAATGATCGCACCTAAGGACGAAGAGACGCGAAAGAGAGAAATCCCATGGGGACCAAGAAAAACGATCCACAAAACTGGCGAGCTGCGACCCGACTGGTGCGCGGCGGCACTGAACGCTCCCATTTCGATGAGACCAGCGAAGCGCTGTTTATGACGTCAGGTTACGTCTATTCATCCCCGGAAGAAGCCGAACAGGCTTTCAAGGGAAACAAGGACCGGTTTGTCTATTCACGCTACGCAAACCCGACAATCGCCATGTTCGAAAAACGCCTTGCCCTGTTGGAAGGAGCCCAGTACTGCAACGCCACCGCCAGCGGCATGGCCGCCGTTTTCGCCGCGCTTGCCTGCATGCTTAAAGCCGGGGATCGCATCGTCGCATCGCGCGCCCTGTTTGGATCGTGCCATTACATCATCACCGAATTGTTGCCAAGTTACGGCATCGAAGGCGTACTGGTTGACGGTACCGACCTGGATCAATGGGGCGAAGCCCTGTCGCAGCCCGCCAACGCCGTATTTATCGAAACCCCATCGAATCCGACCCTGGAAATTATCGACATTCAGGCAGTTTCCGATCTTGCCCACGAGGCCGGCGCACGGGTTGTCGTTGATAACGTCTTCGCCACACCGGTCCTTCAAAGCCCGCTTAAGCTGGGTGCCGATATTGTTACCTATTCGTCGACCAAGCATATCGATGGACAGGGCCGCGCCATGGGCGGCGCAATCTTGTCCAACGACGAGGAATTCGCCAACGAGAAATTAAAACCGTTCCTGCGCAATACCGGCCCGTCGGCCAGCCCGTTCAATGCCTGGCTGCAACTCAAAGGGCTCGAAACCCTTGATCTCAGGGTCAGTAAAATGTCGTCCAACGCCCTGTACGTGGCCCAGTTCCTTGAAGGACTTAACGGTATCCAGCGGGTTATTTACCCGGGGCTTGCAAGCCATCCCCAGTTCAAACTGGCGGCCAGACAAATGAAAAGCGGCTCGACCCTTATCGCCTTTGAAGTTCCCGGCGGACGCGACGGGGCGTTCAGGTTCCTGAACGGAGTCGACATCATCGATATTTCCAACAACCTGGGCGACTCGAAAAGCCTGATTACCCACCCGGCGACGACAACCCATCAACGACTGGGCGAAGAAGAACGCGCCCGCATGGGAATAAGCGACGGTCTGATCCGTTTGTCCGTGGGACTGGAAGATCCGGATGACCTAAGGAAGACCTGGAAAGGGCAGTACAGTCCTTTCAATGAGTGGGGAAAGGACCACTTCCAATAAAACGTAAAAAGTGAAGGAACGAACCCATTTCACGATATGGGATTAGTTTCCCATTATTGTGAGGCAAGGTTATAAACTGCCCCTATTTACTCTCCTGATATATAGACCTTGTCAAAGAACAACTAGGTAAATAGTCCTTTTGTGGTTAGTTGTCAACTCCCGCCTTCGCCCTGTCCTTTCTTGTCGATATTTAAAATCCAGATTTATCCGTTCTGGGGTTATTCGCTGTTCAGCGAAAAGTAAGCCTGTCACAAAAGGGCAAGACTCCAACCTAAAAATCATTATAGTATTCGCCCGACGCTAACACCTTTGACGCGTCAGAATAATCACAGGTGGGTGGGGACCTGCAATGAATGAGAAGACCGGTGGGGATAACGCTGAACGGCCTGTCCCGATAAACAGGAGGATCATTCCTCCAAGAACGACCCAAAAATCCCTTGCTGACAAAGTTGGCGCCTCTGTCGCTGCTCCCAGGAAAAAACAGACTCTGGTCATTGCGCCCATGCCTTTATCGGTGCCCAGGGAAGAGCCAGTTTTTCACAAGACTTTCAGAAAAAACAAGCCTGAGCAGGAAAGCAAACCGGTCGTATCCCTCGTTCCGATCAACCGGAAAGTCGTCAAAAGCAGCCCGATCAAGCACTTCAAGCGGGACAAGGCTGAGGCGACTTCACCCACTACCGTGGCCGTCCCTATTAATCGCAAGATTGTCAAACCCCGAACCTCTGACGTTTTTATCCATTCAGACTCAACCCCGCGCAAGGATGTTATTAAAACCTTCGCGCTGGAAAAAGAAGAACCGCGCGATAACACCCGCATCCT
>JADHSW010000085.1 GCA_016776705.1 Rhodospirillales bacterium
CAGCGCGGGCCGTGCTGCCGGCCACAAAGTGCTCAATCAACTTGCCTTGCTGACGGGCTGTAAGCCTACTTTTGCGGATGTACATCGTAGCCATGATAGAACCTCTCCCGGTTCTTAGCTACTTCAGCCCCTAAATTTAAGAAACTCAATACGTAAAAATGCACGCCTACCAGCGAACCAGAGCCGCACCCCAGGTAAAGCCGCCGCCCATCGCTTCAAGCAATACCAACTGACCTTTCTGGATACGGCCATCGCGGACGGCTTCGTCCAGTGCCAGTGGGATCGATGCTGCGGAGGTGTTGGCATGTCTGTCCACGGTGATCACCACTTGATCTTCGCTCAGCCCCAGTTTGCGGGCTGTTCCCGACAGGATGCGCAAGTTCGCCTGATGCGGAACCAGCCAATCGATATCGGAGCGCTGAAAATTATTAGCGGCCAAGGTTTCATCGACAACTGCCGCCAGATTAACGACAGCATGACGAAAGACTTCACGGCCGGACATGCGCAAATGACCAACCGTCTGCGTTGTTGACGGACCACCGTCGACATAAAGCAGATTTCCGTGACGTCCATCGGAATGCAGGTGAGTGGAAAAAATTCCATCCCCCTCCTCGGATTTTTCAAGAACGACGGCACCGCCCCCATCCCCGAAAAGGACACACGTGGTGCGGTCTTGCCAATCCAGAATGCGTGAAAACGTTTCTGCTCCAATGACCATTACCCGTTCCGCCTGTCCAACCTTGATGAAGTTATCGGCTACTGCGAGCGCATAGATAAAGCCGGAACACACGGCCTGAACGTCAAAGGCCGCACCATGTTCCATGCCTAGCATTGCTTGAACCTTGGTCGCCGTGGATGGGAAGGTATTGTCGGGGGTCGCCGTCGCAAGTACGATCATGTCAATGTCGGCAATGCCGACACCAGATGCCTCAAGGGCGCGAAGGGCTGATTGATAGGCGATGTCGGCTGTCGTTTCATCGTCAGCTGCTATATGACGCTGGCGAATGCCGCTGCGCTCAATAATCCACTCATCACTGGTATCAACTGTTTTTGTCAGTTCGGCATTGGACACAATGCGCTCAGGTAAATAGGAACCCGTACCAACAATCCTGGAACGAATGGTCATGAGCCTGATGATTCTTCCTGGGGCACGGAGTCAAGATGGGCAAGGTCTTCCTTGATGACATCGTTCAGTCCATCGGTGATCAACTCAACGGCGACATCCAGGGCATTGGCAAAGCCCAGGGCATCTGTGCCACCATGGCTTTTGACGCAGATCCCGTTCAGGCCAAGGAACATGGCGCCGTTATAACGCCTGGGGTCCATGCGCATGCGAAGCTTGTTCAATGCCGGTTTTGCCAGCAATCCACCAATCTTTGATGTGGTGGAGCTAAGAAAGGCGTCTTTCAGGAAAACGCCAAACATCTTTGCCGTTCCCTCTGCCGTTTTCAAGGCGATATTTCCGGTAAATCCATCGGTAACAATAACATCGACGGTCCCCTTGGCGATATCATCACCCTCAATAAAGCCGTGAAACTTTATTGGCAGATCGATGTTCTGCAAGGTATTGAAAGCATGCTTGACCGAATCATGTCCTTTCAATTCTTCTGACCCGACATTCAGAATGCCAACAGACGGTTGCTCGAGTCCAAGAACGTTACGGGCGAATACCTCGCCCATCACCGCGAACTGGACCAGGTTTTCCGCATCACAGACGACATTGGCTCCAAGGTCGAGCATCAGGCTCTCGCCGCGAATAGTCGGGAAGTAGGACGCAATCGCCGGACGATCAATTCCGGGAAGGGTTTTCAACACGAACTTCGCCATCGCCATCAAGGCACCGGTATTGCCGGCGGAGACAATTCCAGCTGCCTCGCCATCCGAAACGGCGTTAATGGCCAGTCGCATGCTTGAGTTGCGGCCCGATCGCAAGGCGACACCGGGTTTTTCGTCATTGGTAACGATGTCTTCCGTATGGCGGATTTGACAGACATCACGAACGCGCGGGTTTTTATCGAGAAGCGGGGCTAACTGCTTTTCGTCACCAAACAACAGGAAATCGACGTGAGGGAGTCTTTCCAACGAAAGACCGACACCATCCACGACCATGCCTGGGGCGTTATCACCGCCCATAGCGTCAAGAGAAAGCGTTAACCGCGTACTCAAATGGAAAATCCTTGTGCGAAGGCCAGACCCTGAAATCAGGAACTAAGCGGCGTCACCGGCTTCCATGACCTCACGGCCTTTGTATTGACCGCAGGACGGGCAAACGTGATGAGGGCGTTTAAGCTCTCCGCATTCAGAGCATTCTTCATACGTAGAGCCCTTAAGTGCATCATGTGAACGACGCATATTGCGGCGTGATTTGGAAATTTTCTTTTTAGGAACGGCCATTTTCAATTCTTTCGGTTACGCTTCACGGAGCGAAGCGGTGTTACTTAGCGAATAAACGTCGCAGGGGCAAGCGGCTTCACAGATAATTATGATTTCTTTTTAAGCTGTTCCAGAACAGCGAAGGGGCTTATTCTCCCCTCTTCATCTTTTCCATTATCAAAACTAGAATAACCATCAAAATTGGCATCCGGTGAACGGGGAAATGGATCAATTTCCAATGATAACTGTTCGGCCACCGTTTCGCCAAGATCAAAACCACCATCGACCATTGGATCAGGCGGTTCCGGAGTGTTGTCATCGATGTAGGGGCCGGTGTACTCCCCTTCTCCCTCAGGTTCTTTTTCGCTACCAAAATACGGTTCCGCGGAGTTGCTGAAGGAACGCTCAAAATTGCTATTGATGTGTTTTTTCAATGGCTTGCCAGAGACAATGCATTTCTGAGACAAGTCGGCAATTACCTCGCATTTGAGGTGCACCAGATCCCCTTGCTCCCTGTAAACAAGTGCGCGGGCAAATAAAAAGTCCAGGCTCAAGAGATCAAAACGTTTTGCCAAAGCTGCCCGCTCTTCCTCACTGGCTTCAATTTTGTATAATTTTTTAGCCTCTTTCAACAATTTACAATTTACAAAGTAACTGAATTCCGGTTTATCTGACATTGCGCTACTCCTTGGAAACCTGTGGAGCCGGGCCGAATTCCAGTTGTCCATTCATAAAAAGGGCAATATCAAGGTCATTCAACCGTTCTGATTCCTGGCGCATGTAGGCAGCAATCGCAGCCAGATTTTCAGGTGTCGCATCGTTTTCGCGATATAAATTTCGCTGAAGCGCCTCACACAGATTCGTATTATCTTGCTGTTTCAGCCCGTTGTCATAGGCTTCAAGCCTTCCGTAAAAGGCCTTGGCCATCTTCTTGACCCGGCTAAGAACGCCCATATCGCCAATTCCAAGTTCGCGTAGATTCAAATCAAAATCGTCAAACATGAAGTCGAAAAGTGCCTGCGACAATTTGCGGGTTTGATCGACGTCGTTCTTCAGGCGACGCATGACAAGCACCATGTGCAGTGTAATCATGTCAAAGCGCCCATCGAAAGTGTCAGCGACGCCAAAATCCCGATAAAAGCTTTCATCACGCGCCTGTTCGACAATGCTTCGATACAATTTATGCGCCGTTTCCTTCTCGTGGGAGAATGAGAAAATCTTTTTCAGAAGTTTCATTTCAAAGGCCTGACAATTGACAAGAGGCTTCGTGTGGTGCGATTAAGGTTCAAGTGGTGACGTTCACAAAATGTGATACTGGTTTACGCGGCTTGCGCCCAGTATAATCGCACCCTCATACCAACGGGGCGCAAGTAATAATGTCGATTTCAAAACCTTCAAAGCTTTTATTTTCTTTCGCCGTAGCAGGCTTGCTTGTCGCCTGTACGCCAAAGATAGATGTGCGCGGCAATTTACCCGACCCCGAACGTTTGAGCGATATCGTCCCCGGCGAAGTATCACGAGGTGAAGTTCAGGAAATTCTTGGAACACCCTCCAGCGTCGCCGTCTTCGATCAGGAAACATGGTTCTACGTATCCCAACGCACCGAAACACTTGCCTTCTTTGAGCCTGAGGTAAAGGAACGCAGTGTTGTTATTGTCAAATTCGACAATGAAGGCGTGGTCAGCAAGATTGAAAGCCTGACGGCTGAAAACGGCAAAAAAATTCAACCTGTTGACCGTAAGACGCCGACAGCCGGAAATGAATTTGGCTTTATCGAACAACTCTTTGGCAATATTGGCCGCTTTAATTAGACCACAGTATAGTAAGAAAAAACCCCGGAAGACATTCCCTCCGGGGCTTTTCCTTGTCTGCATCGTGACTTGATTTAGGCGAGCATTGCCAGCATCAGGATCGCCACAATGTTGATGATCTTAATCATCGGGTTGATTGCCGGACCGGCGGTATCCTTATAAGGATCACCAACCGTGTCACCGGTCACCGCAGCCTTGTGGGCGTCAGAGCCCTTACCGCCATGGTTGCCGTCTTCGATGTACTTCTTGGCGTTATCCCATGCGCCACCGCCCGAGGTCATCGAAATCGCGACGAACAGTCCGGTAACAATAGAACCCAGAAGCATTGCGCCCAGCGCCGTAAAGGCATGATCCTGCCCGGCAACGAGCAGAATAACGAAGTAGATAGCCACCGGAGCCAGAATCGGCAGCATCGAAGGAACAATCATTTCCCTGATTGCCGATTTGGTCAGCATGTCTACGCACTTGGCGTATTCGGGCTTGCCGGTGCCTTCCATGATGCCAGGAATTTCCCTGAACTGGCGGCGGATTTCAACCACCAGCTCACCACCGGCACGGCCAACAGCCATCATGCCCATTGCCCCAAACAGGAACGGCAACATGCCACCAATGAACAGGCCGACAACAACGAACGGGTCCTGCAACTGGAATGTAACCGTGACATCAGGGAAGTAATGTTTGAGGTCTTCTGTGTAGGCTGCAAAAAGTACCAGTGCAGCAAAACCGGCGGAACCAATGGCATAACCCTTGGTAACAGCCTTGGTGGTGTTGCCAACAGCGTCCAGAGCATCCGTTGTATTGCGAACATCTTCAGGCAGTTCCGCCATTTCAGCAATACCGCCGGCGTTATCGGTAACAGGGCCGAAAGCATCCAGGGCAACAACCATTCCGGCCAGGGCCAACATGGTGGTCGCTGCAATAGCAAGACCGAACAAACCAGCCGTCAGGAACGCGGCAATAATGCCACCACAGATAACAATAACCGGCAACGCCGTTGCTTCCATGGAAATGGCCAGACCCTGAATGATGTTGGTAGCGTCACCGGTAACCGATGCTGCAGCAACACTTTTGACCGGACGATGTTCGGTGCCGGTGTAGTATTCAGTAATCCAGACAATCAGTCCGGTGACAACCAGGCCAATAAGAGCGGAAATGAACAGGTCCATGCCGCTGATGGTGCGTCCAGCACCGGTGAAAGTCGCATCAAAGCCAAACATATAGCTGATGATGACGGCAATCAGGATGGCGGACACAATCGCACTGGCGAAGAAGCCTTTGTAGAGTGCGCCCATGATATTATTGGAAGCACCCAGCTTAACGAACCAGGTCGCAATAACCGAACCCAGAATGCAAACCGCGCCAATAACCAGCGGGAAGGCCATCATGGTTTCCTGTTCGGCACCTACGAAGAAGATCGCCGCCAGCAACATTGTGCCGACCATGGTCACTGCGTAGGTTTCGAAAAGGTCAGCGGCCATGCCGGCGCAGTCACCAACGTTGTCACCAACGTTATCGGCAATAACACCAGGGTTACGCGGATCATCTTCCGGGATACCGGCTTCAATCTTGCCAACCAGATCGGCACCAACATCGGCGCCCTTGGTGAAGATACCACCGCCCAAACGGGCAAAGATGGAAATCAGTGAAGCGCCGAAGCCAAGGGCGACGAGGGCCTCTAGCAGATGACGCATGCCTTCAGGCGTGTCGGCCATCCCCATGTTGCGAAGCACAACATAGTAGCCAGCAAGGCCCAGCAGAGCCAACCCAACAACCAGCATGCCGGTGATGGCGCCTGATTTAAAGGCAACGTCCAGACCGCCTGCAAGGCCGACGGAACGAGCCGCTTCGGCGGTGCGTACATTGGCGCGAACAGAAACGTTCATACCAACATATCCAGCCAGACCAGAAAGAATGGCGCCAATGAAGAAGCCAATGGCAACCATAATCCCGAGTTTCAAACCCAGCAGAACGCCGATAACAATACCGACCATGGAAATGGTTTTGTATTGACGGTTCAGGTAGGCGCTAGCACCTTCTTGAATTGCGCTGGCAATTTCCACCATGCGCTCGGTTCCAGCCGGTGCGGCCAAAACGGAACGAATAGCATAGATGCCGTAAAGAAGCGCGATAGCGCCACCGGCAAGAATTAAGACGTAAACATTCGACATGCTTCACATATCCCTTGTAGTTGATAAAGCCCATTCGGGTGTCGGCCTTAAAAGGCAGGCGCCCCAAGGGTCGTCCTTCTTTTTTGTTAGAAAGAACACGAAACGAAAAAAAGCAGAGGGAAAATGACAGAATCGTGTTGCCAAAGCAACCGGGCACTTTTGTCCATGAGAAACAAAGGATAAAGGTACTTATTATTCTATTTAAAAGACGTGTAAGTTTTTGAAATACCTTTTTTATTAGTTATCACTAATTCATAGAACCTAACAAGTACTCAACTTTTTTTGTTCGCAGGTGCGGTAACTCGTGTACAGGGCTTGACAAAAAAGCCACAGAATCAGCGTTCTGTCACTTCGTTAATAATGATTTTGTTGATGACGTTTGGCCCCATCACCTGATCGCCAGTCATCTTCAGTCGTTCGGAAAGGATCGACGCATTCAATTTATTCTGTCGGCGAATGACACGTGGAATGAAAGAATAAAGGTCTTTAAAGAAAGCGTCGCCAAGCCTTGGCAAGAGTTTGGTGACCTTCTCTTCATTATCGGGTCCAATGACCTCGACACTCATTTTTATCATCACCGTGGCTGCTACCCTGTCATCGGCGAAGATCGGAATATTCATGGCCTCCATTTCAATCGCCACGGGGGGAACATCAGGAACGGCAGCTACTTCCTCCGCCTTTTCTTCTTCGCTCACTACTTCAAAGGGACCAACCTGAAGCCACTTCATCACACTCACCGCCGCGCCCGAAAGCATCAGAAAGACGGAAAAAATGATGACAAGTTTTTTGACATCCATAATTTAAATAGTCTCCACGGCGAATGAACCTGGAAAGACTTTATCTTGTCATCAACGATTGTGGAAGCGTGACTTACCTGATCAAAAATGCCTGTATCCACTCGCAGGTATCGACATCAAGTTGCCGCAAGCATCGTAAACACTGACAGAATCGCCACTTCGCTTGGCTTCAATTTCTCCAATCTGCGTCAAGGGCAGCCCCAATTCCTTTGCAAGAGAAGAAATGGATGATTTCCATTCAGGAGGAATGGTAAACAATAATTCATAATCATCGCCGCCGGATAGAATGGTTTTGATCAAGTCCGGGTCATCATCAATCAACTTTTTCCCGGGTCCGGACAGCGGAATATCTGTCGCTCGTATGGTTGCTGTGACGCCAGATGCCGTGCATATGTGCTCCAAATCCTGGATCAGTCCATCCGATATATCAATGGCTGAGTTGGCAAGACCGAAAAGCCTTCGGCCAAGTTGAAGTCTGGGTTGGGGGCGGTGATGGCGTTCAGTGATAATTTCCAGGTCCGATGGGGTAAGATCGGGGAAACTCCCCTGCACCGCCGCTAGTCCCAGCATGGCGTCACCGACAGTACCGCTAACAAAGACAAGGTCCTCAATTGAGGCACCTGAGCGGAGAATTTCCTGTCCTGTTTTAACCCAGCCGAAGGCTGAAATCGTCAGTGACAAAGGACCGGGGGTTGAAACGGTGTCGCCGCCCACAAGAACGATATTATATAATGATTGTTCCACGCCCAGAGCCTGGGAAAACCTGTCCAGCCAATCTTCGTTGTAACTAACATCGCCGAAAGTCGGTAACGAAAGCGACAGCGTGTAATAAGCCGGATCAGCCCCCATCGCCGCAAGGTCGGACAAATTAACCCGCAGTGCTTTTGCCGCAATGAAATGAGGTGGCGTAAATTCCAGAAAATGCACCCCTGAAACCAGAGTGTCCATGGTGACAACCAGACGATGACCATTTCTTATGTTCAGCACAGCCGCATCGTCTGTCAGCCCAAGTGCACCGCTTTCATTTTTTGCCAACGGTTTAAAATAGCTGGAAATAAGGTCGAATTCACCGGGCCTGGACTGATGGGTCATAGGTCATTTTTCCATTTCTGCCGTACGCAGGACGCGTGCAAGTTTGTCGAGCACTCCATTTACCATTCCGGGTTTGTTATCGTCAAAAAAGGCTTTCGCGACATTGACATATTCGTTGATAACTACTCTTGCCGGAACGTCACTCATGGAAAGCATCTCAAAGGCTCCAGCTCGTAAAATAGCACGTAAAATCACCTCAAGGCGCTCTACAGTCCAGTCACCGGACAGCGCCGGGCCGATCATACCGTCCAGATCTACCTGTTTAGCCGAAACGCCGCGAATCAACTCAGCAAGCAAAGCACCGTCAGGATCAGCCAATTCAGGCAAGTCTTCCTCGTCATTCTGCATGCCCGGAATTGGTTTCCATCGATTTTTGAGAAACTCATGAATGACGGAATCTGCTGCGACACCCGTCATGTCGATTTCGTATAGCGCCTGTACAGCGGCAAGTCTGGCAGAAGACCGGTCAACCCCAATGGGGGATTTACCTCCGGTTTCCTTATCGCTCATCGTGGCACGAGACGGAGGTGTTTTTTAACTTCCATCATCCTCAGACAGGCTTTGGCGACATCACCGCCCTTGTTCTTTTTGGTCATATCTGCCCTCGCCCATGCCTGTTCGCGATTTTCTACGGTCAGGATTCCGTACCCCAGGGCAACACTGTAATTCATTACTAGATCCATAAGGGCGCGTGCGGACTCCTGGCACACATAGTCATAATGGGACGTTTCACCCCGAATAACGCAGCCAAAACCTATAAAACCGGCATAACGGTTCATTGCAGAACCAATTTCCATGGAGCGGATAGCAAACCGGATCGCCTGGGGGACTTCAAAAGCGCCCGGAACCGGCATGCGCTCATATTCCATACCGGCTTCGTCAAGGACGGCAGCAGCCCCCTGGAAAAGCGCATCAGAAATATCTTCGTAGAAACGTCCTTCGACGATCAGGATTTTAGGAGCTTCAGACATTATAACTTCCCTCTCGCTACTCTTTAAGCTGGAATAGCACGTTGGCCGACGACAGTAAGTCCGTAACCTTCCAGGCCGATGATATTACGCTGAGTGTTCGACAGCAGAATCATTTCCCTGATCCCCAGATCGAGCAAAATCTGGGCGCCAACGCCGTAATCGCGCAATTCGCCACTACTCTTCACTTTTTCACCCAATTTGCGACGAACACGGTCGGACAGGCTGGCCGGGTCCGGTTCCCGGATCAGAACAATAACGCCCCGTCCTTCTTCGGCAATCATTTCCATGGCGCTGTGCAGAGAGCCCGCTTTACCCGACGCCGTATCGCCCAGAACATCATCAAGCACGCTAAGGGCATGCATACGCACAGGGACAGGATCACCATTGCTGATGTCACCTTTGGACAGGACAATATGTTCTGCATAGGCAATTTTATTGATGTACACCGCCATATTGAATTCGCCGCCATGAATGCTGTTGAAAGTGGTTTCCAGCGTGCGTTCGATCAAACTGTCATTTTTCAGGCGGTAAGCAATCAAATCGGCAATCGTACCGATCTTCAACTTATGATGCTGGGCGAATTTCACCAGATCGGGCATGCGCGCCATGGTGCCGTCTTCATTCATGATTTCACAAATGACGCCGGACGGGTTCAGACCGGCAAGCCTGGAGACATCGACCGCAGCTTCAGTATGGCCTGCACGAATGAGAACGCCGCCCTCCCTTGCTTCAAGAGGAAAGACATGCCCGGGACTTGCTATATCGCCAACACCCTTGGATGGATCAATTGCGACGGCAATGGTTCGCGCCCGGTCCGAGGCGGAAATACCGGTTGTCACCCCTTCCCTGGCCTCAATCGACACCGTAAAGGCCGTCTGATGGCGTGAATCGTTGTGACGTGGCATTGCTGGAAGCGCCAGTTCGGCGATACGTTCCGGGGTCAGAGTCAGGCAGATCAAGCCACGGCCGTATTTGGCCATGAAATTAATTGCTTCGGGGGTCGCCATCTGGGCTGGAATGACAAGGTCACCCTCGTTTTCACGCTCCTCATCATCAACCAGGATGAACATCCTGCCATTGCGGGCGTCTTCGATAATGTCTACAGCGGGTGACAGATTTTTTGAGTGGGGCACGGTTTTAGCCTAATCCTTAGAAGTTAATGAGGTCCAATTAGGACCGTTCGATTTCCAGAAGCCGGGCAACATAGCGCGCCAGCATATCAATTTCCACATTGACGACGTCCCCAAGGGCAAGATTTCCTAGGGTGGTTTCCTGTTGGGTATGGGCGATCAGGTTAACGCCAAAGGTTTCGCCTTCCACTTCATTGACGGTCAGCGAAACACCATTCAGCGTGACAGAACCCTTCGGGGCTATGAAACACTTCAAGGAACCCATTATTTTAAATCTGACGCGAAGGGAATCCCCCTCACTTTCCAGCCCAATTATTTCAGCTGTTCCGTCAACATGACCAGACACAACATGGCCACCCATCTCATCTCCGGCCTTTAGGGCGCGTTCGAGGTTTATGCGGGTTCCTTCCTGCCATTGCCCTAATACGGTTTTTGACAGGGTTTCAGCCGATGCCTCTACGGCGAACCAGTCATCCCTTTTTTCGACAACCGTCATACAAGCACCCGAACAACAGATCGAAGCTCCAATATCAATCGTATCCGTGTCGAAACGGGTGGTGATTTCAATGCGGGTATCGCCCGTTTTAACAATGGAGCGGACAGTCCCTACGTCAGTGATAATACCTGTAAACATAATCTTTGATCGTTACTCGTTATTGCGTTCGTAAAATTCAAGAACATCTTCACCGCAGCACGTTAAGCCCGTGCGAATAAATGATGGCGAATCCGAAAGGCTTTCTACACCGAATGCCGCTACCGAGGGAACACCATCGCCACCGATAAGTTTTGGCGCATGGAACCAGGCAATACGATCAACCAGTCCGGATTGCACAAACGCCCCGGCGAGTTTGCCGCCCCCTTCGATCAAAACCCTCGTCAACCCCTGCCCACCCAATGTTTCGGCCATGGCCTCAACTGCCGGGTGACCAGATTCAGAGCTTGGCACTTCAATCACTTTGACGCCCTTCTTTTTTAATTCACTGATCTTGTTCCGATTGGCCCCCGGGACGGTCATTATGATCGTTGGCAACTCGTTTGCTGTTTCGATCATCGGGCTTGAAAAGGGAATTTGCAGGGAACTGTCTGCGATAATGCGCCAGGGAGAATACTTTTCCATACCCGGCAATCGACATGAAAGTTTCGGATCGTCGGCAAGGGCGGTGCCGATGCCAATCATG
>JADHSW010000086.1 GCA_016776705.1 Rhodospirillales bacterium
GATCATGCGGGTGTAGGCTTCTTTAGCCGTGTCGCCAAAGGTGAAGATGCCGTGCTTGAACAGGATCAGTCCCTCGACGGACGGGTCTTGCAAATAGACCTCGGAGGCTTTTTTCGCCAGTGCGAAACCCGGCATGATGTAGGGAACATAGCCCATCTTCGCACCAAACACCTTGCGGCACAGCTCATCCCCGCCCGGCTGGTCGGTCAGGGCGAGAACGGCGTTGGAATGGGTGTGGTCGATGAACTTGTGGGGCAGGAAAGCATGCAGCAGTGTTTCAACGGACGGATTGGGCGCGGCGCTGTCCAAAAGATTGGCGCGTTGGGCGTTGACCATGTCTTCGTCGCTGAGCCTGTCCAGGGCGATCATCTTGCGCAGGTTTTCCAGTCTGACGGCTGGCAACCCCTGGGGTTTGATATCTCCCATGTCCCAACCGCTGCCCTTGACGCACAGCACATCGATCCTATCGCCCATAACATCAGGCATCGTCGTCTTGACGGACGTGTTGCCACCGCCGTGCAAAACCAGACGGGGTTCATTACCCAGCAGGCGCGAGGTGTAAACCCTGAGCGCCCTGTCTGCGTTAACGCCATCGCGCCCATAGCGACGAATCATCGCTTTGGCCTCTTTTTCGGACCACCGGTTTTTCATGATAATCAGTCTTTCTTGAACATGGATTTCAGATGTGCTTCCAGGCGATCTTTTTCTTCTTTGACCGGGTCAAACCTTACGGCAAAGCCGTCATCGGTTGACCTGACAACATGACCTGTCATCTCGCCGATGGTGTCGATGTGCATGTTGACGAAAGCATCGTTGCTTAAATGAGTAGTCGCAGTGACGGAAACCCCGCCAAGTGAAATATCGGTGGTTTCACCTTCATAGATTTCGCCATCGACTTCTACCCGCACAATCTTGTGCAGAGGATGCCGGGGGAAAAGCCTTTTATCGCCGGGATCTTTGGTCATGCACGCTCCGGATACAGTTTCGCCAATCCTTTTTCGGAAGCTTCGGCGACGCCGCGCTCCGTAATCAGGCCGGTGACCAGACGGGCCGGCGTCACATCAAAGGCATAATTGGCCGCCGGGCTGCCCTTGGGTGAGATAGTCACGGTTTCGATGCGACCGTCGTCCGTCAAACCGGGAAGCCTCGTCACTTCGCCCGGATCGCGCTCTTCAATGGGCACATCGCGGACACCGTCCTTTATGGTCCAGTCGATGGTCGGACCGGGAAGGCCAACATAAAATGGCACATTGTTGTCCGCCGCCGCCAGCGCCTTGAGATAGGTTCCGATCTTGTTGCACACATCGCCCGCCGCCGTCGTCCTGTCGGTTCCGGTAATGACCATATCGACCTGGCCGTGCTGCATCAAATGGCCGCCAACATTGTCGACAATCAACGTATGGGGAACGCCGTGCTGGCCCAGCTCCCAACAGGTCAATGACGCGCCCTGATTGCGTGGCCGGGTTTCATCGACCCATACATGCACGGGGATTCCGGCGTCATGGGCCTTGTAGATGGGGGCCAGCGCCGTGCCCCAGTCCACTGTCGCCAGCCAACCGGCGTTGCAGTGGGTCAGGATATTGATGCGTTCCGGCTTGCCCTTGTCGGTCCATATTTTTTCGATGATGGCTCGCCCGTGTTCGCCAAGGGACGAGCAGATCTCCACATCCTCGTCGGCGATCTCGACAGCCCGCCTGTAGGCGGCGGCCTGACGTTCATCAGCGCGGAGCGGCGACAGAATGGCTTTCAGGTCATCCAGGGCCCAGCGCAGGTTAACCGCCGTCGGACGGGTGGCGTAAAGAACCCTGTAGGCATTGTCCAGGCCTGCGTCCGTGGCGTCTTCACGCATGGCAAGCGCCATACCGTATGCCGCCGTCGCCCCGATCAAGGGCGCACCGCGAACCAGCATGTCAAAAATAGCCCTGGCCGCATCGTCCAGGTTTTCAAGGCCGACGATGATGTACTCGTGCGGCAAACGGGTCTGGTCGATGATTTCGACCGTGTGGCCATTGTCGCCAAGCCAGATGGTACGGGTCGGTTTTCCTTCTACCAGCATGATCTAACCCTTCAACACGCGGCCAGCCACGGCGTCGAGCTTTTTAACCAATTCCGGATCGCGGGCGTCGGGTGCGGTGATGATCGCCATTTCCAGCGCCGTATGGCAGCCATCGGAACACGAGACGTCGCGACCGCTCAGTTTCGGGGTAACCTGCTTGACCAGCGAGCGGCCCTTGTCGGCGTTATCCAGCAAGACCCTGATGATGGCGTCTACGCTGACGTGGTCGTGATCCGGGTGCCAGCAATCGAAATCCGTGACCATGGCGACGGTGGCGTAACACATCTCTGCCTCGCGGGCGAGTTTGGCTTCGGGCATGTTGGTCATGCCGATTACGTCACAGCCCCAGGAGCGGTAAAGCTCGGATTCGGCCTTGGTTGAAAATTGCGGGCCTTCCATTGCGAGATAGGTTCCACCGCGCTGATAAGGTATTTCCAGCTCCTTGATGGCTCCTTCAATCGCGTCGCCCAGGCGCGAGCATACCGGATGGCCAAGCCCCACATGGGCGACAAGACCGGTTGAAAAGAAACTCTTCACCCGCGCGAAAGTGCGATCAATAAACTGATCGGCGATGACGAAGTGTCCGGGCGGCAATTCTTCCTTCAGGGAACCGCAGGCGCTGACAGAGATGATTTCCGTCACACCGGCGCGCTTCATGGCGTCAATATTTGCGCGGTAATTCAGTTCGGACGGCGGTATACGGTGGCCCCGACCGTGACGGGGCAGGAAGACCATTTTCTGACCATTCAAATCGCCCATTAACAGCTCGTCGGACGGATCGCCAAAGGGAGACGAAACCTTCTCCCAGCGTGTGTTTTCCAGTCCGTCAATTTCATAAACGCCACTGCCGCCAATGACACCGATAACTGTGGGCGTACCCGGTTCCGACATGAATTCCCCCAAGATTTACAGAATTGATCAAATTCGCCAGATTCTGGCGAAAGTGCAGTTTTTCAGGTTCCGGGCCTGCCTTCAAGACAGGTTTTTGCATTGTTGGAAAAGGTCCCTATAATCCGGCCCTCAAAACCAATTGAAAACACCTGCAGGACAAATGACCGATATCCCGAAAACAGCCGATCTTGATCAACTGAAGGAGATTTTTTCAGCCATCCCCCATTGTCGGGAACTGGGCCTGGAAATCATGTCGCTTGAGCCCGGCAAGGCTTCAATTCGTCTTGAATACCAGGGCCGCCTTGTCGCCAACCCGCAAACCGGGGTTGTCCATGGCGGTGTGATTTCCACCTTGCTTGATACGGTTTCCGGTCTTGGCGCCATGTCGGCGGTAAGCGAAACAATGCCCGTTGCGACCCTTGATTTGCGCATCGATTATTTGAAACCGGCAAGTCCCGGAGATGCGATTATTGGCGAGGCACACTGCTTCCGCCTTTCCAGTTCCGTTGCCTTCGTTCGTGGCGTCGCCCATCACGGCGACAGCAACGATCCCATTGCCCACTGTGTCGCCACCTTCATGCTCGGCGGCGCTGGCTTTAATTCATCAAGGCAGGGGCAGGCCTGATATGTTGAACGATATTCAAAAACTGAAAGAGCTTGGCGATTTCGCCGCCATCAGCAAGCTTATCCCCTATTCGGCAGTGATTGGCCTTGAATGCGAAGTGATCAACAATTCAATCCTTACGCGCCTGAAGCATCTTGAAAGCAACATCGGCAACTATCAAATGGGTTTCCTGCACGGTGGCACGGTGGCGGCTCTGCTGGAACATGCCGCTATATTCCATTTGCTATATGAAATGGAAATCCAGATCCTTCCGCGCATTGTCAACATATCCGTCGATTATCTGCGTCCGTGCACAGGCCAGGACACCCTTGCCAGCGCCACCTTGATCAAACAGGGCAAGCGCATCGCCAATGTCCGTGTTCAGGCATGGCAAACAAACCCCGCCAGGCCCGTCGCCGCGGCGCACGCTCACTTCCTGCTATCATGAAAGAAAAAAGTAAATGAAATGTCTTAAACCCGCCCTTTTCGCCCTGATGCTTACCCTTGCCCCGTGGGCGGGTTCAAACGCCGCCGAAGAGCTAAAAATTAACGATCTTGTCATCGGTGATGGCGAAGAAGCCGTCGATATGTCGAAAGTCAGCGTTAATTATACGGGCTGGTTGATCAAGGATGACAAGCAGTTCGATTCTTCCGTAGGCAGGGCGCCGTTTAATTTCACGGTAGGGGTTGGAATGGTGATTCCCGGTTGGGATCAGGGTGTCAAGGGTATGCGGGTCGGCGGCAAGCGGGAATTGATTATTCCCCCGCACCTGGCCTACGGGCCAAAAGGCGCCGGTGACGTCATTCCGCCTCTCTCGACGCTGCGCTTTGAAATTGAATTGCTTGCGATTATTCAACCCAAATTCAGCAATATCGACAACGAAGGACTGAAAAGCCTGCTCGCCAAGGGGATCAAGCTTATCGATGTGCGCCATCCTGAAGAGTGGAAGGAAACCGGGGTCATCAAGGGATCGATCCTGATGGAATCCTTCGAAAAATCAGGGAAACTGCGTCGCGCCTTCATTGAGGAGCTGGCCGGGACCGTCAAGAAAGACGAGCCTTTCATCATGATCTGCCGCACCGGAAACCGCACCAACCTGCTGTCGGAAGGATTATCCGAGCAGTTCGGCTACACCAATATTCACAATGTCACCAGGGGCATCGTGGACTGGATTGGCCAGGGCAATCCGGTGGTCAGCCCTTAATAAATAGCGATCACTTTTTCGGCGGCATTCCCGGGAACGATTTTATTGACGGGTCAATCGTGTCCCATGCCTGTGCGCTTTCGCTATATAGAGCGAAATTGGCTTCAAAAATTGAAGGATCGTCCAGGCCGCCGGCGCGGATCATGACGGCGTCTACGTTGGCGTCCGTCGTACCGTAGACCGGTGATCCGCATTTCGGGCAAAAATGCCGGGTGAGGGTGTTGCCGCTATCGGCCTGATACTCATAAGTTGAGGTATCGCCGGTGGTGCTAAAAGCCGCTTTTGAGAACAGCATGTTCGAGGCATGTCCAGTGCCGCTGAATTTCTGACAGTTGGTGCATTGGCAATGACCGGCGAAAACCGGCTCTTCCGTGCATTCATAACGAACCGCGCCGCACTGGCAGCCCCCTGTAATGGCATCGCTCATAGTTTAATCCTTTTCAGCCTGCTGTTCTTTGTTGAAGAACAGTATCGGGGAAGGGGAAGGAAGGCAAGACAGGCTCTTTTTGAGTTGTACTGATAGGGTTGTTCCCCATGCCTTCTACAATTAAAACCACCCTCACTTTGATGGAACAAGTATCGCTCACAAAGAGCGATCATCAAGTCTTTTCCATGGGAAACTGGATCGAGATTCAGAATTAGGCCAAATTCGTTCCTTGATGCAATAGCCTCAGACACAGTCACAACTTGACTTGATTAAGGGCCAATTGAAAAGTTTCAGCATTATTTCATCCGGGGATGAGAGCCTAGTCTCGTCTTACACATTAAACCTGAACAGCATGATATCGCCGTCTTTGGTAAGGTAGTCGCGGCCTTCCTGGCGCATTTTTCCGGCTTCTTTAGCGCCCTGCTCGCCACCGCAGGCGATGAAGTCGTCATAGGCGATGGTTTCGGCCTTGATGAAGCCTTTTTCAAAATCCGTATGGATGGCACCTGCGGCCTGTGGCGCCTTGGCGTTCTTGCGCACTGTCCAGGCGCGGGCTTCTTTGGGGCCGACGGTGAAGAACGTGATCAAATGCAAAAGCTCGTAGCCGGCGCGGATAACACGGGTCAGGCCCGTTTCTTCAAGTCCCAGGGTTTCCAGGAATTCGGCCTTGTCAGCCTCGTCATCAAGGGCGGCGATTTCTTCTTCGATCTTGGCGGAAATCACAACCGAGACGGCTCCCTGTCCGGCAGCCATTTTGGCGACTTCCTCCGATAAGGCGTTGCCCTCCGCAGCGGATTCCTCTTCCACATTGCACACATACAGCACAGGCTTGGCGCTCAACAATTGCAGCATGTCGAAAGCTTTTTTTTCATCTTCTGAAACCTGGATGGTGCGGGCAGGATTGCCTTCCTGCAACACCACAAGCGCTTTTTCTACCAGGGCCAGCTGGGTGGCGGCGTCTTTGTCGTTGCCGCGGGCCTTTTTGGTAAGCGGCGTGACGCGTTTTTCCAGACTTTCAAGATCAGCCAGCATCAATTCTGTTTCAACTGTTTCTGCGTCGCGAACCGGGCCAACGTCGCCTTCAACGTGGGTAACATTTTCATCGACGAAACAACGCAGCACATGAATGATGGCGTCAACTTCACGAATGTTGGCAAGGAACTGGTTACCCAGGCCTTCGCCTTTGGAGGCGCCGCGCACCAGGCCAGCTATGTCGACGAATTCAAGCTGGGTCGGAACAATTCTGGCGGACTTTCCAATGGTGGCGATCTTGTCCAGGCGGGAGTCCGGCACTGCGACACGGCCCGTATTTGGCTCGATGGTGCAAAACGGGAAGTTCGCTGCTTCCGCCGCCTGCGTCGCCGTCAGAGCGTTGAACAGGGTCGATTTCCCGACGTTTGGCAGGCCGACAATGCCACAGTTGAAGCCCATTATTCGTTATCCTTTGTCTTATTTTTCTTTTCCGGCTTTATATCCAGAGCGACCTTGTTCAGGAAGCCCGCGTCATCGCCCTGGAGCACCATTGCGATATGATCGGCAACGGAGCCCAGCAGGGGCTGCAACCATTCCTGATCGGATTTGGCAAAATCCTTCAACACGTGCGACGTGACCCTGGATTTGTCACCCGGATGGCCGATACCCAGACGCAGACGCCGATAGCCTTCGCCAATATGGGCGTTGATCGAGCGCAGGCCATTGTGACCGGCATGGCCGCCGCCTGATTTAAGGCGAATTTTTCCTGCTTCCAGATCAAGCTCGTCATGAATGACCAGCACGTCTTCGGAGGGGATTTTATAGAAACCCGCCGCCACGCCAACCGAACGACCGGACTCGTTCATGTAGGTCATGGGTTTCAGGGCCAGAACTTTTTGCGTACCGATTCGGCCTTCCGCCAGCTCGCCGTTAAATTTTGAACGGAATAGCTGAAAGGAATGGCGGCGGACGATTTCGTCCACCGCCATAAATCCAATGTTGTGACGGTTCCCCGCGTAATCCCCACCGGGATTGCCCAGGCCAACGAGCAGCAACATAACGACCGGCTCCCACTGGCTGGCGAAAAGACGCCCGCCAGGAAAATTGAAGGATTAGTCTTCGGACTCGCTTTCTTCGTCGTCTGCGGCTTCTGCGGCTTTCACACCCTCTTCGTCTTCATCTTCGTCTTCCTCGACTTCGACGTTAATCGTCGGAGCCGCGATGGTGGCGACGGTGAAGTCACGGTCAGTGATGGTCAGATCGACGTCGTCAGGCAACTTCATGGAACTGATGTGAACGCTGTCGCCCACTTCCAGTCCGGCCAGATCCACAACCAGGTTTTCAGGGATGTGATCCGGCGAACAAAGCAGCTCAATAGTGTGACGAACGATGTTCAGGACACCACCCTGTTTCAGCCCCGGGCAATCTTCTTCGTTTATGAAGACAACGGCGACTTCGACGTTCAGGCGCGTCTTCGCGCTGAAGCGCATGAAGTCAACATGCAGGGGACGGTCCGTGACAGGGTGCAGTTGCAGATCGCGGGGCAGGACGCGGTGTTTTGTTCCGGCCGCATCCAGTTCGTAAACGCTCGAAAAGAAGCCTCCGCCTCGCAGTTGCATCATCAGTTCAACGGGGTCGAGTGAAATCATGACGGGATCTTGTTTGTTGCCGTAGATAACGGCTGGTACGCGACCGGCCCTGCGTGTTGCACGGGCTGCCCCCTTGCCTGCCCGATCTCGCAGCTCGACACTCATAGTAGCGGCTTGAACCATTGGAATTCTCCTAAAATTCAGTTGTCTAAAATGCCAACCTCCAGGGGTGTCAGCGGTTTTGATTGCACCCCATTTCAGGTGCATCAAGGAGTGGCGTGTCTTTTATAGGGATGTGCGCCAACAGTCAAACAATGAAACAGTAAAAAAAACCAGGGTATCGCAGTCTTCAGGACTGTCCAAAAGCGCCTGCGCTGCGTATCGTCACGCGCTTATCTCAGTTTCCGCTGCAAATGACTTCAATACTAATCACGCTTGAACTTTTCTGGTTTGGCCGGGGCATTCATGGGCACAGGAATTATTGTCGGATTGTTGCTCGTTCAAACCTGCACGCTCGGTGAAGCCTTCCGGCGCATCTGCATGGAATACGATCCCTTACCCTGTCCAACAGTGGCGGCACCAATGGGGAACTTCACCGGGGCTATTACTTTCAGATGCTGGCTTGCGCCGAATGAGATTGCACCCCGTTCAAAACAGGACCATAACCGGAACAGGCCTGACTTATGGATGAGAATAAGTTGGGGAGCACGTCACCATGACTGTAATAATCTGATGACTTGAATAAAGCGCGAACGGGACCCCCTTGAGCAAGCAAAAAACCTATAACCGCATCGCCCGGCTGTACGACATTCTGGACATGCCTTTCGAGCATGGTCGCTACAAGCCTGTGCGCCGAATTATTTTTGAAGGCTTGAGCGGTGATTTGCTTGATGCCGGGGTCGGCACGGGGCGCAATTTCCCTTATTACCCCAAAGATGCAAGAGTGACGGGCATTGATCTGAGCCACGCCATGCTGGGCCGCGCAAAGTGGCGCAAGGATAAACTGGGCACGGCGGTTGAGCTCAGGGAAATGAACGTCATGGAGATGGATTTTCCCGACGACAGTTTCGATTCCGTCGCCTCGACCTTCCTGTTTTGTGTCCTGGATAGCGAACACCAGCAACCAGCTCTGAAAGAGTTGCGCCGGGTTTGCCGGCCCGGGGGCATCATTCACATTCTGGAATACGCCATTTCCGAAGACCCGTATCGAAAATTCATGATGAAACTGTGGGCGCCGTGGGTACGCTTTGCCTATGGGGCCGAATTTGATCGCAACACCGAACAGTACCTGGACGGGGTCGGTCTGGAACTGGTGGAAAAGACGTTCCTGTACAAGGACATCATCAAGCTTTTGACTGTGCGCCCGAAGGCCTGATTTTATTCAAACAGGCTGGAAACGGAACTTTCGTCGCTGATGCGATTGATGGCTTCAGCGATCAGCGGCGCGATTGTCAGCTGTTTCATGCTTTGGGAAACCCGCACGGCCTCCGTCGCCTGAATGGTGTCGGTTATGACCAGACTATCCATTGGGGATGATGTGACACGGGCAACCGCACCGCCAGACAGGACGCCGTGGGTCACATAAGACGAAACAGACGACGCGCCTTTTGCCTTAAGCGCCGTCGCGGCGTTACACAGGGTGCCCGCCGAATCAACGATGTCATCGACCAGGATACAATGCCTGCCATCAACGTCACCAATAATGTTCATCACTTCAGACACACCCGCCTGCTCGCGGCGTTTGTCGATGATGGCAAGATCCGCGTTCAGGCGCTTGGCCAGCCCTCGCGCACGAACGACGCCGCCAACATCGGGAGAGACAATGACCAGATCATCGCCATTTTGGGAATCTTCAATATCCTTGGTCAGCACCGGAGCGGCGAACAGGTTATCAACGGGAATATCGAAGAAGCCCTGAATCTGGCCCGCGTGCAGATCCATGGTCAACACCCGGTCGGCACCGGCGGTGGTGATCATGTTGGCGACAAGCTTTGCCGAAATCGGCGTTCTTGGACCGGATTTACGGTCCTGTCTGGCATAGCCAAAATAAGGGATAACGGCTGTAATCCGCCGGGCCGAGCCACGCCTTAGGGCGTCGATTGCGACCAGTAGTTCCATCAAATTATCGTTGGCCGGATACGAGGTAGACTGGACAACAAAGACATCCTCGCCACGCACATTTTCCTGAATTTCAACAAAAATCTCCATGTCCGAAAACCGGCGAACGCTGGCCTTGGTCAAGGGCAAATTCAAATAGGCTGAAATGGCTTCGGCAAGAGGCCTGTTGGAGTTGCAGGCTAGGATTTTCATCTTGGCGGTTTCCCTTTCGGGCGCCCTCCCAATCCGGCGACCGAATCACACGGCGCCAACGAGAATCGGAGTGTCCGGCCCTTAAACAGGGCAAAACCTACCAGCGTCCCCAGCCCCTGTAAACGGGAAACAGGAAGAACGGCCCGCAAGAGGTGTATTTATTCCGGTGGCGGCGGTGCGCGGCCGGGAATTCTGTCCAAATCGGGTGTTGGAGGCGGTTCGCCACCGGGATCAATGATGGAAGGCGAGCGTCTGTCCGGGCTGGAACCCAGGATTCGCTCGATGCCGATCACGGCCGCATCGGCAATCTTGTCTGCATCGCTGCCCCATCGGCCTTGCAACTGCCCCGCAGGCACGGTGTTTTCCTGGGTCGCCCTGCCCACTTCGAATCCGTCCATGGTCAATATGCGCCAGACAATCAACACCTTGTCAAAACCATTTCCCATAGGCTGAACACCTACTTGCCCCGACAGGGTGACGCTTGCCTGACGCCTGTCTTCAGTAATCGACACATCGACATTGCGCAGGGCGACCATGATGCTTTTACGCAGGGCAATGTTGCCGTCGCCGGGAGCGCCGATTATCGGTTCGACAAGAATTCCCGTACCCAGCAGCAACACGGGCAGGGACTCGTTCTCTTCTTCAATGATCATCGCCACCAGTGGTTTGGCGGCGCCGTTGCCCACAGCGCGAATAATACGGGGATCGCCGTATTCCCATTTCCAGCGCGCACCGCGCACGCCCTGGGTGTATTCGCCGACTTTCTTGCCGCTCAAATCGGTCAGGGTCCAGAAAATCAGCATGACAAAGGGAACCCGGCGGTCATCCCAGTTCGCTTCGGCCCGGCCGTTCAAAATGAAGCGGCTCACTTCGTTGGGATTCAGGGTGGAAATAGCGCCGTGATCCTTCAATCCCGCGGCGACGGAATTTGACAGCAATTTCGCCATTGGCAGGGCCGGTCCCTGAACCAGTTCAACCCGAACATCGGCAATTCTGGCGATTTCCACCTTCGGGGCTAGTTGCGTTTCAAGCGGCTGCGTCACATAGGGTATTTCCATGGATGAGCAGGCGGCCAGCATCAAAGTGAACAGTACGGGCAGGTGGTGCAGCCGCATGCCGTCCCCCTAGCCCGCCACGCACAATGCGAGCATGAAAAGCATGGGGATCACCAGAATGAAGACCAGATAGGGCATGGGTTAAATCTATTTCCTGATCAAATCCAGCGACGAGCGCGACAGGCGCTCAGGCGTGGTTTCGGTTACCCGAACCGATTCTCCCAGGGTCATGGCGAGCCCGGCATCACTGTCAAAAATGATCATATGGGTAAAG
>JADHSW010000087.1 GCA_016776705.1 Rhodospirillales bacterium
ACTATCGTGATGTTTAGCGTGATGTTTTTCTTTGGATGGAAAATGTGGGATTTGGTCGATGGAAAGTTCCAGCCCACATTAAGGAATGGGAAACTGGGGCAGCTTCAAAACCAAGTCATAGAATGGTCAATAAAATTTGCGTTTTATGGCTTTGTTGCTCTGATGGCCTACGCTGCAATAACTGGATTGTAATATTGGTGGAAATGGTCAGGGCACGCCCGGCGAGAAAGTAACCCATTTGTAACCGAACGGGTCTAAATCAGGTCCCACCAAGCCGAATTAATAATTTTTTCTATGAATTCATAACAGCCTCAAATCGCTGCCATTAAGCTGCCATTTTCTTCTTAAAACCAAACAACGCCCCAGCCGTTTCCGGCTAAGGCGTTGATTTTAATGGTAGGCGCTGAGGGATTCGAACCCACGACCCGCTGATTAAGAGTCAGCTGCTCTACCAACTGAGCTAAGCGCCCTTAGTATTGAATTTAAGCGCTTTTCAGCGCTTCTGGAGAAGAACCGTCCAATCCTGCTTCTGATTGATCCTATTCCTTTCCGGTTGGCTGGGCATCATATAAAACGGCATCGGCCATGGCGCAACTTCTTTATTTATCTTCGCCGCCTATCTTGGGCATATTCATGCCATGACGTATTATCTCCAAGCATAAAGAAAACTGGATTCCCCTTTTTCAGACTTGAAATTACTCGCCACCCCGGGACCGTTCAATTGACTGAAATATCGTCCTTGCCATCCAGAATATTTCGAACGGCAATGGCAAGTTCTGACTGGTTATAGGGCTTGTTCAACAAATTGGCGGCTAATTTCGCATATTGTGACCCGTCCGGGCTAAAGTAATCTTCCTTCTTTTTGGTAAACCCGCTTGTCAACAATGCCTTGAGTGATGGGCGGATTTTTTGTGCGGCGATGGCCAACTGATAGCCATCCAGTTCGCCGGGCATGATAATATCGCTGAACAACAGATCAATGTCCTGGTTGTCCTGGATAATTTTCAGAGCCTGATCGCCATTTTGTGCCGAAATTGTACGATAGCCTAAATCCTGCAAATGCGAGACGGCAATTTCGACCAGCCCCTCTTCATCGTCGACCACCAGAATGGTTTCTTTTCCACCCGGCAGAGCGCCTTCGCTGGCATGTTTATTATCACGATTACTTTCTGTATTGCCCCTGGGCAAATACAGGGTGACCGTCGTTCCTTTTCCAGGCTCGGAATAAATATTCATGTGTCCACCGGAACGCTGCACAAACCCGTAAACCATGCTCAATCCCAGGCCTGTTCCCTTGCCTTCCTCCTTGGTTGAGAAAAACGGCTCAAGAACTCTTTCCCTGACTTCCGGGGACATCCCATGTCCATTGTCACTAACCGAAAGCATGACAAACTCACCGACCCGACATTGTGGTTTAAGCCTTACATACTCTTCATCCAGCACCTTGTTCGAAGTTTCGATAACCAGCCTGCCGCCATCGGGCATGGCATCCCGGGCATTCAGGGCCAGATTGAGGACTGTATCCTGAAGATCGCCTGGGTCGACTTCTACCTGCCAAAGATTTTCGCTTAGATGATGTTCAACTTTAATCGCCACCGTCAGCGATTTGGAAAGCAGTTCCTCCAGGTTTTCGATAAATTGATTTACCGAGGTAAGTTTGGTCCCATGGGCTTCCATACGAGAAAATCCAAGAAGCTTGCGGGTCAGGTCGGCGCCACGCATAACGCCTTTCAGGGCAACATCTATACGTGCCTGGGCTTTATCATCCTTAACCGTCATACGTTGAAGAATTTGAAGATTCCCCATAACGATGCCGAGAATATTGTTGAAATCATGGGCGATTCCCCCTGTTAACTGGCCCACAGCCTCCATCTTCTGTGATCGACGGAATTGCTGTTCAAGTGATTGTAGCTCACTGTTATCTTTACCTGTTCCACGGTACCCCCTGAAGATTCCATCGTGATCAAAAACAGGTGTGCCGTTTACGCTTGCCGAAATATGCCCTCCATCCCTGGTTGGGATATCAAAATTGAAATCCCGGAAGGGGCGATGGCTATCCAAATCCCTTAAGTGCGCCCGCCACTTTTCACTCTTGGTGTTTTCTGCTGCCACTTGAATCCGGGTCTTGCCCAGATAGTAGCTTTCATCGAAACCAGTCGACTCAGTCAACCCCGGTGAAACATATGTGTTTCTATAATTTTCATCGATTTCCCAAAACCAGTCCGAAGAGGATTGGGCAAAATCGCGAAAGCGCGCTTCACTCTTTTGCAGGTCAGAAATGGAGTTCTGCAATTGAGTCCGCATGGAATTGATCGCGCTCGATACCTGCTGCAATTCATCGTCGGTGCCGTTAGTCTTTTCCGCACGGTCAAGGACCAGGGGCTGTGACTGAGCATCCAGAGAAATGGACGATGTGTAGCGGGCCATGGTGTTTAGATGGCGCGTAACCAGCTGGCGAAAGACCAGGAAGAGCGAGCCTGCAAGAAAGAACACCAAGCTCCCGTAAAAAACTAACGCCTCCAGTGTCTGTAACTTTACGCGCTCGTATATTCCCTGTTTGTCCGCGCTAACATACAGGGTTCCCAGGTGGTGATCCTCTCCATCTTTTGAAAAGATCAGGGGAAATTCATTCACCAGCACATCCGTAGACGTCTTTTCACCGACCGCCCATACATCGCCGCTCCTGGTTCTTATTTCTGCATGCTCGAAATCAGGAGTGTTTAACAATCCTTTCAGTTCAAGCTCGATCTGGCGTGCTGAAAAACTCCAGACACTGGACGCCAGGCTGGGCCCATGGGTGTTTCGAACACTTTCCAGGCGGTCAGTAATTTTTGTAATTTCAGTTTGGTAGTTATGGATGGTTTGCACAGCCGTGGTAATCAGCGTCGCGATGACCCCCAGCACCACAATGGTCGAGGTAAGACGTCGGGCAACAGAGCCGGAAAAGGACCGAAGGACTACATCATATATGGTCTTTATATTCATGAATTAAGCAGTACTCATCGAGAGTTGTTTCCGCAGTTGGTGGGATTTTTTTCCTTAAAAGAGGTTGACCTGAAATAACCGATATCGGTGTGAAATTCCAAATGCAATCCTATCCCGCCGGGAATAAATTTCACCAAAGACGATAATCTCTTATGCGTCCTTACTTTATACCACCTTTGATCTGAAAATTCCCTAGTTGACACATTTGGACATATATTGAAATTCTCCAGACATTTCCATGAAAAGCGAGGGTCACATACTGTGGGCAACCAGATTAACGGGCATGTGCAGTTGCCATGGCAAAATTCTGATGATTGACGATGAAGCTGATTCTCCAAAGGTGATGTGAATTATCCCTGAATTTGATGGCCACGATGTTTTTGAAGCTGTCGATGGAAAATCCGGTCTGAAGGCGTTTCGCAAAGATAATCCGGGAATTCCATTCCCTGGGTCCCAGTTGTACAGATTATTTACGAACAACCGACGTGGTAAACATGTAACCGGTATTTCGAATGGTTTTAATCAATTGCGGCTTTTTGGGGTCTACCTCAATTTTCTTTCTCAGACGCCCGATTTGTACATCTACGCTACGGTCAAAAGCCGGGGTGTAATTCTGGTGGGTATGGTCCAGAAGCTGGTCCCGGCTAAGAACCATATTGGCATGTTCGACAAGGGCTTGCAGGAGATTGAATTCACCACTTGTTAATTCAACCTGTTCTCCCTGCGGTGAAGTCAGGTTCATGTTCGATGCATTCAAAGTCCAGCCATCAAAAGAATATTTGTTAGTAGTTGTCGGGGCAGGTTTACTTTTGTTTTCCACCCTTCTGAGAACCGACCTGACCCGCGCCAACAACTCGCGATTATCAAAAGGTTTGGTCACATAGTCGTCCGCACCGACTTCCAGCCCAACGATCCTGTCCGTGGTTTCTTGCAGGCCACTTAAAATTATGACACCGGTGTCGTTTTCTTCTTTCAGCTTTCTGGTCAGCGTTAATCCGTCTGTTCCCGGAAGGATCATATCAATAATGGCAAGGTCAAAAACCCTGTCCGCCAGTAAAGCCACGGCCTCATCACCATTTGTTGCCGTAAAGACCTGATATCCGGCTTCACTCAGAATAAATTTCACCGTATCCAGGATGTCCGGATCATCATCGATAACGATGATATTTGCTTTTTCGCCCATAAGGCCACCCCCTGAACTGACACAATTGAATCAAGCAGAAACGTCAATGAATTAATAGTGAAAAAATAGAGAGGTTACGCTTCAAGCATTGAATTTCAGAATCCTGAATTCCCACAACCATATCCGAACCTCTTTAATAGACTTTAATAAAGAGCCCGGCACGCATTGTCTGACGCCGGCGTCTTTGGAACAACTTGGCTGTATTGCATAAGAGAAAATTTCTGGTTCATCGCAATGACCCGTAGGCGAATGAAGATGAGACACACAGGTGCCGCCATGGTGATAAAGGACATCCGCCGAACTGCACGCAAACGGGACAATATGTTCAACGCCTTCCACTGGCCTGAAATTTTTAGACACATTTTGAATTAAATTGAAATGTTACAGAATTAACGGTGAAACCATCCGGGTCTACGTTAGTCATCGTAAATTCAAAAGCACATGACACACGGTCCAAAATTATTAATAACCCAGGCGAACATATGACCCCCATTGGATACCTGCAAAACAGATGATTTTTGGGGTCATATAACTCTATGGAAAAGCAAGAAAAGAAAAAATGACTATGCCAATTAATTGGATGACTGATATCGGGATCAGTTTTGACGACCTCAATAACGATCACAAATATTTATTCGGAATATTTGACCGCATTAAGAAAGTATCCAAACAAGATTGTGACCCCCTGATTGTCGGCACAGCTCTGGCTGAATTAAACGAGTACACCACTGATCATTTCCGGCGCGAGGCCGCCATGATGAAGGCATGCTCTTATCCTGACATTGAAATTCACATGCAAGACCACGCGAAGCTTGAAAGGCAACTCAACCATTTACTAAGTGAAATGTCCTTTGAAGGAAATGATAACCTGTGCACCAACCTGTTGAATTTTATTGAGAAAGGGCTTGTTGATCACAAATTGATCATGGACAAGGCCTTTTACACATGGGCGGGAGAAAATGAGACAATCATCAAGTAATCCTTGCCGGAAACGGGAAATTTCCGAAAATTATCACCACTTCACCGCCACCCATCCAACAACTTTATGCCTAACTATACACTGGGGTACGACAGCAGATTGGTGATAGGTTAATTTCGCCTGTCGGCATCAACATAACATCGGTTCTCAGGCAAGAATTCCCACACCATTTTGGGCCACTGATTGCTAAAGGCGAGACGAATTTTATGACGGCTGCCCTTGATGAGAGCTCCAACACCCTAAAAGGCATTCTCATGATTGTCGGTGCGGGCGCCCTGCTCGCCAGCATGGACGGGATCGGCAAACATCTGATGAGCGACAACCCGGTCCCCGTCGTCATCTGGGCGCGTTATTTCTTCCATGCCCTGGTGACATTCATCTTCTTGAGCGCCCGTGGGTCATTGGGCTTTCTGCGGGCCAACCGCCCGGGACTTCAGACATTGCGTGCCGTGCTGCTGTTGTTCGCCACAGGAACCATGTATTACGCAATTTCCCTGATGCCCCTGGCCAACGCAACGGCCGTTCAATTTCTGGCCCCTGTTCTGGTTACCGCTTTTTCGGTGCCTATTCTGGGAGAAACTGTTGGCTTTAGACGTTGGGCGGCGGTTGTTGCCGGCTTTTTCGGGGTCGTCATGATTGTTCGCCCGGGATTTGGTCAATTGGAGTGGGTTTCTGTCCTGCCCCTGTTAACGGCCATTTGCCTGAGCCTGTACATGATCATGACCCGCATCATGCGAACCATGGACCGGGCCGACACCACCACCTTTTATTCTACTGCGACGGGAACGATCGTGCTGAGCGCCCTTCTGCCCTTGTTCTGGGAAACTCCTGATTCAAATTCCTGGATGCTGATGATGATCATGGGAAGTGCCGGTGCCATGGGGCATTACTTGCTTATTCGCGGCTTCAGTTGCGCTTCGGCCTCGTTTCTGGCACCCTTTTCTTACTTTCACCTGCTGTCGTCCCTGCCAATCAGCCTTTTCTTTTTCGGCGACGTTCCAGACGCCTGGATGCTTGGCGGAACAACCCTGATTATCGGTAGCGGACTTTATGTCTGGTTCAGGGAATCCTTTTCCAGACGTTGACGCAGTGATCAACAACAATCAGAAATCGTCTGCCGCGCCACGCCTGCCAATGGATTCATCGCGATTGATATGGACTGAAAGCAACAAACCAAAACCCAGCAAAAGAGTCATCATTGCCGTACCACCATATGAAATAAGAGGTAATGGCACGCCGACAACCGGTATCAGGCCCATCACCATTGCGATATTAATAAAGACGTAGAGGAAAAAAGTTGTCGTCACCCCCATGCCAACCAGACGTCCAAAGTGATTGCGGCAGTTGAGCGAAATGGTGAAACCGTAGGCCAGAATCAGGACATAAAGACCCAGCAACCCCAACCCGCCAACAAGGCCGAATTCCTCCGCCAGCATGGTAAAAATAAAATCGGTCTGTTTTTCAGGCAGGAAACTAAGGTGGCTTTGGGAGCCTTGCATAAACCCTTTTCCAAACAATCCCCCGGACCCCAGGGCAATCTTCGACTGGATAATGTGATAACCGGATCCCAGGGGATCGTTTTCGGGGTTAAGAAACGTCAGCACACGTTGCTTTTGATAATCTCTCAAAAACTGCCAGCCGATGGGGGCCGATGCCAGTCCCATCACCAACAGCACGACAAATTTCCATATCCTGACCCCGGCGGCAAAAAAGATGGCGCCACTTCCGATCACCAGCATTAGGGCTGTGCCCAGATCGGGCTGGCGCAGAACCAGTGCGGTCGGGGCAGCGACCAGAAACAAGGGGGTTAACAGAAAAGTCGGCCTGCCGATATCCTCAATATTGCCGCTGTGGAAATAGCGGGAAAGCGCCAGAACCATAGCTACCTTCATGAGTTCAGATGGCTGTAAATTGATCACACCCAGGTCAATCCAGCGTTGCGCCCCCATACCGATCGTGCCGCCCAGCTCAACCGCACCAAGCAGCAGTAACGTAACTGCATAAAAGGCGTATGAATACTTTAACCACACCCTGAGATTTGTCATTGCGACCAAAAGCATGATGCCAATGCCGACACCGAAACGCATCATCTGCCGTGCGGCCCAGGGATCAAACGATCCGTTTGCAGCCGAATAAAGCATTGCAAATCCGACTGAAGCCGTGGCAATTAAAACCAGAACGAAAAGCCAATGTACACGCCACAACCGCTGGGCAATGCTTAGATCAGATTTATTCAGCGCCTCACCAGCCATCGTCAGGTCACCCTTGTGTGCTTTCATCATCACCGCTTAACGGGATGATTTTTGTTTCCAGTGCTTTTTCAAGCGGAATATCTTCGCCCGGGCGGGCCGCATTGCGACGCTGGGCTTCTTCCAGGACATCGCGCCCGATCGGCGCAGCCACCTGGGAACCACCGCCGCCATGTTCAACAATAACGGCGATGCTATATCGTGGCGCATCTACCGGCGCATAACCGACAAACAAGGCGTGATCGCGCTCTTTCCAGGGAAGTTCTGAATTTTTGAGAACGCGGTTTTCTCTTTCCTGCTTTGAGATACGACGAACTTGCGCAGTACCGGTTTTCCCCCCCATTCGGAAATCCGGGCTTATAATACGCGCACCAAACGCCGTGCCACCCGGCACATTGACAACCGTATCCATGGCATCGCGAATCAACGCAAGGTGAGCGGGAATGAGCCCAATGTCCCTGGCAGGCTCTTGCTCTCTTTTGGTGATGCCATTCTTGGTGACAATATCACGGGTCAAGTGCGGCGTAACCGCAACCCCCCCGTTAACGATCCGGGCGGTCATAACGGCAAGCTGCAGAGGCGTCGTCAGAACATATCCCTGCCCGATTCCAGCCAGCAGGGTTTCACCCTTCTGCCATGGCGCGCCGATAGCGCCTCGCTTCCATTTGTCACTGGGGATCAACCCACCCTTTTCGCCCGGAAGATCAAGCCCCAGTCGGGCCCCCAAGCCCAGCCTGCGGGCCATGGCGGCGATCCGCTCGATACCTGTGCGTCGAGCAATCTCATAAAAGTAGACATCACAGGATTGGGCGATGCCAGCATTCAAATTAACAATCCCGTGCCCGCCTTTTTTCCAGCAATGGAAGGTCGCATTGCCTAATTCGGTCTTGCCGGAACAGAATACCTCACTTTCGGCGGTAATAACGCCCTTCTCCAGAGCAGCCAGCGCGACAACCATTTTAAACGTTGATCCCGGCGCGTAATGCCCACCGATCGACTTGTTAATCAGTGGTGACTTGTCATTTGAGATAAGCGCGTTCCACTCATCGCTGCTCAGGCCCTTGTTAAAGGCGTTTGGATCGAAGCCCGGCGTCGACACCATTGCCAGCACACCGCCAGAATGAACGTCCATTACGACAATAGAGCCGCTTTCCTCGCCAAGGCGTTTTGACGCCATTTGTTGCAACCCGGAATCCAGGGTCAGTTGAAGACGGGTGCCGGGCTGGCCCTCGCTGCGATTAAGTTCACGAATGACCCGTCCATAGGCATTGACTTCAACTTGTGAGCTGCCACTGGAACCCCTGAGCGCCAGATCGTAAATTTTTTCGATGCCCGATTTACCAATCCGAAAACCGGGCAGTTCCAATAAGGGATCGCCCTTGGTTTCGCCTTCTGACACGGCGGCGACATATCCAAGAACATGCGACGTCTCGATAGCAAACGGGTAAAAACGGCTCTGACCAACATCAATCATGACGCCGGGAAGATCAGGCGTATTGACTTCGATTCGGGCGACATCCTCCCAATTCAAATTTTCGCGCAAAGTGACAGGCACAAAGCTGCGCTTGCGGCGCACTTCTCGCAGGATGTGTTTTTTCTCCCCTTTTCTTATGGAGATAATCCGACCCAGTCTGCGCAGGGTTTCTTCGACGTCCCCGGTCTGTTCCGGAATCAGCACAACGCGATAATTCTGCTGGTTGTCCGCCATCGGCACACCAAAGCGATCGACGATCCTTCCCCTGGGTGGCGCCAAAAGGCGAAAGTTGATACGGTTTTCGTCTGCCAGGGTCTTGTATTTATCCGACTCGACAACCTGCAGGTAATACATACGCCCCACAAGGGCGGAAAGCAGCACCGCTTTGCCGCCGGCAAGCATCGCTGTTCGGCGAGAAAAAAGTTTGTGACGTTCGCTATCCCTGTGCATTTTTCAAACCCTATAAATGACTGAGGAAAGCTTGTTGCCAACGCATAAACAGCCACGACAGCAACGGAAATACACCAAGCGATAAAAGATACTGAAAGGCCATGGCATCCGGACTCGCAAGGACGCTGTGATACGAAGAAATCAGCAACCATGTGATCACCATAGCGCCTGCACCGACCAATGAGAAACCAACCCAAATCACGGCAAACGATTTGCCAACCAGGAACCGGCGTTGCCAAACTACCGTACCATATACAATCAGATAGGCCATAACATTGACCCCCAGGGGGGTTCCAGTGAGAGTATCCTGCAGCAGGCCGATCAGAAACACGGCGTAGGCGGGCATCAAATTTGGGTGATGCACCGCCCATAAATAGATGGACATTAACGGCAGCAATGGCATTACACGTGCGAAACCGGGCATTTGCAAAGGCAGGACATTAATCAGCACCAGCAATACCGTTAGCCCGAAGGGGGTAAGCCTGCGTGCGGTTGTGTCCAGGCGTGACCAAAATACCGGCTTCATTACTAGTCCTTGAGGACCTCGCTGCCAATTTTGTCTTCATCCAGAATTCCCTTCAGGCCGTAATCAAGCACGCGCACGTACTCCAGCCTGTCACGGGGAACAAAGGGCTGCACCGAGATACCGCCATCATTAACGGCGTCGACCAGACCAACAGGCAGACCAACGGGAAAAGCACCGCCGTGACCTGACGTAACAATACGATCACCCGGCGAAACTGTTGCACCGGGCGGCAGGTGAATAAGTCGCGGTCTGTTGGTGTTGTTACCGGCGAGAATAGCGCGGGTACGCGTCGCTTCGATCAACACCGGTATGCGTGAGTTCAAGTCGGTGATCAACAGCACCCGGGTCGAACGGTCGCCAACCCCGGCGACCCGCCCGATCAGGCCATCCCCGGTAACGACGGCTTGGCCTTTGTTGACCCCTGGCCGGACGCCAATATTCAACAGCAAGGAGTGGGCAAAGGCCCCGCCCGTATCGGCGATGACCCGGGCTGTAACATAACTGGCTACCGGTCCCGGAACAAAATTCAATTGGGCGCGCAGGGCCTTGTTTTCAGCTTCCAGTTTTCTGGCGACAGTTTGCCAGTGCAACAGGCGCTCTTTGTCCAGGCGCAGGCTTTCATTTTCATGGCGAATTTCAGTCAGCACCCGCACCTTGGAGATAACTTCATTTGCCGTCGCCACCGGGCGCGAAATCATATCCAGAATGGGGGCGACTGAATCGGTGACCTGGGAGCGAAAACGCTCCATCATGACCACATCCGCCTTGCCAATCAGCATCAGGGCAAATGCCGCTATCACCAGTCCCAAAAAGGCAAACCGGTGGGTCAGGCTCCGGATAGGAGCAGAAACGCGATGCGTAAAACGTGAATGCTCTTTCACGTCAATTCCCTAATTCTTTGAAAGCCCAGACATAAGTAAGCAATAAAGCTTAAATTAGCCTTATCACCCAATACTTAATATAAGCTTTTCCGGGACTCGGATAAAAGAAGACTTTCACGATCTTCCAAAACAACTAGTACATGGAAGTCAGGACGTCTTTCAGGCGCTTCATTTCTTCCAGTGCGCGACCGGTTCCCAGCACAACGCAGCTGAGCGGATCATCGGCCAGCGACACCGGCAGGCCCGTGGCATGGCGCAGGACGAAATCAAGATTGCTGAGCAACCCGCCACCACCTGTCAGAACGATACCCTTGTCGACAATGTCCGCGGCTAATTCAGGTTCGGTATGTTCCAGCGCCACCTTGACGGCCTCAATAATCGCACCAACCGGTTCGGCCAGACTTTCTGCAATCTGGCGCTCGGAAATAATAAGTTCCTTCGGGACCCCGTTCATCAGGTCGCGGCCCTTGATTTCCATGGTGCGGCCTTCGCCTTCATCCGGAGGGCAGGCTGAGCCAAT
>JADHSW010000088.1 GCA_016776705.1 Rhodospirillales bacterium
CAACCCAAAGGCTCCAAGAAGTCCGTCTTGGGGAAGGGCGAATGGCTCAAGCTTGCGGGGATCAGTTCGTCTCGTGCGTCTGTCTATCGGGCGATTGCTGGTGGGGAGACCACGTTGAAGGACCAGCGGGAACTCAGTAAGGGGTACAACGCCACTCACCGGGCGAAATCAAAAGTTCCCTCGTGCGAGGGACAAAACGGGCAACCCCAGAAACCAGCGCAACCCGTAAAAGATCAACCACGAGGCACAACTGGCGTACACCCCTGATCCGAAGGGGACTGCAAGTGCCGTGTCGTTCTTCCTTAGTTAGAGCATTTAGTCGCTGTTTGGCGGGTGAAGTGGAGGAAGTTTTCGGCGGCGGCGGCTACGTGGCCCAAGCCCAGCAGGTAGAAAACTAGCTCCACTTTGGTAGGATGAATTGTTTGTTTTCAAAGGCTCCACGCTTCCCAAACAAAATTAATTTGATTTTTAACCTATTTTGGAATATATTCCCTTACGCTCTTTGAAGTCGTAAATATGGTATTCATCATCCCTGTACAGGAGTATGGGGATGGCATTCGGACGAACACTTCAAAAAAATTGGGATGGCTTTCCCACATCGTGAAATGGGTTCGTTACTTCACTTTTTACGTTTTTGTGGACCTGAACAAATGGCTGTATTCTGCGGAATTTTTATTTTCGTGAGGCAGCAATTGGTTGATTTCAGGATTATGGCAAATTGGGCTTGCCTGTTTCAGGTGTCATTCTTGAGACCGTACCAGCCGATAGTGAGGCTTGAGAAAGCTAAAGAAAGAACTGGATTCCGGATCAAGTCCGGAATGACGGATATGTGGAAACCGAAATAGCGGAAGTGAGACGTCCGCAATGACGACGTGTACGGGGTTTTAAGGGAGAGCAAAAAAAACCCACTCCGGTTGACCAGAGCGGGGATTTTTGGTGCGGTCGAGAAGACTCGAACTTCCACCCTATTGCTAGGACAGCGACCTCAACGCTGCGCGTCTACCAGTTCCGCCACGACCGCATAGTCCTAGTGGCTGGGCCCCCTGTTTGAGGTAATTACTCAGGGGATTGTCGTTTCCTGCGACGGGGAATAGCAAATACTTGAGCCGCAATCAAGCGCCACTGTCAACAATTGACGCTTATTGTCGAATCCTGTGCTAAACAGCCTTATGGAATGGCTGAAAACAAGCGATCTTGTGCCTTATGAAACCGCGCTTTCTTTTATGGAGAAGCGGGTCGGCGAGATCAAAAACGAGAGCGCGGGCGAAGCCGTGTGGCTTTTGCAGCACCCGCCCCTGTATACGGCCGGCACCAGCGCGAACCCTGCCGACCTGCTGGAGCCGGACCGCTTCCCGGTTTATGACGCCGGACGCGGCGGCCAGTACACCTATCACGGACCCGGCCAGCGCGTCGCATACGCCATGATCGATTTGAAAAATCGCGGCAGCGATGTTCGCCGCTACGTACATGATCTGGAAGAATGGATCATACGCACACTGGCCCGGGCTGGTGTTACCGGCGAGCGCCGCGAGGGGCGAATCGGCATCTGGGTAGTGCGGGCGGATGGCCGCGAAGACAAGATCGCCGCCCTGGGCGTGCGGGTCAGGCGCTGGGTGACCTTTCACGGCATCGCCATCAACGTCTCGCCGGATCTGTCCCACTTTGGCGGCATCGTTCCCTGCGGCATTCAACAGCACGGGGTCACGTCCCTCGCCGATCTTGGTATTGACGCCACGATGGACGATATCGACACCCATTTGCGGACCACCTTCAAGGACGTGTTTGGCCTTGAACCCGGCCCTGAAAAAGAGTTCCTGCCCCAATGAGTGAAAACATGAGTAGAAAAAGAATCCTGATCATCCACAATCCCACATCGGGCAGGCGACGCGCCGATTTTATGGCATCCGTCGCCGTGGCGCTGACGGGCCTTGGGGCGCGGGTCGATATTCGGGTGACCGAGGGTTTCGGCCACGCGACGCAGCTTGCGGCGTCGCTTGAACCCGATACGCAGGACTGCATCGTCGCCGCCGGGGGCGACGGCACGGTTAACGAAGTGCTGAATGGTCTCGCCAAACTTGAAGACGCCCCGCCCCTGGGTGTTATTCCCCTTGGCACCGCCAACGTTCTCGCCCTGGAGACGGCTTATCCGAAAAAACCTGCGGACATCGCCCGCGTTTTGTTCGCTGCCCCTGCCCGTCCGCTTTTTCCGGGTATCCTCAGGCAGAACGGTTCTGATAAGCGCCTGTTCGCCCTGATGGTCGGGGTAGGGCTGGACGCCCGCATCGTCGCCGGGGTCAGCCCATCCTTGAAACGGCTCATGGGCAAGGGCGCTTACGGGATCGAGACCGCTTATCAATGGCTAAAAGGCGGATTGCCGGATTATGATATCGCAATTGACGGCAAGGATTACACCGCCGGGTCTATCATCATTACCAACGGCAGGCTGTACGCCGGAAAATTCGTCGTCGCGCCCGATGCTGACATTGGCGTCAGCGGCTTCAAGGTTCTGCTTTTGAAGGGAAACCGGACAAGCATTCTTGCCAACGCCGCCGCCATGGCCGCAGGCGCCTTAAGCCGCAAAAAAGGCGTGCGGGTGATTGAGGCAAAAGAAATCACGATTTCAGGCCCGGCCGGTGAGCCTGTGCAGGCCGACGGCGACCTGCTGGGGCGTTTACCAGTCACCATCGCAGCCGCTGCAAAACCGGTCATGATCATCGCGCCAGACCAGATCAAACTTCATTAAAGTGAAATCACTTTAATGCAGATACTTTGATCGTTATTTTACGAATCGAGCAGCTTATCTGCATTTTATTAAACGCAGGTTGCTCTAAACTCTTGCAATCTGCTCTGTGATCAAAGATTTTTCGAACAGCCTTTCCCATTAATAATAAACGGCTATTTTTTATGTTTGGTTTCCTCAATCCGCGCTACCGCTTTCCCACCATCGCCGTGTTTATCTATATTGTGGCTACCAGTGTAGAGCGGCTGGCGCTGACGGTTTTGGCTTACGGTGACAATCCGGGACGCATGGGCGAATTTCTGTTGGCCTTCCCAATCGGCATGATCATGGACGCCGCCATGGCCTGCCTGCTGGCGTGGCCGTTTTATGTGATCCTGCACCACTTCCAGGGATTGCTGCAAAAACGGTGGCTATCGGTGCTGGCGTCGCTGATGCTGGCGGGCCTGTTGTGGAACCTGTTTTTCAGCAACGTGGCGGCGCTGTTTTTCTGGGAGGAATTCTCCAGCCGATTTAACGGCATCGCCGTTAACTATCTGCTGTTCCCCCGCGAAGTAATCGGCAACATCAACCAGTCGTTCAACCTGCCCCTATTGTTGCCACCGGTTTTCGTCGTGGCGCTGGTGATTTTCTGGAAGCTGCGCGCCCCCCTGAATGCCGCTATCGCCGATAAGAGTCGGGCCAGCCACGCACGGTTTTATGGCTTTGTCCTGCCGGTGCTGATTGCATCCGCCGCCCTTGTCAACGCGGCTCCCGTCAGCATTGGCGACAACCGGGAAGCCAACGAAATCGCCAACAACGGCTACTACAGCTTCCTGCGCGCTGCGTGGACCAACGATGCGGAATACGACGGCGTCTATCCGGGCATGGAAGAGGCCAGGGCCATCGCCCTGACCCGCCAGATGGTCGCCCAGGACAACACAAAATTCCTGACCCCCGAAGGCACCCGCAGTCTGCTGCGCCATGTGGATAACGGCGACAGCCCGAAAAAGCTGAACGTGGTGTTGGTGATCAACGAATCCTATGGCTCCACCTATGTGGACAACATCGATAATTCGCGCGAGGAAAGTATCTCTCCCAATATTACCCGTCTGTCGAAAGACGGCCTGTTTTTCACCAATGTGTATTCGACCGGGGTGCGCACCGTGCGTGGCCTTGAAGGGCTGCTGACGTCGTTCTCGCCGATCCCTGGTATTTCAACCGCAAGACGCCCCGGTTCCGTCGGTATGAACTCCATGGCGTTCCTGCTCAAACACCATGGTTATCAAACCGCCTTCCTGTACGGCGGGCGCAAGCTTTTCGACAACATGGGCTTTTACTGGTCGTCCATCGGCTTCGATACGGTGTGGGAACAGTCGGACATCAAGGACATCGGTTTCGACACCATTTGGGGTGCAGCGGACGAGTACATTTTCGATGAAGCGCTCAGGCGCATAGACACCATGAGCGGTAGCGAGGAACCGTTTTTCCTTAGCCTGCTGACGATTTCAAACCATCGCCCCTACACCTATCCGGAAGGCCGCATTGACAAGGACCCGGCGGAAAAACGCAAGGAAAACGCCGCCACCTACGCCGACTGGTCGTTCGGTCGTTTTGTTGAAATGGCCCGCGAGCGTCCATGGTTCGACGATACCGTGTTTGTCTTCGTCGGTGACCATGGCCCGCGCCTGAGCGGACAGGCGCAGGTGCCGGTTGATCGCTACCGGGTGCCGCTATTGTACTACGCCCCAAAGCAAATTGAGCCGCGGCAGATCGAAACCATTGGCTCGATCATGGATTTCGGTCCAACCCTGATGGGTTTGCTGGGTTTAAGCTTCGACAACCCGTTTTTCGGTGTTGATTTAAGGCGGGTCCCCAAAGGGGAAGGCAGGGTCGTTATGAGCCACAATTACGCCATCGGGTTCGGCCAGAAGGGCCACGTGGTGACCATTGACCCCACCGGCAATTCGCACGGCTACAAGATGCCTTTGGGCGAAGCCCAACTGGAACCGGTAGCGGTACCGGATGCGGAAACAAAGGCCAAGGCCATCGCCATCACCCAGACAGCGCACCACATGTTTTACGGCAAGGAGTATCTTTGGCGAAAACCTGGCTCTGGCGGTTCGCAGGATTGATAGGAAACGGCGCTGACCTGGGCCATGGGCGGGCCATCCCAGCATCGCTGTAACATCTGATCCACCTTTGCGGCCTCGCCGGAAAAAACCGCCTCGACACTGCCATCAGACCAATTACGGACCCAGCCCGACAGCCCCAGCGATGTCGCCTGATCAACCGTCCAGCCGCGATACCAGACGCCCTGAACCCGCCCTTCAATACGAACAGATACGGATTTTCGGAGCGTGTCCCTGGGCATTTACTCGAATTCGATTATCGCCTGATCGACCATAAGGCTGTCGCCGGTGGCGGCATGAACGCATTTAATGACGCAATCTTTTTCAGCATGAAGAACGTTTTCCATCTTCATGGCTTCGATAACCGCAAGCTCTTCTCCGCCCGAAACCTTCTGGCCTTCCTTGACCGAAAGCGAAATCAGCAGGCCCGGCATGGGTGAGAGCAGAAATTTGGATGTATCGGCGATGATCTTTTCGGGCATCAAAGCGTATAGTTCGGCGACGCGCGGGTTGAGCACCATCACATCGGCGCGCAGGCCTGAATGGTAAAGACTGTACCCAGCGCCGTTACGTTCGACTTGCAAACAGATCAGGGAGCCGTTTATCTGAGCCTTGAACAAGGGCTGCCCCAGTTCCCACTGGGTGCGCAGATGGATTCTATCGTCGCCAATTTGGATATCATAGCCACCGGTGACGCAAACGATATGGACCGAATATTCTCTTTCGCCCATAACCACGATCCAGTCATCAAGGACCTTTCTCTGATGGCCGTCAAACTGCCCGCTAATACTGGCGGCCCGCTCCTGATAGGCCCGGTGAATTGATGCGGCGACGGCGACAAGCAGTTCGGGATCGTCGTGTGGCACGTAAGACGGATCGAACCCGTCAGGATATTCATCGGTAATGAAGTTGGTGGTCAGTCGGCCTTCCTGAAAACGTGGATGGGCCATCAATGCGGCAAGGAAGCTGATGTTGTGTGAAACGCCGCGAATGTAATAACCGTCCAGGGCATGACGCATATGGGCGATGGCCTCGGCACGATCCACGCCGTAGGTAATCAGCTTGGCGATCATCGGATCGTAATAAATGGAAATCTCGCCGCCTTCATAAACGCCTGTGTCGACACGCACATGATCGGATTCATCCGGCGCCTTGTAACGAACAAGTCGGCCCACTGAAGGCAGGAAGCCACGGAACGGATCTTCTGCGTAGACGCGGGTTTCCATAGCCCAACCGGTCAAGGTGACATCTTCCTGTGCCAATGGCAGCTTTTCGCCAGCGGCGACACGGATCATCAGTTCCACCAAATCAAGGCCGGTGATCTTTTCAGTAACCGGATGTTCGACCTGCAATCGGGTATTCATTTCAAGGAAATAGAAATTACGTTTGGCGTCGACGATGAATTCAACCGTTCCGGCGGACACATACTTGACCGCCTTCGACAATTTGACCGCCTGCTCGCCCATTGCCCTGCGGGTTTCTTCATCGATAAAGGGGCTGGGGGCTTCTTCGATAACCTTTTGGTGACGCCGCTGAATGGAACATTCGCGCTCGCCCAGATAGATGGTGTTGCCGAAACTGTCGGCCATGATCTGAATTTCAATATGACGCGGCTCTTCAATGAACTTTTCAACGAAGACCCGATCATCTCCAAAACTGGACGCCGCCTCGCGCTTGGCCGACGTAAAGCCTTCGCGGGCTTCTTTCTCGTTATAGGCTACGCGCATGCCCTTGCCACCGCCGCCGGCCGAAGCCTTCAACATTACCGGGTAGCCGATTTGCTTGGAAACGCTCAATGCCTGACGGACGTCCTTCAGCGCTTCCGTATGACCGGGCACTGTGTTGACCTTGGCTTTTTCGGCCAGTTTCTTGGACTCAATCTTGTCGCCCATCTTGGTGATGGCGTTAACGTTCGGGCCGATAAAAGCGACACCTTCGCGTTTCAACCTGCGGGCAAAGGCGGCATTTTCGGAAAGGAACCCGTATCCAGGATGGACGGCATCCGCACCTGTTTGCTTGATGGCATCAAGAATTTTATCAATCACCAGATAGCTTTCCGACGACGGGGCGGGCCCGATGCAAACCGCTTCATCGGCCATATCGACATGCAGGGCATCTCTGTCAGCCTCGGAATAGACGGCGACGGTTTTGATACCCATCTTACGCGCTGATTTGATAACCCGGCAGGCGATTTCACCACGATTGGCGATGAGGATTTTCTTGAACATTCCTATTAGCTTCCTTCGAAGAAGTTTGTTTATGAACGCGAAGCGACCCGCCGTTCAGTAGTATTAAATACCCTACAACGGAATATTACCGTGCTTTTTCCATGGGTTTTCAAGCTCTTTGCCAGCCAGCATTCTTAGCGAGCGGCAGACCCTGACCCTGGTATTATGCGGCATGATGACATCGTCGATAAAGCCGCGATGACCCGCAATAAACGGGTTGGCGAAACGCTGGGCGTACTCGCTGGTCCTGGCGGCGATTTTTTCAGCGTCGCCAATATCCTGACGGAAAATGATTTCGACGGCACCTTTAGATCCCATCACGGCAATTTCAGCAGTTGGCCAGGCAAAGTTAACGTCGCCGCGAAGATGCTTGGAACTCATAACATCGTAAGCGCCACCGTATGCCTTGCGGGTAATAAGGGTCACCTTGGGCACGGTTGCTTCAGCGTAAGCATACAGCAACTTGGCCCCGTGTTTGATAATTCCACCATACTCCTGTGCGGTGCCGGGCAGGAAGCCCGGAACATCGACAAGAGTCAAAATCGGAATATTGAAACAGTCACAAAAGCGCACAAAACGAGCCGCCTTTTTTGATGAATCGATATCCAGACAACCCGCCAGGACCATAGGTTGGTTTGCGACGACACCGACAGTTGATCCTTCCATGCGAATAAAACCAGTCAGGATATTACCGGCATAATCTTGCTGCAGTTCGAAGAAATCACCTTCGTCGGCAATTTTCGTGATCAGTTCCTTCATGTCATAAGGCTTGTTGGGGTTGTTCGGAATCAAGGTATCCAGGGACATTTCAACCCGTTCGGAATTATCCGGGGTCGAGCGGACCGGCGGTTTCTCGCGGTTGCTCATAGGCAAAAAATCGATAAAACGGCGCAATTGCAGAAGTGCATCGGCATCGTTTTCGAAAGCCTTGTCCGCGACACCTGATTTGGAATTGTGTGTCATCGCACCACCCAATTCTTCATGGGTGACTTCCTCGTGGGTGACTGTTTTCACAACATCTGGCCCGGTAACGAACATGTAGGACGTGTTTTTGACCATGAAGATGAAGTCTGTCATGGCTGGCGAATAAACTGCACCACCTGCGCAAGGCCCCATAATCATCGAGATTTGAGGAACAACGCCACTGGCCAGAACGTTCCTTTGGAAAACCTCGGCATAACCGGCCAGGGATGCCACACCTTCTTGAATACGCGCGCCACCGGAATCGTTAAGACCAATCACCGGGGCGCCAACTTTCAACGCCTGATCCATTATTTTGCATATTTTCTCGGCGTGGGATTCTGACAGAGAGCCACCAAAGACCGTAAAATCCTGGCTAAAGACAAAAATCAGTCGACCATTGACGGTGCCATGTCCAGTGACGACGCCGTCACCCGGAGGTGTCTGTTTTTCCATGCCGAAATCAGTACAACGGTGTTCGACAAACATATCCCATTCTTCAAATGAATCGGGATCAAGCAGCAGTTCAATGCGCTCGCGGGCGGTCAATTTGCCTTTTTTATGTTGGGCTTCGATACGTTTCTCGCCCCCGCCAAGTCTGGCTTGCTGGCGTTTCTCGTCAAGTTGTCGAATAATGTCGTGCATGGATTTTTCCTTTAAGCCGGTGGGTTGAACACCCTACCGATAATGGTCCCTGCAAATAGCACGGACTAACCATTTTGCACCAGTTAAAACAAGAATTATTGGCGCAATAAAAGCAAAAACAGGGAGGCGGAGGCTATATTCTGCCTCAAAAGTTCCTGATTGGCCTGTGCCTCGCTATCGTGTCCCCAACGTTCTATCTGGAACATCTCATCCAGTTGTGAAATATCAAAAGCCTGTTGATCATCAATGCGATTATCATTCAGGGCCAGGGCCAGAATTATTGAATTGCAGGCAGCCGCCAGACTGGCGACGGCGGTCAATTCCATATCATCCAAGGCGGACAACTTTGTTTCCAGAGCCTCATGGGCTTGCGATGGCTGTTCTATGGGCAGGACCCCGGTGGTCACATTCAGTTTCACCCCAAGGGACTCTGCAGCCCAATCCAGAAGCGGTTGCCAGTTATCAACCTGTCTTTTAACCAATGCGTCAGGTTCATGGGCCCGGTAGCACAGCAAATCCGTGGCAGAGAATTTCATCAGGGTCGCAAAAACTGTTTCGCGCTCCTTTCCAACTCGGTCAATGGCCGTATTGGCATATCCACACAACGGCATGGACGCTGGAATGATGGCATCACCCTGATCCTGCCATTCTTCAACAATGGCCTGGGCGAGGGGCAGTGTCGGCAATATCAGGGGTTGTCCCATTGGTGTACGCACCGCTCTTTCATCAAGATGAATGGCATAACCATCTTTTTCCTTAGCCGCGGTGGCGTTTTTATAAAAGCGTTTGGGCTTGTTTGTGAAGGATGATTTTTCCGTCATGAGTTTTCCATCAACACATCGTCGATTGCAGCCAACAGTTGATTGTAGCTATCGACAATTCGATGCGCCCCGGCCTGTATCAGTTCTTCAGATTCGTGGTATCCCCAGGACACCCCTATAGCCAGGGTTCCTGCATTGCGCGCCATTTCCATGTCATAGGTGGTATCGCCGATCATCACCGTGGATTGCGCTTGCGCACCTGTTTCCGCCATGGCTTTGAAAAGCATCTCCGGGTTTGGTTTTCCCGGGGATCGGTCTGGTGTTTGCAACGTAACGAAACGATCCTTTATGTCGTGACCACCCAAAGTCGAGATCAGTCCCTTCATCGCCTTTCCGGTTGCGACGCCAAGGAGCCAACCTGCACTGTCGAGAAGCTGCAAGGCGTCAAGAGCGCCATTGTAAAGCGGCTCGTGTACTTCGCCCTTTTCTCTTAGTTCCGTAAAAACCTGGCGATAGCCTTCACGAACAGCCCAGACTTTATCGTTTTCCATTTGGGGGAAAAGGCCGGAAATAGCGTCCTCCAGCGGCAAGCCAACCATGCGCCGGATACTTTCGGGCTCAGGTTCATCAAAACCGTGCTGAGTACAGGCGGCTTGCATGCACGAGACAATTGAATGAGCAGAATCTACCAGCGTTCCGTCGCAGTCAAAAACGGCGAGGCGCAACTCCCCTGAGGAAGGCTTGTCTGAAGATCTTGAAATTGTGGACTTTGGGTCCAATGAGATCAGTCCTTTCTCCTGAGTAAATCAGGTCGGGAATGATCTAACTGTTGAAAGACGTTAACTCAAGCACCTTATTCAACCAGTTGGATATCCATTTCAGGATTTCCGCCTGCCGCCGTATTCATATTGTTCAGCTCCTCAATCAATCTGGCGTCAATTACCTTATCAGCTATGCAGCGTGTAGCCATGATTCTGGCATTGATAAGCCTGACATATTGGGCAAGCTCCTTACCGCTCAGGGTATTACCACTAGATTTCACAATGGCGGAACCGCCCCGAAACATGACCTCGCGCATTCTTTCTTCATAGCGTTGCCAATCCTGGATGTAAGGCTCCCAGTCCCCACCATGTTTCGCGTCAACATAGGCCGTCAGCTTTTCGTTCGTGGTGATGTTCCACCAGGAAATGTCAGGAATATTGGGACATGCAGATTCATCAGCCTGGGCGTAAAAGGTCGCCAGCGCCAGCAGGACAAGGCCGGCTATCAACAGAATCAAAAAGGTTTTCCCCGATTGAATTGTTTTGGCAATGGCACGCATGGTCTGCTCCTTCTCCAGCCTTCAAAAGGCAAAACGCCTTCTTGTTAATCAAGGCTGTCGCAATCCTCATGCCAGTACACGGGGGTGCATGGAAATAGGGAAATCGTTTTATTTCAGGCAGATATCGCCTTTAAAAAAAATCAAACATTAATCCTGACTTCAGAAAGCTGAAATATTTATCATTTTGAAAATAGTTATTTGCAAAATGCAAAGCAAAGGCAGGAAGAATTCCTCTTGCTGATACTGCCATTATTTTAATGCTTAAAGGCTTCAATCAGCCATCGCTGGCGGTAGCGTTCTTTCTATTGCCAGCATTCGCCATTTCGCTGCGAGCGAGACACCTTGAAATCGAAACA
>JADHSW010000089.1 GCA_016776705.1 Rhodospirillales bacterium
GAGCGATCCAGAAAATCAGGCTGCGAATGCGTTATCGGAGCCGCCAGTTCGGTAAAATCAAGTTTTTTGGCTGGCGATACAAGGGCGAGCATTGTCAACTCCGTTTAAGAAAATCTATGATTGGAATCGTTTTAACAAAGATAAGAGCATAGCGCCAGAATCATGATCACCGTTTATGGACTTAAAAACTGCGACACCTGTCGAAAGGCAAGAAAATGGCTGGACACGGAAGGCCTTGAACACCAATTCAAGGATGTCAGGGCTGATGCTTTAAGCGCTGAAACCATCGCTGGCTGGATCAGCGCCGTTGGTTGGGAAATCCTGCTCAATCGGCGTGGCACCACATGGCGACAACTGGACGACGCTGACAAACACGCCGTCGACACTGACAAGGCACAGGCTTTGATGGTTAAACACCCGGCCCTGATCAAACGCCCCGTGTTCGAAGTCAGTGGAAAAGTGTTAATCGGTTTTAAGGAGGACGTTCAGGCGAACCTGAAGGAATAGCCCCATGTCAGATAAAATCATCAAAACAAAAGAACAATGGCTGCAACAACTAACCCCGGAACAATACGCCATCTGCCGGGAAAAAGGCACAGAACCCCCGTTCACCGGCCAATACAACGCCACCGATACCGCTGGAACTTACGTTTGTGTCTGTTGTGGCGAGGAACTGTTTGGATCGGATGCAAAATTCAATTCCAGTTGTGGCTGGCCCAGTTTTTCCAAAACAGCACCCGGCGATATGGTCGAAGAGCACGAAGACAACACGCTTGGCATGTGGCGAACGGAAGTCACATGCAAGCGCTGCGATTCACATCTGGGCCACGTATTCAACGACGGCCCACCGCCAACGGGACTTAGGTATTGCATTAATTCGGCTTCGATCAAGTTGGTGGAAAAAAGTTAATCGAACTTCTACAAGAATTTTTAAGCTTTCTATGGTACCGCTTCCCAAGTTGTGAAGGGAGCCGGGTGTGAACCAGAAAGAAAATTGGTGTGAGCAAGTAGTTGAAAAATCCCTTATGGGGATTTGTCTGCTGGCGGGTATTCTCGGGGTCGTTGCCTCAAAAGCGATGACTGTTTTGGTAGCATTGAGCGGACTGGTGTGCTTCATCTCCTTTTTAATTAACAGAAAACAACACCCGAAATTCGTTTCGGTTTTTATTGTTACCCTTTCCTTACTCTTTGTCTGGGCCGGGATTTCTTCAATTTGGGCTCTCAATGGAAGCGGCGCGCTTCAACTGTGTTTTCGCCTGACCTTTCTTTGCCTTGCCGGGTTTGTCCTCCTACACGCCAGCACCACAGCGTCATCTGTTACACAGGTCAAGTCCCAGAAGGCCCTGCTTATTGGTTTTGGCTTAAGCGTGCTCGCCCTGATAATAGGCTATACCTATGCACAGGAAACTGGAGATTCTTTATGGGGGGGGTATTACTTCGATCCCCTGACAACATTGAACAATGGTGCCGTTATTGTCGCTCTGCTGCTGTGGCCTGTTACCTTGATGATCTGGCACAATGACAAGCCAACAACAGCAGTTCTTCTACTTCTCGCTGTATCTTCTGGATTAATGTTTCTTTCAAGCGGAGCTTCGCTTCTCGCTATTTGCGTGGGCGGGCTGGTTTATGTCAGCCTCATGTTCTTTGGTCGTCCCGCAGCACTGGTGATTGCATTCGCAACAGTCGGATTTATCTTCATTGCACCAGTTATTTCAGAAAAAATCACGAATTCCGAAACTATAATGGAGATTGTTGAAAATTCCCCGTCCTCGGTCAAACACCGTTTGATTATGTGGGATTTCGTATCGCAAAAAATTGACGAGACCCCATATTGGGGTTTCGGCATGGACTCATCCAGACGTCTTCCCCAAGAGGAGTTTCGCCTGGCATCAAACATGGAAATTATGCCCTTACATCCCCATAATGCCGCCCTGCAAATTCGTCTGGAACTAGGCTTGCCCGGCATCGTTCTCGCTGCAGCTTTGGTTCTTTCCTTATTCTGGACAGTGTTGAAGGAAGCAGGTAACAGGCAACAAATGGCGGTCAGAATAAGCATTCTTTGCTCTTATCTTAGTGTCGGGGTTGTTTCCTATGGTGTCTGGCAGTCCTGGTGGATTGCAACCGCCTGGGCATTGGCTGCGATTGTTCAAATCGTTCTTCCCTCGGATCAGTCTCGTATTCCATAACCGGGACTGAAGCGTAGATCGAGCGACCAGAGCTTGCGAAGAGATGTTCCGTCTTTGACAATTCGGGGAATGACCTTCGAAGATTTGGTCCCCGATATTAAATCTGTAATACGAATTTTTCCGTCCTGAATTTCTATATGTCTATGCAGAGGTACGCCATATCCGGCATGGCGTCCCTCAAAACCATCGGGGCTGAAGCACAAACAGCGGGCATCAACATTGTTTTCCAGGCGAAAGAGGCCAAAATCCAGCCTCGAGGGTTCCTTATCCCCGATCTTCGGGGCGGCGTGGGCGTGAACGGAACGATAGGCATTTCGGTCGTTGGGTGCTGGTGTGTAAAGATAGGTTCCCGGATCGGCGATCCAATCCTCGCCATCGATATTCAGTTCAATAGCCAACTGGTCATTATGGGCGTGCCCACCGTTGCCATTCTGCCCGACAGGACCACAACGAACCGACATGAAGAAACGGGACGAGCGCCAAATGAATAAACCAAAATCCGGATAAGAAAAAACTGTCAACCCGTTCAGAACAGTTGCATCAACGGGTTCAATGAACGTTTGGGCCAGCACGGATAGGCCGCTATCAACACCACCTGTAATTTGAACACCCATAGCCCCCGGATTGTCTCCGGGTTTTAAATAACTGGTGATTTTTTGCCCCCCCGCCAAGGCGCTGACCACAGTTGTATCAAGAGCAACGTCGGGACCAGAAAATTCCTCGAAGTCCTCACGCTCAAATAGCCCGTTGATAGCGGCGACCGTGGAGCGATGATCCAGGTGTTGCTCCTTAAATGTTCCACCGGCCTCATCAAACGATGGGCATATTTTGAAGAAACGCCCACTGTCGTTATCACCGATTTGGGCTACCCGCCCGTTTGGTTTGGTCACATGAACGCAAAATTCCGCCATTCGTTCCAGCCGTTCAAAATACCAGTCGGGAAAAGAGTTTTTCCCTCCCAATATGGCCTTTTTATCTTTTGGCAGTCCAAGTACCAGAGCCGTTCCATAAACCACCATTTCTGCAGACAGGCGATGATAGCTGGTTGAAGCCTCAAAATTAGCGCCATCTGGTGTGAATTGCCGTTCAACCTCGTTGATCATCTGCTCGACCGAAAAAATGAGCCAGGCATTGCTCTCATCGGTGCACGGCAGATATGCTGCGACGAATAACAGGCCAACAATATCTGCCAGATAATGATTGGCGCGATGCACGTCATGCCATTCAAGGTTTGCCATGATGTGTTTACCATGGGCCACGATCAGGGCATGGAATTCACCCAAAAATGCTTCATCAAATTCAATGCCCTGACTGATAAATAAATCGTAGGCAATGATTATATTGGCGGCGCGAATGGCGACATCCATTGTGCACAGCCAGTTGACCCCGTAGCCGGGCGGATTGGCGGCGGCGAAGTCGAGCACCTGGTTGCGGAATTCGCGTATGGATTTTTCATCCCCTGACTGCGCCAACCATGACAGATGATGAAGACGGGCTAATTCCCACGGGACTTTAACGTCGACAGCGGGTTCATGACCGTAGCGCAAGGTTCCCGACAACCGGTCCGCGCGCCACCGGTAGCCCGATTTGAAATCCAGTTGCCAGTCGATGGGGTTGTAAGCAGAATCAATCAATTGACGAATTGCGAGTGCCCGTTTTTGATTGCCTGATGATAATCGATAGGACTTGGGATCACATTCGACTGAAACCCAGCCCGATCCAAGCAAATCAAACCGATGTTCCATTATCATTGGCATTGCTGCTGCTATGTTCTTTGGTGTCCGTTGAAAGCTCACATTACCCAAGAACCGGGAAAAACGACCGACACCCACGGGCTGATAGGAGCTGCGTGATCTGTGTATTATCTGACGGACATTAGATCCAAGGATACGCCCGCTATAGGTTACGGATTTTGCCAAGGCAATATGGGGCGGCATGGACAGGGCATAACGGGCTAAATGTTTCAAGCTCATTGAGGAGCCTCATGGGCAGCCTGATAAAGAATATCCAATGTACTTTCGGTCGTCTTCTCCCAGGAATAATTTTCAGCCCGGGTTAAGGCTTTCCGGGAAAGCTCCCCACACAAATCCTTGTCATCCATTAGCCGCCCAATGGAAGACGCCATGTCTTCAACATTATAGGGGTCGAAATAAAGAGCTGCATCACCGGCAACCTCTGGCATGGCGGCCGTGTTAGAAGTTGCAATGGGTGCACCAGATGCCATCGCTTCAATTAAGGGGTTTCCAAAGGTTTCAACGGTAGAGGGAAATACGAATACGGCACAATGATGATAAAGGTCGACCAACTCGTCTACCTGGACACCACCGAGAAATGTGACGTTACCCTCCAACTCCTTTTCAAAAATCAGTTTGTTCAGTTCCTGATGATATGCCTCGTCAATAAAACGTCCGGCAATTTTCAGTTCAATATTGGGTTTCTGCAAACGCAGAATGGCGATCGCGCTTATCAGGTTTTTCAGATTTTTTTGAACATAAATATCGGAAACTGCAAGGATATAGTCCTGGCGTTTTGCCGCCCTTACATTTTCGGAAAAAACTTTACTAACACCGTGCGGGACGACACTTAAACGGTTGCGTAAAAAGCCTGAAATAAAGCCAAAATTTGACTGTCGCGCATATTTGGAAACGGAGATCACCCTGTGACAGGTTATCATCGACATCAGCGTGCCGATAGAAACCAGCAGCCAGTAAATCATTTTGGCGGGCCGCCTTTCGACAAAGGCAACACCCAAAGCATTTCGTAACATAATCACAGGGTTAGGGGTAAAAAACGGACCATAATTAGCCGGAGAGAATGTTACATCAGCACCAATTTTTCGGGCCAGTTTGGGAACCTGGACTTGCTCCCAAAACGGTAGGCGCCAAAAACCGGGTTTGAAATTAAAGGTGTGAAGATTAACCTTGCCGTTCAGTTCCGGCAATATATCGACCTGATCTTCATGAATACAAAGATGAATTTCAAAATCTGGGCTTTCAGCAATCAGAGGAAGGATGTTCTTCAGATACGTCACCCCGCCACCGGTCTTGGCGTGTAGAGCGTTGAGCAATACTATTGTCGGCTTGCGTACTGTCGGCTTCTGTAACGCAAGCGCCCTATCCAGGCCACGGGTTATTTTTATAGCTTGGTGATCCCAGGTATATCGCGACTTCACCCTGTCGCGCGCCTTCAGACCGGCAACACGACGCCATTCAGGATTTTCAACAAGATACTCTATCGCTAAAATAATGTCCGTTTCAGATTTCGGCTCCACGAGAATCCCGCATGCTTCTGGCGATGGCATTGAACCCCGTGAAGGAAGCCTACGGGCATGGGGGGCACCTTCAAGAACGTCGCGAATCTGATAAAGATCACTGGCGATTATCGGGCGGCCGATAGCCATATATTCAAATAATTTTGTTGGAGACCCGAAAAATGGACTGCCATCCGGGTTAGGGACATGAGGTGACAAAAGGACATCTGACGCCGCCATATAGAGAGACACCTTTTCCTGAGGCACCATTCCCGTTAATTTAAATCGATCGCCAATAGAACATCTTTCAACCATCCCATCGACTTCATGTCGCTTGACGCCATCGCCGACAAAACAAACATATAAATTTTGCTCTTCAAACCACTCCGGGCTGTTATTTGCCTTTTGCGTTAGAAGATTGGCCAAAAATTCAACTCCGTGCCAATGTCCAAAAGTTCCAACAAACGTCAGTAATATTGCGTCTTCAGGGATGCCAAGGTCATTCCTTAGTTTTGCAATCTCAGCACTGGAAAATTTCTCGGAGTTGAATTCTTCGGGATCAACACCGTTGGGACAACATACGATGCGTTCCGGTTCAACGCCTCGTTCTACCAACTCATCTTTAAGAACGTCAGATACGGTAACGACGAGATGGGCGTGTTTAAGGTTCACGCGTTCTGCTTTCTCAACAAATGAAGAAAAGGACAAACCGCTACCCCAATTCTTCGCCAGCCAAATTTCCGAGCCGTTATATTCGATAATAAGCGGGATTTTCTTGAGCCGGGATAGGACCACACCGGTAAAGTTTCCAGGAGATAACCTTTGATATATTGCTCCGTATCGTTGGCAAGGAAAAGATATCAACGTTTCCAATGCTATTTTATTGAATTGGCTAAAATTCAATTCACGAGGAACGAGGTAAGGAAACGTTGAGCTTGATTCGAGAACACGCAGACCCTCTCTTTTCGGTATAGGAAGGCGGCTATCAAGAGATAACAAATCGATCTTTCTGCCCCCTGACAGCAATCCCTTGATGACACCTCTTGCATGGGCGATAGACCCGCCAGCTTGCAAACCAAACCATAGAGTTTGCTTCAAATATAAAATTCGCTCTGAAAACTCACCCAAAATTTTTATTCTGGGTGAATTGAGCAACTGTGACATGCCTAGATAGGCTGCAAGCATCGATAAGCTACTGATCAAAATACCGTATGAAATTTCCATACCGCCGCTAAACCCTGAACCAAGGGGTTTGAGCGTTAAATCCGGCATTACAATAAAATTATTTCGGACACTCGAAAGCATCCCCAACACCTTGAAAAGAGGGATCAGTGATTGATTGTTTATGTCGGTAATCGGGAAATATATATGATCCGCCTCAATTGTCCTTAACAGACGAAAGATGTCGGAATACCCTTTAGCAGTTATGTTCGATAAGACAACTTGTCGTAATACACCGCCTACCCGTTCCGAAATCCGGTCGATATCCGTCGACGTGAGTGGGTACAGGGAGATAATGACGTTTCTTGGGGTCATAATGTATCTGGCTGGTGCTTGATGAGAGTCGCAACACTCGACTTTAAATGAAATAATAAAAATACAAGAATACAATTTTTATCAAGGCATTACTGCAACCGCTCTTTTCCAATAACATCTTTAAGCTGTTCAGCGACAAAACCCCCGACCCTTGCTAAGCCTTCGCTAGTCAGGTGGACCGAATCAGAGAAGAACTCGTCGCGTGGTGTCAGATGATGTTTGCTCCAGACCGCCAAATCGATAAGCCCGACACCCCGCCTGGAAGCCAAATCTCTAAGACTTTGATTATAACGTTCGCTAATTTTAGCCAAGACGTACGGGTTGGTGCTGAAAGCAGGCAAATGGCCAATTTTCAGCGCCTTGTCGGAAGGTTTTTCGTCGTCAACAAATAACCCTGGCAGGGTCATCAGGAAAACTTGGGCTCCCCTCTTTTGGAAACGTTCAACAAGCTCATCAATTTGTCCCAAATAGGGCGGAGTATAATCTGCTGCATAAACAACATCCGCCGAATTGGCATCAGGCACAGGAATTCTTTCCAGCATTTCTCTGGTATATGCCCCTTCACCTATTAACTTACGTTGCGAAATTCTTAAGAGATTTCTCGCGAACCAAAGGAGTCGCAAACACCGCTCGTATCTTTCCAACCAATAAGCTGGTGAATATAAGGCATTCCAGCCAATGTAAATGGTTACGACTTCTGGACGAAGATTGAGATAACCGTTGACCTCATAGAGCAGATTTCTAGGTGCATAACCCTCCACTCCCCCATTGACGACCTCAACAGGCACTCCCGCCTTATTCAAGATATCCTCGATAACGCGAGGGTATGAAACCTCACCAAGACCGAAAGTTACCGAGTCCCCCAAGGAGAGTATCCGTGGCCTGGAATGGGTTTCATCAATATCCGGCCCTCGCATTCCATATTTGTTAATGCGGAGTTGATTGTTTGGAGTATTTGAAAAGGGATATCCGGGTCGCAAGCCCCAATGCCCCCCTATAGAAGAAGACTCCATTTCATAGGGATCCAAGACCATTTCGCCTCTGGCAAGGGTGGAAAGCAAGGGGTTCCCCGATAGCTCTTCCCTATATGCATAGACAAGCCGGGCCATACCTTCCAAAATCAGCACTGCCAACAGCAAAACGAAGATGATGGCCGTGTATTTTACAGATTTCCGATATCGCTGATGATGCATTTCTTTAGGCCATTCTTTGAACTGGTATTAGCGCGAACTGATTAACCCATATTCCTACATGTTTCCACTTAATCAATAGTTTAGTCTTTTACCGATTGGATCGAATGATCGCATTCACTATGGTGTGGTGGTGGGAGCTGACAATCAAATCCACTACCCTCAATATCTTGCTAGAAGATCACCCTCATGTGCGGCATTGCAGGCATTCTTGAAACTAACGGCTCAAAAAGAGTAGCTCCTGAAGCGCTCGTAAGTATGGGCAATTCCATGGCTCACCGTGGCCCCGACGGTGAGGGCACTTGGATTTCGCCCGATGGAAATATCGGCCTCGCCCATCGCCGCCTGGCCATTGTTGATTTGTCAGACAAGGCAGCACAACCCATGTCTGATGGGCATGACAAGGCCTGGATCACCTTTAATGGCGAAATCTACAATCACGCTTTACTACGCATCGAGCTTGAAAAAGCCGGGCGGCAGTTCAGAACGGATCATTCCGACACTGAAGTCCTGGTTCATGGCTATCTGGAATGGGGCATAGAGGGCCTGCTTCAGCGCCTGGAAGGCATGTACGGATTTGCCATTTGGGATGTTGAAAAAAGAAAACTGACTCTTGCCCGGGACCGTATTGGCATCAAGCCACTGTATTTCACCAAATCCGGTGGACGTTTCCATTTCGCCTCGGAAATCAAGGCGATCCTGACGGACCCTTCCATTGAGCGCGACATTGATCCACAGGCGCTCAATCATTTTCTCAGTTTTATGGTCGCCCCGGCACCGCTGACCATGTTTAAAGGTATATTCAAGTTACCCGCCGCCCATTTAATGGAAGTATCAGCAGAAGGAACAATGTCCTTCCGCCGCTACTGGGACCCGGCTCCAGGCCAGGATATTGATCCGGCAGAAACCAATAGGTTGTCATCATCAGAGCTGGAAAGTTTCTACACCCGCGGTATTCGCACACGTCTCGAGCAAGCTATTGATAAGCGCATGATGTCGGACGTCCCATTCGGTGTGTTTCTTTCGGGTGGAATTGATTCTTCTGCCAACGTTGCCTTGATGAGCCAGATGATGGATCGCCCCGTCGATACTTTTACCGTTGGCTTCAAGGACCATAAACACCTGAATGAATTAGAGTACGCAAACCGTATCGCCAAGGACTTCAAAACCAATCACCATGAAGTGCTGATCGACGAATCCGACATGATCGGTTATCTGGATGACCTGGTTCATCATCAAGATGAACCTATTGCCGACTGGGTCTGTATTCCGCTTTATTTTGTCTCGAAACTTGCCAAGGATTCTGGTGTCACAGTTGTTCAGGTTGGTGAAGGCTCTGACGAGCAGTTCTGCGGTTACGACAGCTATATGACTTACCTTAATTTGCACCGGAAATTCTGGGACGGCTATATGAAGTCCCCCTCCCCTCTTCGAAAAATGGTCGGAGGAAGTGCTGAGGTTCTGTCATCCTTGTCACCGCGCTTCGACAAATTCACTGAAGTGTTGTCCAGGGCAGGTAAGGATCAGGAACTTTTCTGGTCTGGCGCTAACGCCTTCTGGAACGTTCATAAACAACGCGTCCTTCATGGCAATTCGACAACAACTGACCTTGCTGAACTTGAAGAAGCCGGACTTGATATTACCGGTATCAACGCAAGTGACAGCGCCGCCATCACCTCGTCCTATCTGGACCCTTTCGACAAAGCCCATCCCGAGCAGGACCAGCTGACACGCATGGCCTATAGCGAATTTCGCCTGCGCCTGCCCGAACTGTTGCTTATGCGGGTCGACAAGATCGGCATGTCTACATCCATCGAGGCGCGGGTGCCTTTCCTTGACCACAAGCTGGTCGAATTCACCATGGACATCCCCATGGACTGGAAAATCAAGGGCGGCGAGACAAAGTACTTGTTAAAGAAGGCGCTCGAAGATTTATTGCCTGATAAAATCCTTTATCGAGAGAAAATGGGGTTTGCCGCCCCCATGGCTGAGTGGCTGCGTGGAGAATTTGGCCGCCGTGCCGAGGCTGCCGTCTTGAACTCTCCCTTGATGGAGCGCGGTTTCCTCAACCGTGATCATATCGCAACGAAATTCCGTCACCACATCGAGGGCCGTCGCGATAACGCCCTTCACCTGTGGACACTGTTTAACCTGACGTCATGGTATGACCACTGGATTGTAGGGGAATAGAAACCTGAGCGGTTTGATGTTAGTTATGCAATCGACTTAATCCAAATCTGGCCAAACATCTGATCAAGATCAATAGACGGACATCTTGGACACCGAAAATCAAAAGCAATTGATACTACTCTATTCTTATTCAAGCGCCTGAATAGGCATAACATCAATAAGCACTGACATCGTGGGTGACTAGGCTAAGATGGTAGATCAGAGCATTTCATTTGATCCAGTGCCCCTCGCAGATTACTGTGCGGAACTAATTACCCCAAACACTCTCGATCAATTGGAATAAATTTCCGATGGTAGATACTCGAATCGCTTTTATCGACCTTAAGGCCCAACGTGACCGCATTCTGGATCGGGTCAATACCGGCATTGCCCGGGTGCTTGATCATGGCTCGTACATCATGGGCCCAGAGGTTGAGATGTTCGAAGCGCAATTGTCCGAATATTGCGGAGCCAAGCATAGCATGGGGTGCGCCAATGGCACCGATGCTCTGAGCCTGGTACTGATGGCAGAAAACGTCGGCCCGGGTGACGCAGTATTCGTGCCGGCTTTCACTTTTATCGCTACCGCCGAAGGCATTCCCTTGGTTGGAGCGACGCCGATATTTGTTGATGTCTGCGAAGATACGTTCAACATGGACCCGATTAGCTTGGAGACCGCCATTAAGTCCGCAAAAGCACTGGGCTTAATCCCGCGCATGGTCATTCCTGTCGATTTATTTGGT
>JADHSW010000090.1 GCA_016776705.1 Rhodospirillales bacterium
CACTGTCCGCCACCAGACACATAAAAATCGCACGACATCTTAAAGTGTCAAAATGACAACTTTAGATGTGTAACGACAAACTGAAATAAAACACGCATCCAAGTATTTGACTTACTTGGAAGGAAATGGCTGGGGCGGCAGGGTTCGAACCTGCGAATGGCGGCATCAAAAGCCGCTGCCTTACCACTTGGCCACGCCCCATCAAGGTGATGGTGGCGCAGAACATAGGGCCAAACTCTCGTTACCGCAAGGCCCCGAATGGCCTCTTTTCCAGATCACAGGCTCATCTAGGACAGGCGGTTGATATCGCTTTCCAGCGATCCCGCGCGGACCCACCAGTATGGATGATCGTGGGAGAGCTTCAGGGTTGCGGCGGCGGCTTCGCCGGGACCGGAAAACAAGGCGAAACACGTCGCCCCGCTGCCGCTCATGCGCACCATCTGCGCCCCGTTACAATCCTCAAGCGCCGCAAGGACACTGCCGATGACCGGGGCAAGCGCGACAGCCGCCGGGGTCAGATCATTGTTGCGGGATTGCAATATGGAAACCAGTTCCCCCAAATCCTTTGGCGCATAAACGAAGCGCCCCGGCTTCGAGAACCCTGTCCCCAGCTTAGCGTGGGTCTTGAAGACTTCCGGTGTCGACACGTTAACCCCGGGATTGACCAGCACAAGCGAACAGGGCGGCAGAGCGGGCGCAGCCGAAAGCTCTTCGCCAATTCCGGCCATGAAGGCTGTGCGGCCATGAAGGCAAACCGGCACATCGGCACCCAGTTCCAGCGCCAATGCCTGCAACACGTTCTTTTCAGGCTTAACCCCCCACAAGCGAATCAGGCCTTTCAACGTCGCCGCAGCATCGGAAGAACCGCCACCGATGCCCGAAGCCACGGGCAGACGTTTGACAAGTTTCAAATGCGCACCAGCCGATATGCCCGTCAATCGGGACAGGGCGCGGGCTGCCTGCAAAACCAGATTATCAGGCGCGTCCTCAAGCTCAGGCCCATAAGGACCATCAATTTCAAAAGTCAGATCATCGCTGGCGTTTATCGTTATCGTATCGTGAATACCGGCAAAAGCGACGAGGCTGTCGAGCAGATGAAATCCGTCATCCCGCCGGGCAGTGATGTGGAGATACAGATTTATTTTCGCCGGGGCTGCAATGCTGACAGGATTTGCAGATGTCATCGAAGCCGCCAAGTCATTCGCTCTTTTGTGGAAGAGCGGGCAGACCGTTGATCAATTTGGATTCAACATCGCTGCGCACTTTATCTGTGGGTTCCAGGGTCAGCACCCTTTGCCACTGGTAACGGGCCTCGACCTTTCGCCCGACCCGCCACAGGGCGTCGCCCAGATGGTCGTTCAGAATCGGGTCTTCCGGCCTTAGCTCGACGGCGCGTTCCATTTCCCTGGCCGATGCATCGAATTCCCCCAGGCGGAAATAGGCCCAGCCCAGGGAGTCGACGATGTAACCATCACTGGGGCGCAGATTGACGGCCTTGTTGATCATCTCCTTGGCCCTGTCCAGATGCCTGCCCTTATCAACCCATGAATAACCCAGATAATTCAAAACAAAGGGCTGATCGGGTTCAAACTCAAGGGCCTTCAGAAAATCAACTTCGGCGCGATCCCACTGGTCTGAACGTTCCAGGACGATACCGCGGGCATATAGCAGGGACCAATGATGTGGCATAAGCGTGCCGATGCGCTTAAAGGCCCTGTCATAGGCCAGCACCGCTTCATCAAAGCGCTCACGTCCCCGCAAGATATCACCCAGCCTGACAAGAGGATCGCTAAGAGCGGGTTCTTCTTCGGCCATGGCGTTCAGGGTCCTGACGGCTTCATCGGTTTTATCCAGCGAATCCATATTTTCAGCAGCACGCAACCGCGCAGGCCAGGAATAGGGCGACGCAGGATCAACCGCTTCATAAACCTCGTTGGCCTTTGCCAACTGGTCTTCCATTTGCAGAATATTGCCCAGCAGAATTTGCATAACAGGAAAATTCGGCTGCAGATGCAGTCCCAAACGGGCAAAAATCAATGCCGTTTCCCTGGCGTTCTGCTGGGAGAGGGTCGTGGCGATGCCAAAAAATCCTTCTGCCGCACCATCAAGGGCGGAGGCGATAACCGGCCTGGCCGGAGAACCTGACTTCAGGCGGCTTAAGGCCTGGCGCGTAACCGGCGCGCCCGGATTGGTTTTGGCGAAATCTTCATAAAACGCCTGTGCCTTGGCCGATTGGCCCGTACGCTCGTAAAGATTGCCCAACAACTGGATCACCCGAAGGGAAACCCCGCCCTGCTCCTTGATTTCATCCTCATAGGATTTAAACGCCGCCTCGTGATCGCCCATGAAATCCTGAATAATCGCCTTGTGAAGATAATAAAGGGTCTTCGTCCCATCCCTCATAAGGGGTTCAAGGGCCGCCAACGCCTGCTCCACGCCCTCGCCCAACGCCACGGAGGTCCAGGCCGCCATCAGGGGACCCATATAATTATTCAGGCCGCTTTCGGGAAGCCTGGTAATTTTTTCCTTTGCCTCATCAAAATGACCCTTTTTCAGGTCATCAACAATCAGCGTTAGCCCGGCAATGGGGGAATCGTCGTTATTCACCAGAACCTTTTTAGCCAATGGGACGGCTTCATCAATGTTGCCTTCACTTGCCATCATGATAAATGTCCGGCGCAACAGATCCGGCGTGTCGGGTGAAAGCTCCAGGGCTTTGCTTAAATATTTGGCAGCGCCCGGCATATCGCGATTTGCCTGACCATGGCGACCGGCCAGATAGTTTCCGGACAGGGACGTTCCGCCAGAGACCGCTTCCCCGATGGTGTCTTTCGTGTGCTCGATATCCAGACTATCGGATGCGCAAGCCGTCGGCAGCAGCAACGCCAGCAAGGCGACCCCGACGGGCCTGGAGAGTCTGGGAATAAATTTCAAAGCCATTCTCATATTTTTTGGGCACAGGAACCGAGTGTAACCGAGGCTAACGCAAGATCAAACCCGTTACATGTTGGGATAATTCGGACCGCCGCCGCCTTCTGGCACAATCCAGTGAATATTCTGGGTCGGGTCCTTGATGTCACAGGTTTTACAGTGCACGCAGTTCTGGGAGTTAATCTGCAATCTATGCTCACCGTTTTCTTCCAGGTATTCATACACACCGGCCGGGCAGAACCGCTGCTCGGGTCCATCATAATCAGCCAGATTGACGGATACGGGTACCGAAGCGTCCTTGAGGGTCAAATGGCATGGCTCGTCTTCACGGTGATTTGTGTTCGAGATGAAAACAGAACTGAGCTTGTCGAACGTCAAAATGCCGTCAGGCTTGGGATAGTCGATCGGTTTAGCCTGGTCTTTTTTCAGCAGCGTCTTGTTGTCGATATGGCCGTGCTTAAAGGTCCACGGGGCATTGCCGCCCAGCAACATCTGATCGAACCCGGTATAGATCGAGCCAATTATCAAGCCCCACTTGAAAGACGGGCGCACATTGCGGGCCTTGTGCAATTCCTTTTGCACCCACGACGCCTTGAAGGCGTCGCCGTACGTGACAAGTTCCTTCATGGGCTCTTCATCGGCCAGCGCCTTGAAAGCCGCTTCGGCCGCCAGCATGCCTGACTTCATGGCCGTATGGGTGCCCTTGATCTTGGGGGTGTTCAAGGTCCCTGCATCATCGCCGATCAGAACGCCGCCGGGGAAGGTCAGTTTTGGCAGACATTGAATGCCACCTTCGTTCAAGGCCCGCGCGCCATAGGAAATGCGGCGACCCCCTTCGAAGGTGTCGCGAATATTTGGATGGGTTTTATAGCGCTGAAACTCTTCAAACGGGCTCATGTACGGGTTTTTGTAATCCAGCCCGATGACAAAGCCGACGGCAACCTGATTGTCTTCCAGATGATACAGGAACGAGCCCCCGTAGGTGTTCTTGTCAAGGGGCCAGCCCGCCGTGTGAACGACCAGTCCGGGCATGTGTTTGGACGGATCAACCTCCCAAAGCTCCTTGATGCCAATACCGTGGGTTTGTGGCTCCACATCCTTGGTCAGCCCGAAGCGTTCTTTAAGTTCCTTGCCCAGATGGCCACGGCAGCCTTCAGCGAAAAAGGTGTAACGGGCATGCAACTCCATACCCGGTTCGTGATTGGGACCGGGTGTCCCGTCAGCCATCAGGCCCATATCGCCGGTGGCAATGCCCTTGACCGCCCCGTCTTCGTGATACAGGACTTCGGCGGCGGCAAAGCCCGGATAGACTTCCACTTCCAGGGCTTCGGCCTGTTCACCAAGCCAGCGACAGAAATTGCCAAGGCTGATGATGTAGTTACCGTGGTTCTTCATGGCCGGGGGCAGGAACATCTTTGGCGTCGCGATGGATCCGGTTTCGCTCAGGAACAGGATTTTTTCGTCCGTCACCGGGGTATTCAGGGGCGCGCCCTTGTCTTTCCAGTCGGGAACCAGTTCATCCAGTGCGCGGGTTTCAAGCACCGCCCCCGACAGGATATGGGCGCCGATTTCCGATCCCTTTTCGACAACGCAAACAGTGATCTCCTGATCATTCTCGGTGGCCAGTTGCTTGAGCCTGATCGCAGCGGAAAGGCCCGATGGGCCGCCACCGACAATCACCACATCGAATTCCATTGATTCCCGTTCCATCGAAAGATCTCCTAGCGTGCGCAAAATACTTAAAACAGCCTAATTCAATTTCCAGACTCTACAAGCAGCCTGAGCGACAGAATGTAACCGGGGAACGACCCTCATTGGAAGGTTCAATTTGATCCGGATGTAGGCTAGTCTCGCTGCCATGATAGAGAACCTTTCCACGGCGGAAATTCTGCGCTGGCAATTAGAGGCCGGTGTCGATGAAACCATTGGCAATGAGCCAATCAACCACTTCAATGAAGTTGCGCCGGTGAAAGCCCCAATTGTGGCGGTCAAGACCGAAAGTTCGGCCCCCAAAGCCCGCTCACAGGCGGTGGCGGACAGGCCCCGCACGCAGCAGGGGCCGGCTGTGGCTGAAAAATTGCTGCATGATGCCTGTGAAATAGCCGCCGCCGCAAAATCCGTCGATGAGCTAAAACGGGCTCTGGCGGATTACGATGGTTGCGCATTGAAAAAAACCGCCACCAATCTTGTCTTTGGCGACGGCAACCCCAGGGCAAAAGTCGTTCTGATCGGCGAGGGGCCGGGGGCCGAGGAAGATCGCATGGGCCTTCCCTTCGTTGGTCCCAGCGGGCAATTGCTCGACAAAATGCTGGCGTCCATCGGCCTTGATCGCGAACAGGTCTACATTTCCAATACCGTCTTTTGGCGACCACCCGGCAATCGCACGCCGACAACGGCTGAAACTGCCTTGTGCCTGCCCTTTGTCGAACGCCTGATGGAACTGATCGACCCGGAAATCCTGATCACGCTTGGCGGTCCGGCAACCAAGGCGATGCTTGCGGAAACCGCAGGCGTCGGCCGCTTGCGCGGCAAATGGTTCACCTATTCGACACCAAAACTGTCGCGCCCCGTTCAGGCGACGGCAATGTTCCATCCTGCCTACCTGTTACGATCCCCCGCCCATAAGCGCGAGGCCTGGCGTGACCTGCTTATGATCCGCGACAAGCTAGATGAGTTGACTTAGTCAGGCGCTGATCTTTCGCCCAACTTGCTGAAGAAAAGGCCGGATAAATAACCCATCATCACCCAGAACACGGCACTGAGGACAATCGACGACGCTGCAAACCGCGCCGCCAGTTCAGGCGGCAATTGTGAATCAATTGCGTTCAGCGGTGGCGCCCCCCAAAGATGAGGCAAAACCATAAGCACTGCCCCCAACGCCTTGATAACGAATGACTTGCCGAACGCCATGCTACCAAGACCAGCGCCACTTAGCAGGACCGTCAGCAACCACCAGATCTGTGCCGCCTGCTCGTCAGGGGTCGGCATTCCTGGTGCACCCGGAGGCAACCCAAGAGCCGGAGCCAGGGTAAAGACAGAAAAACCGGCAACGCCCCACATCACTCCGCGCCGGGCACTGAGTGCAGGTAAATCGAATGAAAGCCCGACCACCAACAACAAGGCAAAACCAATACCTGCGCCGCAATTCGCGAGAAGTGTATAGAGTTGTCTCTCAAGTCCGTCTTCCGGGGCCCATGGCGCCCAGGATGGCTGGGCCGTCGCATCGCCATGGGAGTGGCCGTCATGATTGTGGGCTGGAGCGACCTCTTCGAAGGTCTCCGCTTCAAGAATCAGCGGGGCGGTGATGAAGGATTGAAGTCCCGTGATCAGGACAGCCGAAAGCAGGCCCGCGGCCAGGGCCGCAGCAAACATTCTGAAAACCATGGATTTCCCCTATGGGTTAGTGGCAGGGAAAAGCCAGTGTATGGCGGGTATCGTGGGCGGCGTTATGGACCGGCGTAGAATAGGCGAAGCCGACCGTAAACAGAATAGCCGCGCCAAAAACAAGGGCGAGAACCCGTGCCTTTGTCGTTTCAGTGACGGTAACGTCGGATGCCGGGGCATAAGTCGTGTTGTTATTCATGCATATTCTCCTTTGCTATCTCACCCGATAGCCATGAGTTAAGTTCCTGTGTGGCAGGTATTCTGGCTTAGGCGCTCAAGCACCTTCACAGTTGCGGGGGCAGCTACGGAATAGACTCCTTGATAGGTAAGCCGACCGTATTCCCTATTCGTCCCGAAGGCTGTGCCTATACGGGAACCACACACTGCATTCTTGGTACAGGACAACGAGACCCGCAGCAAGAAAGAATCCGGTATTTAATAAAAAATCGTTATATGCTTATTGTTATTAGGGTTTTGAAAAGGATCCAATCGTTGGCCATTGAAATTCGCAGACTGATCGTGAACGAGGATGAACTGAAGCAGATTTGCACTGATTATATTGCATCGGGCGACGCTCAGGCTCCCAAAGGGGCCGTCATGAGCCTGAAAATTGAAAAGGACAGCCCGTTCAAGGTTTCCGTGCACATCCAGACATCCGAAGGCCAGCAAATTCCCTTCCAGATGGATGAAAATCAGCTTGTAACGGCACTGATCGGTTATTGCGCCCTGAAAATGATTCCGGTTTCCAGAAATGCCAAGAAGACCGTCAAGAAAACCGACAAGGGGATGATCGCCTTCGATATGGTGCTGCAATCAACGATTTAGGACGAAATCAATCCGTCCTCATGCAGCTTTTCCAGCTGATCTTCGCTCAAATCCAGAATCTCCATCAACACCTCATTGGTATGCTGCCCAAGTGTTGGTGGGCCATAACGATACCTGACCGGAGTTGCGGAAAGATTGATCGGATTTCCGATCAGATCGACCGAACCACTGCCCGCCGTATCGTGGGGAACGGATATTTTCATTTGCCGGTGCTTTATCTGCGGGTCTTCGAAAACCTGGGCGATATCATTCACCGGACTGGCCGGCACACCCAGTTTTTCAAGCCCGTCCAGCCAGAACTGACGCGACTGGCCCTTTAAAACCGGGATCAGGATATCGATCAGGGTATCGCGATTGGCAATGCGGCTGGAATTGGTTTGATAAAGCGGATCTGTGGCGATTTCCGGGATTTCGGCAAAGGCGCAAAAGCGGCTGAACTGGGCGTCGTTGCCAACCGCCAGAATAAAAGGATCATCGGCGGTATCGAACAACTGATAAGGCACAATATTGGGATGCGCGTTTCCGCGCCGCCGGGGCACGTCGCCTGAGGTCAGATAATTCAGCCCTTCATTGGCAAGCCAGGCGACCTGGGTGTCAAGCAGGGCCAGATCGATATGTTGCCCCTGACCGGTTAAATCACGATGGCGAATGGCGGCAAGAATGGAAACGGCGGCGTACATACCGCACATGATATCGGAAATGCCCACGCCCACCTTCATGGGCTGACCATCCGGCTCGCCGGTAATACTCATGATGCCGCCCAGGCCCTGGGCCAGATAATCATAGCCCGCGCGCGGCGCATAAGGTCCGGTTTGGCCGAAGCCTGTGATCGAGCAGTAAATCAGACCTGGAAATTCATCCTTCAGTTGATCATAGGAAAGGCCATATTTAGCCAGTCCGCCAGCCTTGAAATTTTCCACCAGGACATCACATTTTGCCGCCATCCGGCACACCAGGTCCTGGCCCTCACGCCGCGAAAGATCGATGCTGACAGAACGCTTGTTGCGGTTGGCGCTCAGATAATAGGCGCTTTCACGGGTATCCTCGCCATTCTTGTCCTTGATATAGGGGGGGCCCCACTTTCGTGTATCGTCCCCGGCGCCGGGTCTTTCAACCTTGATGATATCGGCGCCCAGATCACCCAATAGCTGGGTGCTCGTTGGTCCAGCAAGAATACGCGTCAGATCAAGAACCCTGATATCCGAAAGCGCGCCCTCTTTTAATCCGATATTTTTATCAGCCATACCTTATGGTCTCCCTTCCAAGACAGGGAAGCTATCGCGGCAGAGGCTTTCGAACAATACGTATATTCAGCACCCGCCATCCCGGACAAAAAAATGGCCGATCCCCAAAGGGATCGACCATTCACTAGCTTGGGAGCTATGTTTTCTCTATTTATAGAGTGAACGGGCGTATTGATATTAAACAAAGCGCCCATGGCCCTTGATTTCAATCAAGCGAAGAGAAACAAGCTTGAAATTGGAGCGGATGAGGGGAATCGAACCCCCGTCGTAAGCTTGGGAAGCTTCTGCTCTGCCATTGAGCTACATCCGCAAATTACCTGGCCCGCCCGAATGATACCCACCGCTTCGCTATGCTGTACATCCTCTTTGCCAAAACGACTTGATCTGGGGCATTTTTCCACGGGGTAACGTCGGATACCCTGATAGGTGATCTTGAAAGACTCTTTAATCTGCTGATCGTTCGGTTTAGCGACCTCAACGGATAAAACATGGGAATACCAGGCACTCAGGCAACGCCTTCTTTCGGAAAACGGGAAGTTTTTATAGAATTTTCTATAATTTTTTTCCCGTTGGCTGCTCTCCTGAGCCTCAGTTTTTTGCTATATTATTCCACCGTAGACAATCTGAAAACTGCCAAAATCAAAAGCGAAGAGCGATTTTATGTGGAAATCGCCAAGAATCAGATCGGTCAGGAACTGGAGTTCCTCGGCTCGGATGCCCTGGTTCTGGCGCGCAATGACAAGCTGGAAAAACTGATTGGGTGGGATACTCATTTTCACCGTCGGGCCCTCGCGCAGACATTTTTGAGTATCGCCCAACAGCGCCGGTTTTATGATCAAATTCGTTATATCGACGCCAAGGGAATGGAAATCGCCAGGGTCAACTTTAATTCGGAAAATCCCGAAATCGTCCCCGATGACCAGCTGCAAAACAAGGCCAACCGGTATTATTTTCAGGAAACCCTGAAGCTTGAAAAAGGCGAGCTGTATGTATCGCCTTTTGACCTTAATAAAGAGCGCGGAGAAATCGAAGAACCTTACAAGCCGATGCTGCGGATCGGCACCCCGATCTTTGACTCCCTGGGCAGGAGACAAGGGGCGATTATCCTGAATTATCTGGGCGCGAGATTGATAGAAAGGTTTGATGGCGCCTTACTTCGTTCTGCGGGCAACGCCATGTTCATAAACGAAAAGGGTCACTGGTTTCGCAACCCTGATCGAGAGGACGAATGGGGGTTTATGACTGGTAATGAGCGCACTTTCGCAAGCACAGCGCCAGACGTCTGGGCGCAAGTCAGGAAAACCAATGAAGGTCAACTTCAGGCGCCGTCCGGGCTTTATACCTTTACGACAATCAATCCCGCATTGCACGCTGCCAGGCTAAACAATAAAAACAGCAATCCAAACAGCGCTACCTGGAAAATAATCACTCACATCCCTGCTTCTGTCATTACTTTAGATAACGTTTGGCAGGATCATGCCTCATTGGCATCAATGTATGCATTGCTGATGATCCTGTCCTTCTTTGCCTGCGTTTACGTTACCTTTGCCCGCCTGTACAAAAAACAAAGCCAGCAGGCGCTTCTTAAAAGTGAGGAACGCTTCAGGCAAATTGCCGAAATATCGTCTGACTGGGTCTGGGAGATGGATAAAGATTTGCGCCTGTCATACTTGTCGTCTTCCTTTGAACAGTTGACCGGTGTTGACCCTTCCTATTTGATCGGCAAAACACGCCCGCAGCTAACCAGGCCTGAAGAATTATCCAGTCCTGACTGGCAGAAGCACATTGAGGATATTGAGGCCCACAGGGAATTCAAAAATTTTCCATTAAAATTCTTCGATCCGGGTGGAAACGTTCGACATTTCAGTGTCAGCGGCGTCCCCGTATTTGACACGGTTGGACAATTTTCAGGTTATCGGGGCACTTGTTCGGACATGACGAAAATGGTCAAAGCGGAAGAACTGTTAAGAATTACGACAGAACGCGCACAAAGCGCCAATCGTGCCAAATCTGATTTTCTGGCCAGCATGAGTCATGAACTGCGAACACCTTTAAATTCCATTATTGGTTTTTCACAAATGTTGAAGGATGAAACCTTTGGTTCCGTGGGCGGCCAGAATAATCAGGAATACGTAGAAATTATCAATTCCGCCGGCACCCATCTTCACAGGCTCATCGGCGATATTCTTGATATTTCAAAAATTGAAGCAGGTGAGTTCGAGTTGACCACCGGCATTATTGATATTCCCGCCCTGCTTGATGAATGCAAGACCATGCTGGGAGAAAGAGCCGCAAAAAAAAGAATTTCGGTTTCAGTCCTGCTTCCAGAAACCGGCCCGTCAATTCTTGCCGACGAGCTAAAAATCAAACAGATCATCCTTAACCTCCTATCCAATGCCATCAAATTCAGCCTTGAGGACGGGAAAATCTGCCTTGAGGCCGGCATTGACAGAAACAACGGGATTTATCTGAAGATTACAGATACAGGGATCGGCATTTCACCCGAAGATATCCCCACCATCACCAACCCGTTCGAACAAACCGCGAATGTCATGACCCGCCAGCAAGAAGG
>JADHSW010000091.1 GCA_016776705.1 Rhodospirillales bacterium
TAAGCAAGGGCGGCCGGTACCAGTTCGTCGGACGCATCCAGCATGTAGACGCCGCAATCAGCGAATTTGGAAACGATTGACGGGTCAAGGACCATGCGCCATGAATTGACCGGTGCATCGGCCATGCGCTCGGCTATTTTACCAACATTATAACCAATGCCGGTGGAACCCCACATGTAGTTGATGGAATAGGCGTTTCCGGGGTCATAAACGGCGGTGCGCTCTTTAATCATATCCCACAGATTGCCAGCGTTTTTAAATTTGCTTTGATCCAGTTTCTGAAAAACGCCAGCCTTGATCTGGCGGGACATGAATCCACTGGTCGGAACGACGACATCGTATCCGGTTTTGCCTGCCAGCAATTTGGTTTCAAGTACATCGTTGGAATCGAATACATCGTAGACGACCTTGATGCCGGTTTCGGCGGTGAATTCCTTGAGGATTTCTTCGTCGATGTAATCCGACCAGTTGTAGACATTGACGACTTTTTCTTCTTCTTTTTCACCGCAAGCAGCGACAAAAGCAACGCCAACCAGGGCAAACATTGCCCGTTTTATGAACCTTTTCATTTAACTCTCCCTGATAGTGATTTTTATATTTTGGATTTTCATTAACCAATGCCCAGATCATTCGCCGTCAAATCAAGACATCTTCCTGCTTTCTCAACCAATTCGTCAATTTGCTTTTTCGTAATTGTCAAAGGTGGCGATATCAGCATGCTGTCGCCGGTCGCCCGCATGATCAGGCCGTTTTTGAGACAATGGTTGCGACAAATCGTACCTGCATCACCACTCGTGTCAAACAAACTACGGGTTTTCTTTTCTTTTACCATTTCAATTGCGGCGATAAGCCCAATGCCGCGAATGTCGCCGACCAGTGGATGATCGGCCAAGTCCTGAAGCCGCGCCTGAAGGTAGGGACCGGTATCCGATCCTACTGCTTCAATGATATTTTCGCGTTTCAATATTTCGATATTGGCGAGAGCAACTGCGGCAGCGACCGGGTGCCCGGAATAGGTAAAGCCGTGATTGAACTCGCCACCTTCATCAATCATGACATCGGCGACGCGGTCATGCACCATAACAGCGGAAATTGGCATATAACCAGAAGACATTCCTTTTGCCATGGGCATCATGTCAGGCCTGATGTTGAAGGAGTCGCTGCCGAACCAGTTTCCAGTGCGTCCGAATCCGCAGATGACTTCGTCGGCGACCAGAAGAATATCGTATTCATCGCAAATACGTTGAATTTCAGGCCAATAGGTATCGGGGGGGACAATAACCCCGCCCGCGCCCTGAATAGGCTCACCGATAAAGGCGGCGATCTTGTCTGGTCCCAACTCCTTGATTTTTGCTTCCAGTTCGAGTGCCGCCTTAAGTCCAAATTCGTCAGGGCTTAACTCGCCGCCCAGATGGTACCAATAGGGCTGTCCAATATGAACGATGCCGGGAATAGGCAACCCACCCTGTACGTGCATGTAGGCCATGCCGCCAAGACTTGCGCCAGCCATGGTCGATCCATGATAGGCGTTGTCGCGGCTGATGATGGTTTTCTTGTCCGGGCATCCTTTCAGATCCCAGTAACGGCGAACCATGCGAACCACTGTATCATTGGCTTCTGACCCGGAATTGGAGAAGAAGGCATTATTGAAACCTTCCGGGGTGATTTCGCTTAAAACCGTTGCCAGTTCGGTCGCGGGCATGGTCGTTGTCTGGAAGAAGGTGTTGTAGTAGGGCAGTTCCTGCATCTGTCGGGTCGCCGCATCAACGAGTTCCTGCCGACCATAGCCAACATTGACGCACCAAAGCCCGGCCATGCCATCCAGGTATTTGTTGCCCTCTGAATCCCAAATATAAACGCCTTCACCCCTGGTGATGATGCGCACACCATTTTTGTTCAGTATTTTGCTATCCGTAAACGGGTGCAGGTGGTGCCCGGCGTCCAATTGCTGCCATTGATCGGTGGTGTTGGAGATATGGTTCATGTCGTCACCTGCTGAAAAGGGTAAGTGTTGATTATTTTTTACACTTATTTTTTTCTTTTGTCCATGTATTCACGGCACGCTGCTGCGAATTCCCTGAACAGGGAAAGGTAAAAGGGGTTGTCCATCACCTTCCATTCAGGATGCCACTGAACGGCGGCGGCGAAGGTTTTAGAATCCTTGACTGATACGGCCTCTATGATGCCGTCAGGCGCCTTTGCCTCCCAAAGAAGATCATCTGCCAGCCGGTTGATACCTTGTCCGTGCAATGAGTTGACCTGCGCCGTTTTCAGGCCTGTAAACCTGTTGAAGTATCCATCAGGATTAAAGTCAATGGCATGGACAGGTGCATAGCGGGCATGCAGATCAAGGCGCGAGTCCTCTCGGTGGTCGAGCATTCCAGGGACTTGGTGTACCTGTTGGTGTAACGATCCACCATAAGCGACGTTTATTTCCTGAAACCCCCTGCAAATGCAGAAAACCGGAACGCCAGCGCTGATCGCTTCGCGGATAAGCGGCAGGGTGGTTGCGTCCCTGTGTGGGTCGTGCAATGTGCCTTCCTGACTTTTCTCACCATCATAATGATGGGGTTCCACATTTGACAGGCTGCCCGTGAACAGAAGTCCATCAACACGGGCGAGAAGTGATTTTCGATCAAGGGCGTCGCCCGTTGTGGGAATAATCAGCGGTACCGCTTCGCAGGCCTGCTCAATGGCCAGGGTGTATTTCCGACCAGCGCAGTCAAAATCCTGGCCGTCAATATTCTTACGACATCCTGCGACGCCGATAAGAGGAGGGGGTGTTGAATTGATCATTATATTTTACATTTACACGATCTGAATTCTGGCATCAACGAACTTTCTGTGACAAATATATATTATCAATGTGCAGGGAGTTTTAAATGAGCGGCGGTGAGAAAATAACAGGCGGCCTGTCTGATCAAAGGGTGATCAATTTTCTTCTATTCGCCGTGGCGGGCATGGGAATGGTGATCGGCATGACCTTTCCCTTGGTGACGCTATCTCTTGAACGCATGAACTTTGGCGCCGTTCTTATTGGCCTGAACAGTGCAACCGGCTCCTTAGGTATCCTGCTGGTCGGGCTGTTTACGGGACACTTTCTGAATAAGCATGGCGCATTTTCGATGATGATTGCTGCCTGCCTGCTGTCGATTGTCTCGTTAATGCTTATGCCGCTGACCGGATTCGCTGCTGGCTGGTTTATATTGCGGTTCCTTATCGCCCTTGGACTGGGTTTCCTGTGGCTTATCAGTGAGGCCTGGTTGAACGTGCTGGCCGGGAATGAAAAACGCGGTCAGATCATGGGCCTGTACGGGATGGCGTTTTCAGGTGGTTTTGCTTCTGGCCCTTTGCTGGTTTCCATAATTGGTTCTGAAGGTTGGGAGCCTTTTGCCATTACGGCGGCTATTTTGTTGTTTTCTGTCATGCCAATGATCTTTCTGGCTGGCACACGCGACACAGTGGAAGAAGAAGAAACAGGCGGGCATTTTAGAATTTTAGGCATCGGCGCATTTATCTTTCTCGTCGCCTTCGCTGCCGGCATGTACGAGACAACGGCTTACGCGCTATTACCGGTATACACTCTCAGGGAAGGCCTGGGTGAAAGCTGGTCCCTGTACGCCTTGAGCGCCCTGTCCGCAGGCGGCATCGTCATGCAATATCCCATGGGTCGGTTGGCTGACAGCATGGGGCGTTATGCCCTGATGGTCGCCATCGCCCTTGGCATTCTGCTCACTGTGATCGCCATTCCCTATTCCATTCACTCTTATCCGTTGTTGCTGGTCGTGCTTTTCCTTTTCGGGGGCAGCATATTCGGGCTCTACACCCTGGGCCTGATCATGCTTGGTGATAAATTTGGTGCCGGAAGTCTTGTCGTCGCAAATTCAGTATTTATCATTTTGTATGAGGCGGGTGGTGTTTTTGGCCCGACACTGGCCGGTGCGGCCATGGATGTATGGCCCCATTCCGGTTTCATCGGGTTTTTAGTGGTATCGGCCATCGCCTTTGCGGGGCTGACGGTTATGAGGCGGAAAAATTAGCTCGTTTGACGTTCTTGACAAAGGCCGCCACATAGTCATCGATTGGATTTAACATTATGTCTTTGGGCTCGCCTTCTTGAATCAACTCGCCATCCTTCAAAATGGCGATGCGGGACCCCAGCAAAAGGGCTTCATCAAGGTCGTGGGTGATAAAGATTATGGTTTTTTGCAGTTTCTCCTGCAACCGGATCAACTGACCCTGCATTTCGCTGCGGATCAGGGGGTCGAGAGCGGAAAACGGCTCGTCCATCAACAGAATGTCGGCGTCCGTACACAAGGCACGGGCCAGCCCCACCCGTTGCTGCTGTCCGCCGGAAAGTTGGATCGGGTATTGATCCTCATAGCCGCCAAGTTCAACGGCCTCAAGCCAATGGCGAGCTTTCTCAACACGGCTTTTTTTGTTCACGCCCTGTATACTCAGCCCATAGGCGATATTTTCAATCACCGTTTTGTGAGGCATTAGCCCGAATTGCTGAAATACCATCGACATCTTGTGGCGGCGAAATTTCTCCAGATCTTTTTGCGTCAGGGCCAAAACATCGACGCCGTCGATAACGATGCGGCCTTCGGTCGGGTCGATCAGTCGGTTGAAGTGGCGGATCAAAGTGGATTTGCCGGACCCTGACAGCCCCATGATGACAAATATCCCCCCCTTATCGATGCTCAGGTTGATATTCCGAAGACCAATTGCGTGAGATGTTTCTGCCAGAATATTGTCCTTGGACTTGCCACCACGCACCTGATCCATCACCGACTGAGGCCTGGCGCCAAAAACCTTGTACAGGCCTTCGACCTGGATAAATGGATCAGGCACTTTCAATCCTTTCCAGATGCCTGTGGGCGCGCCGTGCATAAGCCTGGGATACCCGATCAAAGATGATCGCCAGCGCGACAATGGCCAGCCCGTTGAAAAGCCCCAGGGTGAAATACTGGTTGGTGATGGACTTTAACACCGGCTGCCCCAATCCCTTGACCCCGATCATCGAGGCAATCACAACCATCGCCAGCGCCATCATGATAGTTTGATTGATCCCGGCCATGATTGTTGGCATGGCCAGCGGCAATTGCACATCCCACAACCGCTGCCACGAGTTGGCCCCAAAGGCGGTTGCGGCTTCCACGACTTCTTTTTCAACAAGTCGAATACCAAGATTGGTCAGGCGAATAACCGGCGGAACAGCGTAAATGACGACGGCAATAACGCCGGGAACCTTTCCGATGCCCAGCAACATCACTACCGGGATCAAATAAACGAAGGCGGGCATGGTCTGCATTATATCCAGTGTCGGGGTGACGACCGCCTGAACCTTGTCGGAACGCGCCATGGTGATGCCAATCGGAATACCGATGAAGATGGAAAGCAGTGTGCAAACAGTGATGATACTCAGAGTCCGCATGGTATTATCCCACATGCCGAAATACCCAATCAGCATCAATGCAGCAATCACTCCCAGGCATTGTTTCCATGACCGGCTGGCGAAGTAGACCAATACGGTCAGGGCAATAATCACCGCCCACCAGGGTGAATTGAGCAACAGCTTTTCAAACCAGACAAGAAACCTGAGCAGGGGATCAAAGAATGATTCAATAGGATCGCCGTAACTGCGGGAAAACTCCCGATAAGCCTCATCCAGGGTTTTGCGGATGGCAAGAAGGTCCGTGCGCTCCATTACCGGAAACTTGGTCAGCCATGATGAATCCGCCATTGGTCGCTCCCGCTTAATTACTTAGATTTTCGTGACTACAGGGCAGACAGGGCTTGTTTTACCTTCGCCGCTACGTCGGCGGAAACCCAGGCTTTCCATATGGTTTCGTTATTTTTCAGGAAATATTCCATAGCGACATCACCATCCGCCTGATTGTCTTCCATCCAGGCCAGCAGAACGTTCATCTGCGCATTTTTGAAGGCACGGCGGGTCAGGTACTCATAGGCAAGCGGCGCACGGGCGGCAAAACTTTCAACAGTGACCGTATGAACTGGCGAAGGAGGGAACATGGAAGGTTTCGGGTTGTGGCATTCTTTTTGTGTCAGGCAACCAACGAAGTGTTCCTTGAGAACGCCATGGCCGAAATCAACCTTGACCATTCTGTATTTGCCCAGTACCGCCGTTGGGGACCAATAATAGCCGAACCATGGTTCACCACGCTCATAAGCCTTGGCGATAGAAGCCGCCAACGCCGCACCTGAGCCAGGGTCGACCTTCTCGAACCCGGCGTCTTCAAGTTTCAACGCCATGAACAGGTTGCTGTTGGTTACCTGACAGCCCCAGCCCGAAGGGCAATCCATAAAGGCGGATTTACCCGGGTCTTCAGGATGACTGAACATTTTTGCATTGGCGACAATGCCTTTGATCGTTGCCATGGAAGGGTCTTTTTCGACCATGTAATCCGGCACCCAGAAACCTTCTTCGCCGCCATCAGATAGCGACATACCGGCAATGCGGACGCGTTTTTCTGCGATGCCCTTGTCCAGGGCATCCTTGAATGAATTACTCCACAGCTCAGGGGCGATGTCCGGTTCGCCTTTTTCCGTCATCGAGGTGCCGGTTGGCATGGTGTCTCCGGGGACCAGTTCGGCTTCGCATCCGTAGCCATGCTGCAAGATGAAACGGTCGATGTGGGCGATCAAGGTCGCCGAACTCCAGTTCATATCCGCTATGGTGACTCTTCCGCAGTTTTCGGCAGCCTGGGCAGCGCCAGCGGATAGGCAGGTAACAAACACGGCGGCTTGGAATATACGTTTCATAACATCCTCCCGTTCAATTTGTTCTTTAGAATAATTATTGTCGCAGGGGGGCGCACATAGTTGCAAGCCATTCCCTGTCTTCGTCGGTCAATTGATCTTTTGCGGTTTGAAGAACCAGACAGTGATAATCGTCAATCCAGGTACGTTCCTGTTCGTCCAGCATAACAGGATCAATCAAGCGCCGGTCAATGGGCACAAGGGTTAGCGGTTCGAACTCAAGAAATGACTTTACTGTGCTGCTTTCTGTTACCACCAGAAGACTTTCAATGCGGATGCCGTAGCGATCCACAAGATACAGGCCCGGTTCATTCGAAATGATCATCCCGGCCTCGAACGCAACGGTGCTTCCCGCTGCCAGGCGGTGCGGACCTTCGTGAACGCCAAGGTAGGAGCCGACCCCATGACCCGTGCCGTGGTCGTAGTTCAGGCCCGCTCGCCACAGGTGCTGGCGAGCCAACGCATCAAGTTGCCCACCACTTGTGCCTGCCGGGAAGCGCGCCGAAGCGATGGCGACATGACCTTTAAGGACAAGGGTGAAGTGCCTGCGCATTTCGTCAGACGGATCGCCAATAGGCAGGGTACGGGTAATATCTGTGGTGCCATCCAGATACTGGGCGCCGCTATCCAGCAGCAACAGAGAGCCCTGTTCCAGCTTCCGGTTGCTTTCGGGCGTCGCCTTATAATGGACAATCGCGCCGTTGGGACCGGAACCGGCGATGGTGGGAAAGCTCAATTCCCTGAAATGCTCATTATCGCGCCGGAACGTCTCCAGCTTGTCCGATATCTCCAGTTCCGTGAGTGTGCCGCCGAGAACGGCATCATCCAACCATTTCAGGAAACGGATCATGGCCACGGCGTCACGACGGTGGGCGGCACGAGCGCCATTAATCTCTGTATTGTTTTTGCGCGCCCTTTGCAGTTTGGTCGGGTCTGTATCGAAGTGGATTTCCGCGCCAGCCCTTTTCAGGCGCGACAATGTCCAGTCCGTAGCCGAATTTTTATCCAGGCAGACTTTCAGGCCTTGCCTGCCCGCCTCATCAAGTTTGCCGGGGAATTGAACGATATCATGCAGGACTGTTCGGTTGCCTAATTGGGAAATTGTTTGTTGTGAAAATTTCTCCGGATTGGCGAACAGGTCGGCGCGGCCACTGGCGTGGACAATGGCGTAACTTTGGGTGAGCGGGGTGTAGGCGGTGTCGCCGCCGCGAATGTTGAAGGTCCAGGCGATGGCGTCCATTTCATTCAGGACAATGGCATCCCTACCTGATTTTTTCAGGCCTTCGGCAATGGTATTAATCTTGTCATCGCTGCTGCGCCCGGTGTAGGCGATATCGTGATGGTTGACCGGGGCGAAAGGCGGGGCAGGGCGGTCCCTCCACAGTTTATCAATGGGATTTTCTTCAACGCCAATGGCCTTTGCCTCTTTCACCTTTAGCGCGGATTTTAGTTCTTTAATGCTGGCGATGCTGTGAAGCCTTGGGTCGTAGCCAATTTTTTCCCCGGCCCCGATTTTTTCGGCCAGCCATTGGGTGGCGGAAGGGTCACGATAATGGTGAACGTCGACTAAGGCTGGATCGACCTGCCGGGCCGCCTGCAGGGTGTATCGGCCATCGACGAATAAATGCACTTTGCCTGCGTACAGGATGGCGGTACCTGCCGATCCGGTAAAGCCGGTCAACCATCGGAGTCTCATGTTGTTTTCAGATATGTACTCGCCCTGAAACTCGTCGGCCTGGGGGACGATAAACCCCTGAAGCCCGGAAGCCCGTATCGACTCAAGGGTGGCGGGTATGGATTGGGGCTGTTTGTAGTCCATGGCGTTCTTTTGCGTCATTTTGTCCATCGGGAATTGATTGCAGAAAATCGTTCTATCTAGATAATGGGGGGCAGAAAGGGAGGCGGCAAGTGAACAGTGACAAATCTGAGGAAAAACAACGACTTGCCGAAAGGGTTTCGGAAGGCTTGTACGAAGTTGATTACACAGCAAAAGCTTTGGGGATCAGCATTGATGCCATAGGACCGGGATCAGCACGAGGGGCGATGATTGTTCGCAAGGATATGTTGAATTCACATGGAACTTGCCATGGCGGAATGATTTTTACCCTTGCCGACACGGTATTTGCCTACGCCTGTAATTCGGAAAACAAGGCGACCGTGGCGCTTTCATGTACAATCGATTACGCCAAGCCAGCCCAGCTGGGAGAGCGGCTTGTCGCCGAGGGGGCGCGTAATTTTCGAAATTCCAGAACGGGTACCTATGACATCACTGTCACCAAGGAGGATGGCACCATTGTCGCCCTTTTCCGTGGCGGGTCGTATCAGGTAAATGCCCAGTCCGTACCCGGATTAAATGAGCGCCTGGAAAAGGAAGATAATTGACGACGATCATTTGTATAAAAAGGCTTAATACGCTATTGTGTACCGAATTAAGTATATGTGCACCCAGGGGAGTCTACCAGAATGAATGCAGAAGTGCCGTCAAAGGCCGATCTTGATCCAATTGAAACCGCCAGTCGTGATGAAATCGGGGCGTTGCAGCTCGAACGCCTGAAATGGAGTTTAAAGCACTGTTACGACAACGTCGGTCATTACAAGAAGGCATTTGACGCTGCGGGCGTCCACCCCGATGACCTTAAACAGCTTTCCGATCTGGCCAGATTTCCCTTAACCGTCAAGGATGACCTGCGGCAGAACTATCCGTTTGGCATGTTCGCCGTGCCCGAAAACCAGATCGTTCGTATTCATGCATCCAGCGGCACGACGGGCAAACCGACGGTCGTCGCCTATACCAAAAACGATATTGATATGTGGGCGGGCCTGATGGCGCGCTCTATCCGCGCTGCGGGTGGACGGCCCGGGGACAGGCTGCATAACGCTTATGGCTATGGGCTTTTTACGGGGGGGCTGGGCGCGCACTACGGGTCCGAAGCTCTGGGCTGCGTGACGATCCCCATGTCCGGTGGTCAAACCGAAAAGCAGGTTCAGCTTATCAATGACTTCAAACCCAGAATTATCTGTGTGACGCCGTCCTATTTGATGGCTATTGCCGATGAATTTGAGCGTCAGAATTTGGACCCTCGTAAGTCTTCGTTACAGGTAGGCCTGCTTGGAGCCGAACCCTGGACTCAGGCAATGCGCGAGGAAATCGAAGCCCGTTTCAATATGGATGCCATCGATGTTTATGGCATGTCTGAACTCATGGGGCCGGGTGTGTCCTGCGAGTGTGTTGAAACCAAGGACGGCCTGCATATCTGGGAAGATCATTTCTACCCTGAAATCATCAATCCCGATACTGGCGAGGTATTGCCCGATGGTGAACAGGGAGAACTTGTCTTTACCTCGCTTTCGAAAGAGGCCTTCCCGATTATTCGCTATCGTACCCGTGATTTAACCCGCCTGCTTCCCGGCACGGCGCGCACCCATCGGCGTATGGAAAAATTATCCGGGCGTACCGATGACATGCTGATTATTCGCGGCGTCAACGTATTCCCGTCTCAGATAGAGGAAATCATCCTTAAAGACCCTCGTCTTTCACCACATTATTATCTGGAAGTAAGTCGTAACGGTCCCCTGGATGAAATAAGTGTTTTCGTCGAAATCCGTCCGGATGCTGACGATTTCAGTGATGATTTCCGCGCCAAAATTGCGAAAGACCTTGTTCACCACATCAAATCCTATATCGGTGTGTCAGTTAAGGCTAATGTGGTTCCGGTCGATGAAATAGAGCGTTCGCTTGGCAAAGCAAAACGAATCATCGATAAACGATAGGTCAACAAGACTGGTTTAATCGGAGCATCAGGCAACTATGAGCAATTATGAAATTGCCCTGGACAGGGCGACCTACGTACTTGGCGACAAGGCACGGGCCAAGGAATGGCTGGAAAAAATGAGTGGTACCCTTGGTAGTTCGCCAAAGGAACTTCTTTCAACCGACGAAGGCCTGCAACGCGTTATGCGTCATATCAAAAGCGTCGAATTGGCAAACGATACTGATTAATCCCGCCAGACAAGAATAGCCAGTAGGCTTTGTTTAGGATGAATTAGCGGCAGGATGCTTCTTATATCCCCAGATAGGCTTCCTTGACCTTGTCGTTGGCGAGCAGGGTAGGGCCTGTGTCTGCTAAAACAATGCCACCTGCTTCCAGCACGTAACCGCGATCCGCG
>JADHSW010000092.1 GCA_016776705.1 Rhodospirillales bacterium
GGATTCCAGGTACCAACACCGGGCGAAACAGATCGCCCGTCCGTTTAAAGGACTAAGGGACTAAAAAGCGGAAATGGCCGACGTTTCAGACAACACAGCCGTAGCAGATGCATCGGCAAATGGCGCCAGCACAGACGGCGGCACCGTCCTTCTTGACATCATTCGGGCGATCGGAAAACGCTCCGATCTGATGCTGGCAATGGCTGTCGTGACGATTCTTGTCGTCCTGATCCTGCCCCTGCCAACCTGGATGATGGATGCTGGCCTTGCCATATCCATCACGTTTTCCGTTCTTATTTTGATGACGGCGTTGTTCGTCGAGAAGTCGTTGGAATTCAACGCTTTTCCCACGGTCTTGCTGCTCGCCACGATGATCCGACTGTCCCTAAACCTGGCGTCAACGCGTTTGATTCTGGCCGATGGGCACCAAGGCACCGGCGCTGCGGGAAAGGTAATCGAAGCCTTTGGCGACTTTGTTATGGGTGGCAATTTTGTCATTGGTATTATTGTTTTCGCAATCCTGGTCATCGTTAATTTTATCGTCATCACCAAAGGTTCCGGTCGAATCGCCGAAGTATCGGCGCGCTTCACACTGGACGCCATGCCGGGCAAGCAAATGGCCATCGACGCAGACCTGTCTACCGGGTTGATCGACGAAGACACCGCCCGCACCAGACGCCAGGAACTGGAAGACGAAAGCACCTTTTTCGGAGCCATGGATGGCGCATCGAAGTTTGTGCGAGGCGACGCCATTGCCGGACTGCTGATTACTTTTATCAACGTAATCGCCGGTATGATTATTGGCGTTGCACAAAAAGATTTGAGTTTTGCCGAAGCCGCCGATTTCTACACCAGACTGACCGTTGGTGACGGTCTTGTTACCCAGATCCCGGCCCTGATCGTTTCCACGTCCGCCGGTCTTATGGTCACCAAGGCCGGTGTCAGGGGAGCGACTGAAAAGGCCTTGTTCAAGCAGTTAGGTGGACATCCCAAGGCCCTGGGCATTAGCTCATTCCTGCTCGGTGTGATGGCGTTGCTACCAGGCATTCCAGCGGCCCCATTCCTGGTTCTTTTCGCCATCACCGGCATTATGGCTTTCTTCGTAAACCGCAAGCAGGAGAAGGTCAAAACAGACATTGAGGAAAGGGAAACCGCAGCAGAACTGACAACTGCCGCTATAGAAGACGAACCCATTTCATCCGCGCTCAGAATTGACTACCTGCGCCTTGAGTTGGGTTATGGCCTGCTTTCCCTGATTAACAATCCCGTTGAAGGCCAGCGCCTGACGGATCAGATCAAGGCCCTTCGTCGTCAAATGGCATCGGATATTGGCTTTGTCATGCCTTCTGTTCGCATTCAGGACAACATGCAACTTTCCGCAAATGCGTATGTTGTCCGGGTCAAGGAGATCGAGGCCGGTGAAGGCGATCTGCGGCCAAACATGCTTTTGGTTATGGACCCTCGCGGTGAAGAAATTACCCTTCCCGGTGAAAAAACCATCGAGCCAACCTTCGGCTTGCCAGCCATGTGGATCGACGAAGCCAACCGCGAAGAAGCCCTGTTCAGGGGGTATACGGTAGTCGATCCTGCCACTGTCATAACCACCCATTTGACGGAAGTCATCAAGGACAACATGGCTGAATTGCTGTCTTATGCCGAAACCCAGAAACTGCTGGATGAACTGGATGGCGAGCATCAGAAACTTATCGCCGAGATGATCCCGTCGCAAATTTCCCTTGGGGGTATCCAGCGTGTCTTGCAAAACCTGCTGGCCGAACGGGTTTCAGTTCGCGACTTGCCAACCATTCTGGAAGGAATTTCAGAAGCCTGTGGGCAGGTGCGCAATATCACCATGATAACCGAACATGTCCGCGCCCGTCTGGCCCGCCAGATAAGCGCCATGAACACCAATGATGCGGGTATTATCACGATGATCACCCTGACACCGGAATGGGAACAGGCCTTCGCAGAATCCATTGTCGGAACTGGCGAAGAACGGCAATTGTCGATGCCGCCAAGTCGCCTTCAGGATTTCATTACCGCTCTTCGCAATGCCTTTGAACGTCAGGCCATGATGGGCGAAACACCCGTGTTATTGACCAGCCCGACGATCAGGCCTTTCGTGCGCTCTATCGTCGAAAGATTCCGTCCAATGACAACGGTGATGTCGCAAAACGAAGTCTATGCAAAGGCCAGCATCAAGACTGTCGGGCAGGTTTAATCCGTCATGAGAATGAGATCATTCAAGGCACCGACTATGACCGAAGCCATGGAACTGGTGCGCTTTGAAATGGGGGCCGATTCTATCATTGTCGCCACACGGGACGACAAGGATGGCGCAGTCATCACCGCCGCTATCGAAGACACTGCCCCTAACGGACTAAAAGTGTCCGAAACAGTTATCCATGAAGATCCGCCGGTTTTTGATAAGCGCGATACTGAAGAGACAATCCGCCAAAGCTTGTCTTTTCACGGCGCCCCTTCCCCCCTGTCGGACAGGCTGGCGCGTATCGCCACCGGCATTGTCGCAGACACCCCCACTCTGGCGCTTGCCGCTGCCATGGACGAAACCTTCACCTTTGACCCCATATCAGCACTGCTGTCAGAACGAGCAGGAACGAAGGCGGCCCCGCGGATTTTACTGATGGGGCCACCCGGTGTAGGAAAAACCATTACAACGGCAAAACTTGCTGCGCTTATCACAATGGGTAAAAGAAAGCCGAAAGTGATTACCACGGACACGCAAAGAGCGGGCGGAATCGAACAGCTCGCAGCCTTTACCCGAATCCTCGACATCAATCTTGAGTCCGTAAACAGCGCGGATGGTCTTTTCAGGCTACTGGAACAGGGCCACGGCAATGTTCCTGTTTTGATCGATACACCGGGCACCAATCCCTACGATCGTGATGAAATGGATCATTTGGCGGCCCTTGCAGACGCAGCAAGAGCTGAAAATATCCTGGTCATGGCAGCCAGCGGGGACGCCATGGAAAGTGCTGATATTGCAGGCGAATTTTCCAATATTGGTGCAAAACGATTGCTCATCACACGGTTGGACATGGCCCGTCGTCTGGGCAGTATTCTCGCCTGTGCTGACGCTGGCAGACTATCACTTTCAGACGTTAGCATCACCCCTGGTGTTGCTGATGGAATCAATCCTATAAATCCGGTCTCACTGGCTCGCCTCATCATGCCGTATACTGATACAATGACTACAGGTAACCAGAACAGAACCGATTACCCCAATATCGAGGCCGCATTATGAGTTCTGCACCCACCCTGGCCCCCCGCCCCTCGTCGCGCATTGGCGGGCAAAACATGATCGCCATTGCTTCTGGCAAAGGTGGTGTCGGAAAAACATGGTTCGCCATCACATTGACCCACGCGCTGGCACTGAAAAAAGTCCGCGCCCTGCTTTTTGACGGTGATCTGGCTTTAGCCAATCTGGACATTCAACTTGGGCTTATGCCCAAGCATGACCTTGGCAGTGTCATCGCCGGGCGTCTAACACTGAACCAGGCGGTTCTGACCTATGAAGAAGGAAACTTTGACATTGTCGCCGGACGCTCCGGATCGGGCGGACTTGCCAATATTCCTGTAAGCAGGTTGCAGGTTCTGGGGGATGATCTAGGACTCCTTTCGGCTGCTTATGACAAGGTAATTATTGACCTTGGCGCGGGGGTTGAACGCACGGTACGCCAGCTGACGCAAAGTGTCGGCACCTGTATTGTCGTGGCGACCGACGAGCCAACCTCCCTTACGGACGCCTACGCCTTTATCAAGGTCACACACATGGAACGGCCCGGTGCCGACCTGCGTATTGTAATCAACATGGCCAATTCGACCAGAGAAGGCGAGCGCACCTACAACACCCTGCTAAAGGCGTGTGAAGGTTTCCTGAAAATTTCTCCCCCGTTACTGGGTGTTATCCGACGCGACAACAAGGTACGCGAGGCAATCAAAAGCCAATCTTCGATCCTGACGCGTTTCCCTAATTCGGAAGCCGCTACGGATGTCGAGCAAATCGCTGAAAAACTTAAAGCTCGTCAAGAATAGCCCGGGATACATGGACCCCGGTTATCGACCTGGAACACGTTTCGTTCGAAAGAGCCGAACATGACTACGATTACACCGCCAACAGCGCCGCAACCATCACCGGTTACTACCGGCACTGTGCCCGTTGTCGTTGTCACATCACCCCCTGCGGCCCTAGCGCGTCTGCCGATTGGACAACTTCTTAACGCGACCATTTCCAACCAGGTCGCCAAGGATGTCTTTCAGGTTCAGACACCCATGGGTCAATTGACCCTTCAATCCGGTATTGCCCTGCCAAAGGGCGGGGCTTTGATATTGCAATTGCAGTCCAACTCCCCCTCGTTTCAGTTTCAAATCAACAGCCTGAACGGGGTCGCACCTCCCCTTGCCATGAAATCCGGAAGAAACACTTCAGGGCCTTTTCAAACGCCTATTTCGGAAACCGCGAGTGCTTCAAAATCTAATAGCCCAGCGACTGGCGCAACGACGTCCGCAAGCCCGAAAATGGTGCCCGGAAATGTGTTGCAGGCGACCCTTTTGCGGCCCCTGTCGCAGCCCTCCCCCGTCGGCGTCCCACAAGCATCAGGAACCCTGACGGCGCCTGCAGCGCCAGTAGCGGGGGCCTCGGCAGGCAAGGGGATGCAGAACGAGTCCACCCTTGCAGCCGGGGCAAAGGGCAACCCGGTAACGACCCCCGCAAAGGGAAGTTCTTCCGCAATGGGAAGCGGGCAGTCACAAGGCCATTCAAACAGTTCCAATATGGCCAGGGCGACAACGGGAATCCCGGCAAGACCATCCGGATACCTGCCGACAGGCAGTCAGCTCAGCGTCAAGATCACCGGGGTTCAACTGCCCAATCCAATCGCAACCAGTTCCACGCCTCCACCAAGCGGAACACCCGGCTCAAATCCGGGGCTGGCCATTGGAACATCTCTACGAGGCACCGTCACCGGCAGCACCCCGTCGGGTCATCCGATTGTACAGACCAGGGCCGGTGTCTTTGCCCTTATCACTCAGACAGTTGTGCCGCGTGGCAGTGAAGTAAGCCTTGAAGTTGTTACTGCACCGACAGCGCCATCGGTAAAGCCGGGAATGATGCACTCCCTTCACGACTCCATGTTTACGTCCAGAAAATGGCCTGCCCTTGAGGAAGTCTTTCAGGCGCTGCAGGAAATCAGCCCGTCAACCGCCCAGCAAGTAATGCATTCCGCCGTGCCGCGTCCCAATGCCGCCTTAACGGCCGGTGTCCTGTTTTTCATGTCGGCGCTACGCGGCGGGGAATTTCGCTCGTTGATTGGGGATGATGCGCTTCGACTTCTGGAAAAATCACGTCCCAATCTGGTTGGTCGCGCCTCCGATGATTTTTCATCGCTTGCGCGTATGGCCGACGAACCAGCGTCGGGCGATTGGCGCATTGCGTTAATTCCCGTTAACACCGGCGGTGAGCTTGAACAAATCCGTTTGTTACTGCGCCAGCATGCCAGCGACGAGAATGAAGAAGAGGCCGGAAAATCAGATACCCGCTTTGTCATTGATGTGCAGCTATCAAAATTTGGCCGGGTGCAACTGGACGGGCTTGTGCGCAACAAGGGAAAATCCCTTGATTTGATTGTTCGCACGGGTAGCCATTTCCCTGGCACCATGCAAAATGACATACGCACTATTTTCCAGGATGCCGTTGGCTTGACTGGACTGAAAGGAAGCGTCAATTTTCAGGCCGCCCCCCCTAATTACATCGATATCGCGGACCCGTCGGCAGGTCACGATTTTGGGCTCGTGGTTTAGCGACAGGAACAGGAAATTCTATGGATATCCTTGAAAGACGCAATCTTCTGGCGACGGAACGCAATCCGGACAGCAAGCTTGATTACGTCATCAGCATCACTGGCCACATGGCGACCTTTGGCGAGGTCGATAGCAGCGCCGTCCATTTACGCTATGTGCCGGACAAGGTCATTTTGAACCCTGCCGCGTTCGGGCGCTATCTGGATACCCTTGGCGCACTTGAGTGGGCAACCCTTGAGGATGCGGCGGCGGCTGTTCTGAACGACGTTAATAATGAGCTTATCGCCAGGTGGGTACAGGTATCCATTTCAGCACCGGACCAGACTCACCCCGGCATTGACCGTCATGAGGTGTTGCTGGAAGACCGGCAGCCCAATTGGGACAATGCAGGCCTGTTATCCCGGCTGAAACTGCACTAAAGAACCCTCAATTCCTCACCACCAGAACAGAGCATTCGGCGTGGCGCACGACCCGCGCGGCATTTGGACCAAGCAGGAAATCCCCCATTGTCGGACGGTGAGAGCCAATGATGATGAGGTCGGAATTCATCTTATTGGCTGTCTTGAGGATTGCCGAATATACGCTGCCCTCGGCAATACAGGCTTCAGCGCCAATATCGCCGGGAATGTTTGTTTTAATGAAATCCAGCAAGGATTCATTGACTGACTGTAACATGTTCGCTTTGGTGTCGTCGGCCAGCCGCTTCTTACCGGCTTCCAGAAACTCCTTCGACCAATTGTAATACAGGCTCTCGGGGATGCCCTCGCGACGGCACTGCGCCGCGATGCTCTCTTCCCCGCGAAGTCCTTCAAGGACAATGCGGATCTTCTCATCCTTTGAATGCTTACGCCGTGTCTTGCGGCGGATATCTCGGATTGCTTTTTCCGCCGGGTCTTTTCTGCTCATCGATTTCTGTCTCATCTTCGTTCCTTTACGGTCTCTACGATGAACCAGAAATCCTCCGTTACGCAATCACATCAATTTGTCCCATAAGGGCTGACGGGGATCAACAATGCGTAGATTTCAGGAAGCGCTTTATATTTATTAAGTAACTCTTCCAGTCCCGAAACATAAAGGCTCAAGGTCTTTATGCTCGATTTGTGCAGATCCGCCGACAGGAGTTCACGCCCACCTGCGTACAGGGCGTAGAATATAAAGGGTAAAACCAGCAAACCTGAAAGGATCGGGCGCTTGTATAAATGAGAGAAGGTCCGGGTTTCTGGCATGATGTTCACAGGCACCCTGCATCAATCATCAAGGATTATAAATAAACCGTCATTCTAGTGCACATTTAACCAATGTGAACCGGGAAACCTGCATGATGGGCTGAGGATGATCGATGCGGGTGCTTAAGCGCGTTTCTGTATAAAGGCCTGCATCCCGACTTCATCAAGGACGAGTTGTTCCTTGCGGGCCAGTTCTGCATCTTCTCGTTTTTTTCGGGCCTCAAGGGCTGTCTCGTATTTTTTTAGCTCCTGATAGGCTTGAGAAACTTCCTCGCGGGCTTCGTAGGCCTCCCTTTCCAGTTGCTGGATGGATACCTTGATAATTGCGCGGCGATCAATAACGGCATCGGCATAATATCCATAAAGGAAACCCGCTTCATTTGGTGACGCTGCAGCCGTTTGCTGTTCCCTGATAAGGTCAGATTCGAGCTTGCGGGCCTCGGCTTCAAATCCGTCGATCAAGCGCAGCACTTCACCCAGCTTCCGACGTTTCTGGTCGACGCTCCATTCGTTCAGTCGGATTAGTGTTTCCAGCCCTTTAGCCATTCAACAAGCTCCTAGATTATCATTGGTTCAGCGAATTGAGTTGGCTCAACGTTTCGGCGCTGAGCGTCTGTTCACCAGACGGTTGGGCAGGAGGAGGCCCGACCTTTACGGAGCCCGGCGGAATTTGGGGTGCAGCAGGCTGGGGCACAGGAGCCGCTTGTTGAGGGGGCGGCGCTTGCGGCTGTGGCGGCTGTGGCTGTGGCTGTGGCTGTGGCGCTGCAGCGTTTTCAGTACCGCTGACGGGCATATCGAGAATTTTTCGCAACTCATCATAACAGGTCGCAAGCGGGGAGTGCTCGGCGATTGTTTGCATTAAAAATCCTTCTATACCTGGATAATAGTGGATGGCCTCATCGACTGCCCCATCACTCCCGCGACGATACGCCCCCAGCCTGATCAGCTCCGCCATATCTTCATAGGTAGCGAGATACTGGCGCGCCCGATTGACGACGTCATTTTCTTCGGGGGTATTACAGGCTGGCATGGTTCTTGATACGCTTCTGAGAATATTAATGGCAGGATAGCGTCCCCGTTCCGCAATCACCCTATCCAGAACCACGTGACCATCCAGAATGCCCCTGACCGCATCGGCCACCGGTTCATTATGATCATCGCCTTCGACCAACACCGTAAACAAACCGGTAATACTTCCTTGTCCTTTTCCACCCGGGCCTGCGCGCTCCAGCAAGCGGGGAAGTTCGGCAAAAACAGATGGCGTATACCCCTTCGATGCCGGAGGTTCGCCTGCAGACAGGCTGATTTCACGCTGTGCCATGGCGAAACGGGTGACACTGTCCATCAGACACAGAACATCCTTTTGCTGATCGCGGAAAAACTCTGATATCGCCATCAATACATAAGCCGCCTGACGTCGCACCAGGGGCGGCTCGTCGGATGTGGCGACGACAACAACACTGCGCGCCATGCCAGTTTCGCCCAGATCATCTTCAATAAATTCCCGCGCCTCGCGGCCACGCTCGCCAATCAGGCCAATAACGCTGACTTCTGCATCCGTGTGCCGGGCCATCATCGACATAACAGTGGACTTGCCAACACCCGAGCCCGCAAAAATTCCCATGCGCTGGCCCCTGCAACAGGTCAAAAATGAATTCAGCGCCCGAATGCCGAGATCAATTTTTCCGCCTACACGCTGACGCTCATGGGCGTGTGGTGGTTTGGCATGTACCCGGTAGGCTTTTGGCCCCTTGGTCAGGGGACCTTTTCCATCCACGGGTTCGCCAAAGGAATTTACGACGCGGCCCATCCAGCTAAGGTCAGGATAGATAAGCGGGTCTGTTACGCTGACTTCGGCGCGCGACCCAAGACCAATACCATCAAGGGTGCCAAAGGGCATCAACTGCGCCCGTTCATTTTTGAAGCCAACAACCTCACACAACACCTTGCGATCGCCCCGCCCGATCAATGTGCAGCGATCACCAATCGAAAGCTCCCCTTCAACGCCCTGGACTTCAACCATCAACCCGACAATGGCTGTAACCCGGCCGTATATCGAGTGTTCCGGCAGGCGTTCAAGCTCACTCAGAATATTGTCGGAAGGCGTTTTCACGCGGACCCTCCCCACGGTATTGAGCGTTTGTGTTGATAGTGCATTTCATAACCCAAATTCGTCCCAACCACATTATTAACGGGAGTCTTTAAAAATTCGTATAAACCCGGGAACTTGATAAACATGTTTCTTGTTTAGAGACGGAAAAATCTTAACAATTATTAACATATATGGTTAACATAGCGAATCTGAAAGAGTTTAGGGGGATCATCACGTGCGAGTACTTCTTGTAGAAGACGATCCGGCAACAGCCCAGAGCCTGCAAATGATGCTTGAGTCCGAGAATATGGTCGTTGACGCGACTGATCTTGGCGAAGACGGGCTGGAAATCGGCAAACTCTATGACTACGACATAATCATCCTGGATTTAATGCTGCCGGATATTGACGGCATTGAAGTCCTGCGCCGCCTTCGTGACGCCCGTGTTGAAACGCCCGTTCTCATTCTATCCGGGTTGACAGAAGCCGACGACAAGGTAAAAGGCCTGGGCACAGGGGCCGATGATTATCTGACAAAACCCTTCGACAAAGCCGAACTGATGGCCCGGATACAGGCCATCGTTCGCCGCTCCAAAGGGCATGCCCAATCGATCATCCGTACTGGCAGGCTGGCTGTTAATCTTGACGCCCATACGGTCGAGGTCGACGGCCACCCGGTCCATTTAACCGGCAAGGAATACGGCATTCTTGAATTGCTTTCCTTGCGCAAGGGAACGACCCTGACCAAGGAAATGTTCCTGAATCATCTGTACGGTGGCATGGACGAGCCGGAACTGAAGATCATTGATGTATTTATCTGCAAGCTGCGCAAAAAACTGAGCACCGCTGCAGCAGGTGAAAATTACATTGAAACGATCTGGGGACGCGGCTATGTCCTGCGCGAGCCCGAAGGGTCTGAAGAAGTCGGATTAAAAGCGGCGAAAGGCTGAGGCTGCGTTAGCCGAAAGTCATTGACGACGTTGCCAGGCAATACACACCCCTGAAACCAGGGATGGGTTTGAACTTGTCTGAAATTCCCAACACGGTTTCCGCACCGCCCAGGAACAGGACACCGTCCTGGGGCATTAATCGACTGATTTGCTCAAGAACCTTGCCTTTGGTTTCCTGATCAAAATAAATCAGCACGTTGCGGCAAAACACGACGTCAAATTTCCCCATTGACTGCAAATCACCAAGCAGATTCAGTTCCTTGTACTTAACCATGGTGCGCAGGGCCGAGTTAGCCTGCCACATGTCGTCTTTTTTCTCGAAATACTTAAGCAGCAGTTGAATGGGCAGACCGCGCTGTACTTCAAATTGTGAATACAGACCGGATTTGGCTTTTTCCAGAATATCCCGGGAAATATCTGTTCCCATAATCTCGGTACGCCACCCGGCCAACTGCTGGGACTGCTCCATCAGGGTAATGGCCAGCGAATAAGGCTCCTGACCACTGGAAGCAGCGGCACACCAGACACGGAAAGATTTCCGGTCCGCCCTGTTTTTCAGTAATTGCGGCAAGACCTGATCGCGGAACAGGTCGAACGGCTTGATATCGCGAAAGAAAAAGGATTCATTTGTTGTCATCGCTTCGGTAACTTCCTGTAGCAATGGTTCATCCTTATGGCCACGCAGCACCCCGACCAGTTCCTCCAATCCCTTTAGGCCACGCTTGCGCGCGACAGGCATCAAACGGCTTTCCAACAGGTACGCCTTGTCCTCTGTAAGGACAAGGCCTGAGCGTTGTTTGATCAGTGTCGATAGAAACTGGAAATCCTCGAGTTTCATTTAAACACCTTTACC
>JADHSW010000093.1 GCA_016776705.1 Rhodospirillales bacterium
AAACAGTGGCAATGTATTGTCGGGCATTCTTCATTACCGAAGCAGAACTTCGGTGCCGAAGGTTGGGGAACTTAGACTCATCGCCATGGGTGGTCAAGAGTGTTCAACGCTTCTTTTATCCAGTTCGTCCTCCGGCTGTGAAATAACTAAAAAAAGGGCCGATTTAGCAATCTAAAACACTGCTTGGTCATTGTGTTAAGGGGGGGTATCGGATTATATAACCGGGCAGTCTTAAACTCATTTTATACGGTGCCAGCATGGATTTCGCAGCCGCCCGCCACAATATGGTGGAAAGTCAGATCAAACCGAACCGGGTTACTGATACCCTGGTGATGAATGCCCTGGCTGAATTGCCAAGGGAAAACTTCGTCCCCAAGGGGCTTCAGGGAATTGCCTACGTCGATGAGGCCATTGATATAGGCGACGGACGTCATCTGATGGAAGCCTGGGTTCTGGCCCGTCTGCTGCAAACTGCGGAAGTGCAGGCGGACGACGTTGCGCTGGTCATCGGCTGTGGTTCAGGATACGAGGCTGCTGTGATGTCTTATCTGGCGAGCACCGTGGTTGCCCTGGAATCAGAAAAAAGCATAGCGAACCGGGCCAATGAAACCCTGTCCGCCCTTTCCATTGACACGGTCGCGGTTGTCAATGGCGGGCTGGCGCGGGGATATTCCCGTCAGTCGCCCTACGATGTTATTTTCATCAACGGCGCGGTGCCGGAAATTCCCGAACGCCTGAGCGGCCAGTTGGCGGAAGGCGGACGCCTTGTCGCCATCGTTGGCGAGGGAGCTTTCGGCAAAGGTACGCTGGTTACCCGATACAATGACGTCATCACGTCGCGCGAAGTCTTTGACGCAGGGACACCGGCCCTTCCCGGATTCGAGCAGGATTCGGCCTTTTCTTTCTAGTGCGTTGTTTCCAACCTGACAGGAAAACCAAGGCGTTACACGGGACGTGAGAGTCCTGTTGACCTCTGTTCCTGTATCTGGTCTTTTCTATAAACATTTTTTGTTAGATAGGCGTGTCTGCGCAGCCGTTGGGTTGCCAACGTATCGGCCTTTCGGAGAGAATTAATGATCAAGAGTTTTCCTTTGATTCTGGGCGGTCTGATGACGCTTGGCGTGCTAACGTCATTGCCTGCGGTTCCTGCTCATGCGCAGAGTCTGGAAGAGGCGCTGGCTGCTGCGTATGCCAGTAATCCGACATTGCTGGCAAAACGCGCAGAAGTACGGGCGACGGATGAAGGCGTGCCTCAGGCCCTTTCCGAAATGCGTCCAAGTCTGTCGGCGGAGCAAACAGCCGGAGTTACCGAAAACTATCTCAGCACCCGCTCAACGAATCCGACACAGCAACCAAACCCGCATTCCACCACTTTGACCCTGACGCAATCCCTTTACAGTGGCGGCCAGACAATAGCCGCGATCGGATCAGCTGAAAATTCCGTACTGGCAAGTCGGGCGGAACTGGTTGGTGTTGAGCAGACGGTGCTTTTGAATGCGGTCAAGGCCTACATCAATGTTTTTCGCGCTCAGGCAGTGGTGGATTTAAGAGTCAACAATGAACAGGTTCTGAAACGCCAGTTAGAGGCGACGACGGATCGTTTCCAGGTCGGCGAAATTACCCGGACAGACGTCCATCAGGCTGAAGCGCGCCTTGCCAGGGCGACGGCAGACCGAATCCAGGCCGAAGGTGACCTAGTGTCGACGCGGGCAACTTACAGAAATGTTGTTGGCGAGGCTCCCGGCAAATTAAGTCGACCGACGGTAGATTTGAACCTGCCAAATAGCGCCGAAGAATCAATCAAACTGGCTGTTGCCCAGAACCCGGATGTGGTTGGCGCCGAATTTGATGAACGCGCCTCGCAGGACGATGTCAAGGAAGTCAGGGGAGAATTGCTGCCGTCTGTTGGTTTCACGGGGGCAGTTTCGCGCTCCCACAACGCGTCAAGCGAAAGCACCCGACAGGACACTTATTCGGCAAAGCTGACGCTCAGCGTTCCGCTTTATCAATCCGGTTCGGTGTATTCGCGCCTTCGTTCGGCTCGTCAAACGGCGACACAACGACGCCGCGAAATTGATACGGTCCGGCGCGATGCCACTGAAACCGCCGCCCGCGCATGGGAAACCCTGCAAACCAGTCGCGCCCGGATTAAATCCTTCAATGCCCAGATCAAGGCCAGTGAAGTGGCTCTTGAAGGGGTGCAACGTGAAGCGTCGGTCGGATCGCGAACGGTTCTTGATGTGCTTGATGCAGAGCAGGAATTGCTTGATGCCAAAGTCAACATTGTCAGCGCAGAGCGTGATGAAACCATTGCCATTTTTGAACTGAAAAGCGCAATTGGCGAACTTACCGCCAGTCATTTATCCTTGCCGGTTCAGGCATACGATTCGCAAAAACATTACGATATTGTCCGTCCAAAATTGTTTGGCGGTTCTATCACTGACGACGAGAAAAAATAAATTTCTGCCAGGGGGCGTATCGCTTTTGGTCCCCTGCGCCTTTCTGACCCAGAGGACCTGAAAACGTAAACAAGCCTCAACTCATTGAATTGAGGGCGATTCACGTTTTAGATTGAAAATTTGAAGCGATTAAACTCAGGGTAACGAAAAATAAAGAACTTTTCCGAATATAATACATCGGAAACATCTGCACCTTTGCGGGTGGCGTTCATACGGCTTCTGAATTAGTCTTATGCGAATCCCTGCGAAAGATTCGTGAAGGAAAGCAGGGGGCTAAAGGGGGTCTTCAGTCGGGTGATGAAGAGATGAGCGAAGAAGGTCAGGAAGACGCAGGCCAAGAACCTTCGATGGAAGATATTCTGGCTTCCATTCGCCGGATATTGTCTGAAGAGGAAGAGGAGGCAGCAGAGGAAGCTGCGCCTGAACCTGTGGCTGAACCGGAACCTGAGCCAGAACCCGAGCCCGAGCCGGAACCCGAAGAAGAAATGGATATGGCCGCTGCCATGGAAGAAATGGCGGCAGAGCCGGAAGAAGAAATGGATATGGCCGCCGCCATGGAAGAAATGGCGGCAGAGCCGGAACCAGAGCCCGAGCCTGAAATTGAGTTAACTGAATCGGAACCCGAGCCGGAACCGGAACCACTGGTTATGCCAGAGCCGAAGGAAGTTCTCCAGCCGGCTCCGCCACCACCTCCGCCGCCACCTCCACCACCACCGCCACCCCCTCCGCCACCGATGCCCGAGCCAATGGGTGACGATGTTCTGGAGTTGACAGAGGCGATGATTGCACCTGCCGAATCCTTGATGTCGGGACAGACCGTGCAAATGTCATCCGATGTTCTGGGTGAGTTGGCGCGCGCCATAATGGATCGCCGCGAAATGGGCCTGGGTGACAAGGATGTCACCCTTGAGGGAATGGTCCGTGAAATGCTTCGCCCATTGCTGCGCGAGTGGCTGGACCGCAATTTGCCTTACCTGATCGAACGTCTGGTCAAGAAGGAAATCGACAAAATGGTCAACCGGGCGGAAATGTTCGAGGACCTGTAAGCCACGTTACATACAGATTTATAACCGGGTGGCCAATCGCTGCCCGGTTTTTTTGTTTATAGACAGGTCATGCAATGGTATTGACCATCAAATTCTATAAAAATTCCTGAAAATAAAGAGCTCAGACGATGTTGGAAAAGACCTATAATCCCGCCGGGGTTGAAAAAAAGCACTATAAAGCCTGGGAAGAAGGCGGCGCATTTGCCTGTGGCCAGCGCCCCGACGCAGAGACCTACACCATCGTCATTCCACCCCCGAATGTTACCGGCAACCTGCATATGGGCCATGCCCTGAACAATACGCTTCAGGACATCATGATCCGTTATCAACGCATGAAAGGGCTGGATGTGCTTTGGCAACCCGGAACCGACCATGCCGGTATTGCGACCCAGATGGTCGTCGAACGCCAGATGGAAAAAGAAGGACTTTCCCGCCACGACCTTGGCCGCGACAAGTTCATCGAAAGGGTCTGGAAGTGGAAAGCCGAATCCGGTGGATCGATAACCGAACAATTGCGCCGCCTGGGCGCATCATGCGATTGGCAGCGAGAACGCTTCACCATGGATAACGGCTTATCGGCTGCTGTGGGCAAGGTCTTCGTCGAGCTGCACAAGCAGGGGCTGATTTACCGCGACCAGCGTCTGGTGAACTGGGACCCGCTGCTGCACACCGCGATTTCCGATCTTGAGGTCGAACAGCGCGAAATCAATGGCAACATGTGGTATTTCAAATACCCCGTCGAAGGAATGGATGGCACGTTCATCACCGTTGGCACAACGCGCCCTGAAACCATGCTTGGGGATACGGGTGTCGCTGTCCATCCGGATGACGAGCGCTACAGGGACCTGATCGGCAAAAACTGTATCCTTCCCATCGTTGGCCGCACGATCCCAATTGTTGCTGACGAATACGCCGACCCTGAAAAGGGATCAGGCGCGGTCAAGATTACCCCGGCCCACGACTTCAACGATTTCGAGGTTGGCCGTCGCCAGGATCTGGATGTCATAAACATTTTGGATCGCGATGCCCGTATTAACGAGAATGCGCCGGACCATCTTCAGGGCCTTGATCGTTTCGAGGCCCGTGATGCCGTGGTCAAGGAAATTGAAGGCCTGGGCCTGCTTGAAAAAATTGAAGAAAACCTGATGACCGTGCCCTACGGGGATCGTTCTGGCGTTGTCATCGAGCCGTGGTTGACCGATCAATGGTTTGTCGATGCGGCGACGCTGGCGAAACCGGCCATCGAAGCCGTCGAACAGGGTAAGACCAGGTTTGTCCCCCAGAACTGGGAGAAGACATACTTCGAATGGATGCGCAACATCCAGCCCTGGTGTGTATCCCGTCAAATCTGGTGGGGCCATCAAATTCCTGCGTGGTATGGACCGGATGGTGAAATCTTTGTTGAGTTGAATGAAGACGAAGCCCAGGCCGCCGCAGACAGGCATTACGGAAGAACCGTCGAGTTAACCCGCGATGAGGATGTGCTCGACACCTGGTTCTCTTCCGCCCTGTGGCCGTTTTCGACCCTGGGCTGGCCCGAAGAAGCACCGGAAGTGGCGCGTTATTACCCGACGGACGTTCTTGTCACCGGCTTCGATATTATCTTCTTCTGGGTTGCCCGGATGATGATGTTCGGCATGCACTTCATGAAGGAAGTGCCGTTCCACACGGTTTATATCCATGCCCTAGTTCGCGACGAGAAAGGGCAGAAAATGTCCAAGTCCAAGGGCAACGTCATGGACCCGCTGGATCTGGTTGACAAGTTCGGCGCCGATGCCCTGCGTTTCACCCTGACCGCCTTCGCCGCCCAGGGCCGCGATGTCAAGATGAGCGAAAACAGGGTCGAAGGGTATCGTAACTTCTGCACCAAGCTGTGGAATGCCGCCCGTTTTGCCGAAATGAACGAGTGTAAACCGGACCCGGATTTCGATCCTGCGGCATGTAAACTGACTCTTAACCGCTGGATAGTTGGCAAGACCGCAGAAGCCGCCAGGGCTGCGTCTGTCGCCATTGACGCCTATCGCTTCAATGACGCTGCCGCGGCGCTGTATCAATTCACCTGGGGCACCTTCTGCGACTGGCATCTGGAATTCGCCAAGCCCATGTTCCAGGGTGATGACGAGGCTGCTAAGCGTGAGACCCGCGCCGCCACGTCCTGGGTGCTGGGACAGTTGCTGCACATGTTGCACCCGATCATGCCGTTCATCACCGAGGAGTTGTGGAAATCCCAGTACGATGCAAACAGTTCCCTTATCGATGCCCCGTGGCCGGACCTGTCCGATGATTTGATCGACCCGGATACCACCGACGAGATGGATTGGGTGGTGCGTCTGATTTCCCAGATCCGGGCTGTGCGTTCGGAAATGAACGTCTCGCCCGGTGCTAAAATTCCCATGCTGTTGAAAGACGCCAGTGATGCCTCGAAGGCTCGCCTTCAGTCTCACAAGGGTATTCTTGCCACCCTGGCCCGCCTGTCGTCGGTTGATGTTCTGGACGGCGACGCGCCAAAAGGTGCGGTTCAGGACGTGCTTGACGAGGCAACAATCGTTTTGCCCCTGGCGGACATTATCGATATTGCCTCAGAGCAGGCCCGGCTGGAAAAAGAAATCGCCAAGCTTGAAAGTGAAATCGCCAAGCACGATAAAAAGCTGGCCAACAAAGGATTCACAGACAAGGCCCCGCCGGAAGTGGTTGAGACGGAACGCCAGCGCCGCGAGGAAGAAGCGGCGACACTGGAAAAAGTCTCGGAGGCGCTTGAACGCTTGAAGGCGCTTTAGCCCAAAAGCCTTGCTTTAACCGTTTTGTCGGCACCTTCGGTTTCGAGAAACTTCAGGAAATAATGATCGCCGCCCCGAATATCTTCGAGCAGCGCCGTTTTTATTTCTTCAAGGTAGCCGCCAAGCGTATCCAAATCTTCCATGCTGTGGCTCAGGCGATTGAAAGCCAAAGCGCCTTCCAGCAGGGATTGATGGTGGGCGCGGTGCTTGTCCAGATGTGAGTAGCGTATTTCGTGTAGAAAAGTTTCTTCATTGGCAAAATGCAGGATCAGGGCCTGGGCAAAGTTATTTGCGTGCAATCGGTACTGGACCTGATCGTCTTCGTTAATAGCGCGAATGACCCGGTTAATAATTTCAACCAGTCCCCGGTGTTCAATATCCAGATCGGTGAAACCAAGTTTGTCCCTGTCGCTCCATTCAATCTGGCTCAGCCTTTGGCCCATGGGTCGATCCTTTTCAGTTTATAAATGTTCTATCCCAAGTGGCTATATTCATGAGAACATTCAAGGTTCGGCTTATCATATAACTAAGGGGAGCCACAAATGACCTGCAGATGGTTGAGTGCAAACGTATTAACGGCGTTGTTTCTTGCATGCGCCTTTTATGGAAATACGGCTCAAGGGGACGAGATAAAACCCGCCTACAGCGGGCAGATTGTTGACGCCCATGTGCACTATTCCAAACCGGCCTGGTCCGTGTATCCGCCACAGGCAATATTGGAAAAGTTTGACGCCGCCGGGGTATCAGAAGCAATGGTATCATCGACCCCCGACGACGGTACCTTGAGCCTGCACAGCCATTCGCCAGAACGTATCGTCAGGTTTTTGAGGCCATACCGCACCCGCGCCGATATGGGAAACTGGTTTGCAGACAAAGACGTCGTTGCCTATGTCGAAGAGCGGCTTAATCAAAACGTCTATCAGGGTTTTGGCGAGTTTCACATGTATGACCCCATGGGGGCATCGACCCCGGAAATGAAAACCCTGTTAAAGCTTGCGGCGGACAGGGGTTTGATCCTGCATTCCCACTCTGGCCCGGATGTTGTCGAGGCGCTGGCGAAAGCTACGCCCGGACTGACCATCCTGTGGGCCCATGCGGGACTGTCGTCTTCGCCAGCCATGATCGGGCAAATTTTTGCCCGTTACCCGCAAGTCTACGCGGACCTGTCTTTTCGCGGCGATGAAGTGCTGGGGCAGGGCAGGATAAACGCCGACTGGATGAACTTGTTCAGCCGTTTTCCGGACCGCATGATGATCGGTAGCGATACCTACATAACCGAACAGTGGGATGGCTATCAGCAATTGATCGACCAGCATCGACGCTGGCTGGGCCATTTGCCCCCGAAAATGGCGGACGCCATCGCTCGCGGCAATGCGCAGAAAATGCTCGGGCGGTGAGTCCTGCTCTCTCAATTGTTGATTTTTTCCCTGCTTGCAGGGCATCGTAACATCCGATGACTGTGATTTTGGAGTCTCTCACATGGTTATACTGCCCATTGCCGATAAACCCTGGCTGCCGGATGATTGTCGGGACCTTATCGCCGACCTGGAAGAACCGCTGAGCGAAGGCTCGTTCGATGATATCGATGATCGTGTCATGGCGCTGATCGACGACCATGAACGCCACATGGACGACGAGACCATCGGCCTGAATGCCGGGACAAACATCATGAACCCCCGTGCATCAGCACTTTTGTCGCGCTCGCTGGGCAACCGGCCAAGTCTGGGTTTCCCCGGCGATAAATACGAAATGGGCATGCAACATGCAGAGAAGCTGGAGATCGCCTGTGAATCTCTGGTTAAACGCCTGTTCGATGCTCCCTTTGCGGAAATTCGTGTACCGTCGGGGGCAATCGCCAACCTGTATTGCTTCATGGCGACCTGCAAGGCGGGGGATGCGATCATGGCCTTTCCCGGCGAGATGGGCGGCCACGTTACCCATCACGACGCCGGTTGCGCCGGGCTATATGGGCTGGATGTCCACCCCGTGCCCTATGACGCCCAACGCATGACCATCGATCTGGAGCGCCTGCGCGCGGACGCTCATCGCATCAAGCCGAAACTGATCACCGTCGCCGGCTCACTGTGCCTGTTCCCCTATCCGGTGGCCGATGTGCGCGCCATTGCCGACGAGGTCGGCGCTTACGTACTTTACGACGCCGCGCACATGGGCGGCATGATCGCAGGCAAGCGCTTTCAGGACCCGTTGAAGGAAGGCGCGCATATGATGACCATGTCCACCTACAAGGCCTTCGGCGGCCCGCCGTCGGGGCTGGTGTTGTCTGCTGATGAAGGGCTGGCGGCAAAGCTGGACGCCATCGCCTTCCCCGGCATGACGGCGAACTTCGATCTGGGCAAGACGGCGGCGTTGCTCATGAGCGTGCTCGACCTGCTGGAATACGGCGAGGCTTATGCCGATACCTGCATTTCAAACGCCCAGGCGCTGGCCCAGGCACTGGAAGAAAAAGGCTTCACCGTGCACGGCGTCGAAGGACAGGGTCATACGGATAGCCATCATCTGGCCCTGCACGCGCAGACCCTGGGGGGAGGACAGGCAGCGGCGAAACGACTGGCCGAAGCCAACATCCTGTTGTGCGGAATCGGCCTGCCCATCGACCCGGTGGCAGGTGACATGAACGGTATCCGCATCGGTACCCAGGAAATTACCCGTCAGGGCATGGGAGCCGACGCCATGGCCGAAATCGCACGCCTGATGGCTCGGCTGTGGCTGGCGGGTGAAAGCGCCGGGGCCGTGCGAAGGGACGTCATCGACTTTCGCCGTACCTACCGGGAATTGGTGTTTGTTCGCTAATTTTGCAAGGATGGTCGCTAACAGGATGAATTGGTTCAAGTTTTAAAGTTATCTGAAATAGTTATCTATTTGGAAAATCGCGCAAGTCACTGGTCGGGAAGAGGAGTGGCAATGTGTTTCTCAGTGTTTTTGAAATATTCAAGGTTGGCATCGGACCGTCGAGTTCCCATACGGTAGGGCCAATGAAGGCAGCCGCGCGTTTTCTCGCCCGGCTGCGCCAGAATCCCCGTTGTTCTGAAATCAGACAATTGCGCGCCTGTCTTTACGGATCACTGGCCTTTACCGGCAAGGGTCATGGTTCTGATCGGGCCGTGGTTCTGGGTTTCCTTAATGAAATCCCGGAAACCCTGGACCCGGATAGCGTACAGGAAAAGATCGAAAAGGTGAATGTGGACAAGGCTCTTCAGGTCGAGGGGATTGGACTAATTTCGTTCGATCCCGCCTGCGACCTAATCTTTGATTTTGACAGCATCGTGCCGGGACATGCCAATGCGATGAATTTTTCTGCTCTGGCGGAAAATGGTTCGGTGATCGAAGAGAAAACCTATTACTCCATTGGCGGTGGTTTTGTCGTCAATGATCTGGAGCTTGCCGAAATTCAAAAACCCGGCGACGGCAGCGTTCTGGCGGGCGTGCCTTATGCCTTCAAAAGCGCCGGGGAAATGCTGGAAATGGGGAAACGCTCAGGCCATTCTATAGCCGAAATGAAACGCGCCAATGAACTGACTATTCATGGCCCGGATTCTTTCGATGGCGACCTGGATGCATTGTGGCTGGTAATGAATGACTCCATTAACCGGGGGATGGCCACCGAAGGCAGACTTCCTGGTGGACTTGAAGTCAAGCGCCGCGCCAAGTCCATTTTCGACAAGTTGAGCAACGACCAAAGCAATGAAAAGTTCGCCCACACGGTCATGGACTGGATCAGCGTTTACGCTATGGCGGTGAACGAGGAAAACGCGGCCGGCGGACGTATCGTTACCGCGCCAACCAATGGCGCCGCCGGTATTATTCCTGCGGTGATACGCTATTATCTGGATTTCTGTCCCAGCGCCGATGCGAAGGGTATTCGGGACTTCCTTCTTGTTGCCGGCGCGATCGGTGGACTGATCAAGCACAATGCGTCTATTTCAGGAGCAGAGGTCGGCTGCCAGGGCGAGGTTGGTTCTGCCTCGGCAATGGCTGCTGCGGGGCTGGCGGCGGTTTTGGGCGGCAGTAACGAGCAAGTCGAAAATGCCGCTGAGATCGCGCTGGAGCACCACCTGGGGATGACCTGTGATCCCATCGGCGGGCTGGTGCAGGTGCCCTGTATCGAACGCAACGCCCTGGGCGCGGTAAAGGCGATCAGCGCCGCCTCGCTGGCCCTGCGCGGCGACGGTAACCACTTCGTGCCTTTGGATAGCGCCATCAAGACCATGCGCGAAACCGGCTACGACATGCTGACAAAATACAAGGAAACCTCTCAGGGTGGCCTCGCGGTGAATGTGACGGAATGCTAACGGGTTTTTTGTCGCAACCGATAACGCCAGTATTCGTCCTTCCTGCGGTGACTTGCACTGTTCGTGTGACCTATTCATCAGTGCGACCCGTGGCGTCACGATCGCCGTCGTATCGTCTGTTGAGCGGAAACGGGGGCAACCAGGACTCGCGACGGACGATCCAGCTTTCGTAAGTTGGCATCAGTTGGTCAGGCTTATCCAGGGATCCCAAGTTCACTTCGATTTCGTCTGCGCTGCGTGCGAAAATGGACGAAC
>JADHSW010000094.1 GCA_016776705.1 Rhodospirillales bacterium
CCCTTGGTGTCCGCTGCGAGATCCAGCCACATATAGGCGGTGCTTAAATCAGCCTTCACGCCCTCGCCTGTGGCGTGCATGACACCGTAATCGTACTGGGCGTCCGGGTATCCGGCATCTGCGGCGCGGCCTATCCAGTGTGCTGCTTTTTCAAGGTCACGTTTAACGCCCAGTCCTTCCCGGAAAAGACTACCCAAAGTGTATTGGGCCGGGGCAAAACCCTGATTGGCGGCGCGCAACCATAATTTGACGGTCTGTTCAGGCTGTAAGGGCACACCGCGACCATTGGCATAAAGGAAACCCAGCATGTGTTGTGCGTAGGGGTCGCCTTTTTCCGCCGCGGGCAGCCATTCCTTAACGGCGGTTTTGTAATCGCCATTTTCATAAGCCAGCAATCCGGCGTCAAAGTCTGAAAATGCCTGGCTGAATTGAAAAAACATGAACAGTCCCAGCAACAATGCAGGAACGATTTTAGGATAAGGATACATGGTAATGGCGCTAGCGCGCGCTGCCTTCGGCAAAGGCAAAATATAATTCACGGGCTTTGGTGTAAACGGGACCGGGTTGAAGGTTGCGCTCGCCAATACGTGTACAGGGAGCGACCTTGTAATAATTTCCGGAACCGAAAAGCTCATCGGCGTTCTCAACTTCTGCAAAAGTGATCGCACGCTCGTGTACAATTACCCCGGCGTCTTCCAATAATTGAATGACGCGCTGGCGGGTAATGCCGTTCAGGAAAGTGCCATTCGTCGCAGGCGTATGGACTTCGCCGTCCTTGACCATGAACAGGTTGGCGTAGGCGAATTCTGCGACATTGCCATCCGGGTCAAGGACGATGCCGGTATCATATCCTTTCGATGTCGCTTCAGCGACGCATCTTGCAACATTGGGGTACAGGCATGATGCCTTTGCTTGCGTCGGCGCCATGTCGGCGGCCGGTCTTCTGAACGATGAAAGGCAGGCGGAAAATCCATCAGGAGCCGGTATCGGGGCGGGGCTGACGGTCATGACGAACCGGGTACTTTCGGGGGTTGGCACGATGAAGCCTTCTTCAGCGTAAAACATGGGGCAAACATAAAGTTCAGAATCATCAGGGAATTTTTGAATGCCTTCCCAGGCGAGTTTTTCAATTTCAGGCCCACTGATGTCCGGGGCCAGCCCAAGCACTTCAGCTGAGCGGACAGCCCGCGCACAGTGCAGATCCAGATCGGGGGCGACGCCGCGAAAGGCGCGCGCACCATCAAAAACCACCGAACTAAGCCACACGGCATGGCTCTTGGGGCCAAGTATCTGGGGGTTTCCTTCAACCCATTGCTCGTCAACATAGGCAATTCCGCTGGCGCCGTGGGCCTGGTCCATGCCCTTGCCAAAATGCATTTTAGCCATACTTAGGTTCCCTATAGTTTGAAACGCTGGTGCGTGAGGAGGTTACTGGCTGGACCAGACGATGCGTGCAACCCAGTCGACATCCTGCATGTTCAGTTCGCGGTCTGCATGCTTAGGGTTGATCGAACCTAGTTCGATCTTGTGCGCTGTTTGGCGGCGCAACACCTTGGCCATAATCTCGCCGGACCGGGTTCTGACGACAACCCGGTCACCCCTGCGAACGCTTGCCTGTGGCGAAACAATAACGGTGTCGCCATCACGATAAGCCGGGTCCATGCTGTCGCCGGATATTTCCAGGGCATAGGCATTGTCGTCCGCAAGGCCGGGAAAGGGAATCTCATCCCAGGAGCCGCCAACAGGATATCCCGCATCATCGAAGAAGCCATCTTCACCGGCCTGGGCGAACCCGATCAACGGGACATAGCGAAAAATCCCGATGCCTTCTCCATCGCCGATGTGGGAAAGGAATTCTCCCAGGCTGGCGTCAGTGGCGCGAAGAATTTTTGAAATGCTCTCGGTGCTGGGCCAGCGTTGCTTGCCATCAGCCGATATGCGTTTCGATTTGTTGAATGTGGTGGGGTCAAGACCCGCTTGTCGGGCCAGCCCCGAAGGGGAATATCCACGATCAAGTGCGAGGGCGTCTATGGCGCGCCAGACATCAGAATGTTTCAGCATAGGAACATTGTCGTACAAAAGCCCCTGTCTTGCACTAGGAAATAATAACTATAAATAAGTTTGACATAAGAAAAAAAGCCTAATACAAAAATAATGTTCCCAATTTGTTCTGTTAATCTGGAGGAAATCAATCGTGCCACGTTGCCGCCACACCCCAAAAAAGCAATCTCAGGCTCCCACTGTTCTTTTTCAAAATGCCGAAGAGGCGTGGTTTTGGTTCATTCGCAGCCAGCGCGCCCGTCTGGAAGGGGCAAAATTACGGAGCGGCGAAGCCGATGTCGCCCGCCCTTGCGATCCCGATGATTTGTATCGTGCCCTAATGGATTTGGTTCGCATCAATATTTTGGGACAACACCATGTAAAGGTACTTGCATATTTTGGAATGAACGAACGTCCCCCTGATTCGCGCCTCTGGGAAGAGCAACGCGCACACCATTTATGGGATGAAGCCCTTGACCGGTTGACGACAAATCTTAAAAAAAAAGGGATTGTCGAGTGAGTGCTGAAGCCGTCGCGTCCCGGCGAGCGCTAGTAGTATTTGTCGGCAAGACGGAAATCAAATGGTTGCGGTTTTTGAAGAAGGGCTACCGGCACTGTTTCGCCATCATCGAGGGGCAGAACGGTTGGGCCGTATATAACCCCTTAAGCCATTATACGGAAATCAGAATATATCCTGGCGTGCAAATTGACGATATTGCCTGCTTTTACCGGGGGCTCGGTCATACGGTTATTAAAACGACAGTGCGGGAGCCAGCCAGAAAACTGGCTCCCATCGCCCCTTACACCTGTGTTGAAGCCGTTAAAAGGGCATTGGGTATTCAAGCGAGGCTAGTGGTAACACCTTGGCGTTTACGGCAATATTTGGAAAAAATCCTAATAAAGTAAAATATTCCTTGACTTTTGATTGCTTATTCAGTAATCTCACCATTAACGAGTTGCACAACTGTGCCCACATCCCGCCCAGGCGAAAGCTTCGGCGGTTTTTTATTTTCAAAAATTAAAGGAGTTGTTTTGTCATGGGTGGATTTTTTTCAGCACCTTCCCCTCCGCCGCCAATGCCTGTGCCGGAAGTGCCGGACACGGAAGAAGAGGCCCGTAAGAAACGGCTTGAGGATATGGATCGCCGCAGACGAGGTCGCGGTGGAACCATAGCTACATCTCCACGTGGGCTGCTTTCGCTCAAGGATGATACTTTCAGGCGTAAATCCCTGCTTGGCGAATGATGAAGGGATAGAAAAAATGAATGAATTCCAAAAAAGTGATCTCTTCAGCGTTCTGGATAAAAACATTACCTTTTCGGCATTGGGTAATGTTGGTGATGAAACGACGTTAACCCCCGAGTACATTGTCCAACGCTACAAAAAAGCGCTCGAAAAGCGCAAGGCTTGGGAAAGTCATTGGCGGGAATGCTACGACTATGCGCTTCCCAGGCGTGATGGCGCTATTGTTTCGGGCCGCCCTGGTGAAAAAAAGACTGATAAACTTTTTGATGGAACTGCCCCGGATGCTGTTGAGCAGCTTGCCTCAAGTCTGTTGTCCGAACTGACCCCGCCATGGGCGCGCTGGTTTGGCCTGATCGCGGGTTCGGAATTAACGGATCAGGAATCAGAGGCTATGGGTCCGGAGTTGGAGCGAATTTCGGGATCGTTACAATCGAATTTTGACAGATCAAATTTTGCTGTGGAAATGCATCAGTGTTATCTGGATCTTGTGACCGCCGGAACGGCCTCCCTGCTGCTTGAGGAAGCCCCCATTTCCCAGGGATCAGCATTCCGTTTTACCGCTGTACCGCTATCCCAAGTGGTTCTGGAAGAAAACGTAGATGGTCGCCTGGATACGACATTCCGCCGTTCTGAATTGAGCCGCTCCCACTTGTTGACGCGGTTCCCTGCTGCTGAAATTCCCCAGGACAAGGATCATCAGGGACAGGGCGGCGAGGATAGAAAGTACGCGATAATAGAAGCCGTCATTCCTGACGGCAGAGGATACGCATATGTGGCGGTTTTTGATCCCGATGCTGGCGCTGGAACGGGGGCGTACATGCTTAGGGAAGGCTATTTTGCCCATTCCCCGTTCATAAATTTTCGCTGGTTGAAAGCGCCGGGTGAAATTTATGGGCGTTCACCGGTAATGAAAGCGCTGCCGGATATCAAGACAGCCAACAAGGTTGTGGAACTGATTTTGAAGAATGCATCGATCGCCGTAACAGGCATTTGGCAGGCGGATGATGACGGAGTTCTGAATCCGGCCAATATCAAATTGGTGCCGGGCACAATTATTCCTAAGGCTGTTGGATCACAAGGGTTAAAGCCTCTTGAATCACCTGGCAGGTTCGATATTTCGGAACTGGTTCTAGAGAAATTGCGCACCTCGATTCGCAAGGCCTTGCTGACAGACAAGCTGGGACAAGTCGATGCTCCAAAAATGACAGCAACAGAAGTTCTGGAACGATCAGCAGAAATGGCGCGGCTGCTGGGGGCGACTTATGGACGCTTGCAATCCGAACTGTTGACACCGCTGGTCGAGCGTTCAATGGCGATATTAATCCGCCGCGAAGAAATTGAAGACATTCAAATTGATGGCGGGACAATTGATCTGGAATATCGTTCGCCCCTCGCCAGACAGCAAGCCCGACAAGATGGGCAAGGGGTGCTGAAGTGGATTGAAACTCTGGGTGCATTGGGACCGGAAGCGATGGCCACCATCGATCAGGCTGCGGCAGCTCGCTGGTTGGCAAAGGTTTTTGCCGTCCCCTCTTATCTGATCAAGGCTCAGTCGGGTCTGGGTGAGGTGTTGGAAAACGACGTCCTTGAGTCCTTGAACACCCTGATCCCAGAGAATGAAGCGGAGCCTGTTGATGCAGGACAGTAATAACGGGTGGGCCTGGTTCGGGGATGCTGGGTCAGATGATGCGGGTAGATATCTGGAACTGGCTCTTTGCTTTGCACGGTGCTTTCGCAGTGCTGATGGAGAACTGGTTTTACAACACCTTAGGGCAATGAGTACTGAACGGATTCTTGGCCCGGGTGCCAGTGATGCCCTGTTGCGCCATGTGGAAGGGCAGCGCCAACTGGTTTCACACATTTATGCCCTTATCGAAAGAGGACGGGGAAATATAGGACCAGGCTGACGTTCCTGATGCCTGTCAAGAATTCAAAAAATGGAGAATGACGATGAGTCAAAACAATATGAATGCCTTCGATGATCAAGCAGTTGGCGAAGAAATAAAAACTGTTTCCAACACAGCAGAGATGGAAAAACAATCCGATCTTCCCGACGGAATTCCAGAGAAGTTCTGGGATTCGACTACTGGAACGATACGTGTGGAAGCGATGGCGAAATCCTATCAGGAATTGGAGCGCAAACTGGGTGAATCTGACGCAGCTGGTGTTCCAGACAGTCCAGATGGATACGCCGTTACGATCAATGGCGAGTCTTATGAAACCGATGCCGAGGTCAATCTGCGCCTGCATTCTGCGGGCTTTTCACAAGATCAGGTTCAAATGGTATACGAACTCGCCAATGAAAAGCTGAAGCCGATCATGGATAGCATGACGAATTCATACGAGGCCGAAAATCAGATAGAACGCTTGAAGGCTCACTTTGGCAGCGATCAAAAATGGACCGAGGCAAAACGCCGAATTACCGCCTGGGGCCGGGAGAATTTTACGGATGATGTCTATGAGGCCTTATCCAGCACTTATGAAGGCGTGTTGACCATGCAGCGGATGATGAGCAGTAATGAGCCGGAAATAGGAAAGGCGAGTTCAGGTGACCATGGCCCGGATGAAAGTGCACTCAGGGCTATGATGAGGGACCCACGGTACTGGCGTGAACGTAATCCAGCTTACATTGAGCAGGTTCGCCGGGGCTTTCGAAGCCTGTATCCCGGAGATTAAGAATACAGTTTTGAAAAGGGGTAGAGCGCGTTTCCTCTGCGCGCTCCCCTTTTGGGACGGCGGCACCCGGGGGCTGCCGTCCCTGGTTATTTAACTATCGGGGAAAACGTAGCCGCCGACAGATTCATCATATTCCGGAAGGACGGGCGCTTCCTTTTCATTGGCGGCGATTTTTTTGGCGGGTTTCGGTTCAGTGGCCGGGGGGGTTGGGGCCTGGGCCGGAGCAGCAACGGGATCAGGAATTCTTTGTGCGTCAATCTCCGGTTCATCCTCTACAGGAAGTGCAGCCGATACAGTGGATGCAGGGCTTGCTGTGCGGGGCAAGGTCGGCGTATCGCCTGCACCCATGGCCTCGATTCCCGAACCGACTTCAAGGGCGCCAAACCAATCGAGGAAACGGGCAACATCCTCGCCTTTGAAAAACAGCCCGTGTTGCGGGGTCAGGATATCAATATCAAGCTTTGAAACCCGATTAATCCAGGCGTCACGGGCCCGGGTCGAACCCATCCAGCGTTTATGGAAACCCTCCATAAATTTTACATGACTGTCGAAATCTTCGACATAGAAACTGGTGCGATTGGCCGCTGGCATTAAAGCGGCCCCAATGTCTCCTGTCCACAAGGCGCGGGCGGCGCTGTCGTAGACAGAGAAATTGCCAGATGAATGAAGATAATGGGCCGGAATTAGTTCCAGTAAAATACCGCCAAGATTAATGGTTGATCCCTCGTCAGGGATCGGCAGCAAATTGGCCTCGGAGTCAAAGTGGGCAACAAAGCTTGTCCATAACCAGGATAAATGAATTTGCATATCGGCGTTACAAACCTGTCGCCACAGGGGCAGGGATGAGCCAATGTCCGGGTCTTGATGGGACATGAAAAGGTGTTTGATATTTTCGATGGGAACCCTGTCTGTCAGGGCAGCCAGCATAGGCGGAAAAATTTCAAGACCGCCTGGATCAAGGACAATGGCCTGATCGCCGGATGTTATAACAATCTGGTTGGTGTCGATAATTTTTTCTGGCTTTTGGGGGTCCTGACCGAAAGCCAGCCACGTATGTCCGCGATCCTTAAAAATAGTATGAGAAATCATTTTCTAGTCTCTTTCGGGTAATTAATTCAGGCTTTCCTGAGCCTTGTGTTGTAATACCTTGCCAACGCTACCCGCATCGCGAATGGCTCCACCGGCAGAATCGCACATTGCCCGAAGCTCAGAGGCAAATTCGCGCATGGTATTGGCGACCTGGTTGAATTCGGCTTCGTATGCTCCGGCAGTTGAAGCTTCGATGGCAATATTTGTGGCAATGGAACCTGCCTGTGACATCACCTCTGATACTGATCCTGCTTCACTGGAAAGATTTTCAACACTGCTGATCATGCCGCGAACATTAACCATCAAATCGGTGAGCTTGCTATGGCGGGAATGGGAGATTTTTTTACTGATGCCTGACCCGAATTCACCCTTTGCCTTTGCCAATTGTGTGCTGGCGCGGTCGATCATTTTAAGCTGCAAAAGGGTGCGTAGTGCACTGGCGCTGTGATTGTAAGTGTTGGATTTAAGGGACAGCATTCCGCGCTCAATGACGTAAAGGCGATTGACCAGTTCACGGGTGTATTGGGTTAGTGCACGCACGGCGCTTCCATGTTCACCTGCTCGTCCTGCTGCAAGTTCGGCATTTAGGGAAAGGATGCGCATGTTTTCTGACAATTCACCAAGTTTGGAGAAGCCCTGAAAAGCAAACAGGCATCTTGAAAACAGCACATTCGATTCTTCCTGGATCTGCTCCAGTGGTGATCGAATGATACGTACAGGAGGTGCGGACTGCTCCGTTTCTTGCTCTTCCATTGCCTTTGTCTCCCTATGGACTGCACCGTTTATCAGGCACTTGTTCTTAATATAGTATCTTCATCTCTATCACGTAAATCTTTGATTTTTCACTTTTCCATCATCGGATAACCCGGGGTTTTCCATAACGGAATATTGTCCCGGGCCTGATGGTCCTGACGCACCTGACGCGGCGGCATAATCAGCCATAACCGAAACAGACAAGGTGCGTTCTATGACGCTTGGAAGTATTTCAGCGTCTCTACCTTCACCCTCAATCAATACAAGGAGAATGACATATGTCGATTAATATCGAACCGTCGTTCGTCAAGCACTTTCAAAGTGAAGTCCATATGCAATATCAGCACATGGGTTCCAAGCTTCGCAATACCGTGCGCACCAAGGATGCGATTATCGGCTCCTCCACGACCTTCCAGAAGGTCGGTAAAGGCACCGCATCGACCAAGGCGCGCCATGGCAAAGTGCCTGTTATGAATGTCGACCACACCCCGGTCGAATGCGCGCTCTACGACTACTATGCCGGGGATTGGGTCGATCAGCTCGACGAGCTGAAGACCAACAACAATGAGCGAGAAGTCGTCGCCAAAGCCGGCGCCTATGCACTGGGCCGCAAGACCGATGAGCTGATTATCACTCAACTCGACACCTCGACCAACTACGCCGGTACGGGCGCTGATGGACTGACCAAGGACAAGGTGCTGAGTGCATTTGAAATGCTCGGTGACGCCGATGTCCCGGACGATGGCGAGCGTTTCGCCATTATCGGCTGGAAACAGTGGAGCGACCTTCTGGGTATCCAGGAATTCGCCAATGCCGATTATGTTGGCGATGACGATCTTCCCTGGAAAGGGACCCAGGCCAAAAAATGGCTAGGCGCGTTGTGGATGCCACACTCCGGGCTGACCAAAACATCGAACGTCAGATACTGCTACTGGTATCACAAGACGGCGATCGGCCACGGCGTCGGCTCTGAGGTTAAAACCGACGTAACGTGGCACGGTGATCGGGCAGCGTTTTTCATTAACAACATGATGAGTCAGGGCTCCGCCTTGGTCGACGCTTCCGGCGTCGTATCAATGCGTTGCCTTGAGGCATAAAGCCACAAACAAGGAGAACGAAAAATGGCCTTCAAATCGAAAGACCTGAGCGTTCTGGCCTACGCAAATGGCTTTACGCTCTGGCACTACACCAGCCTGGATCTGGCTGCCGATATCGACACGGCCGGATACTTCAACGACGCTTCAGACATGGTGCGCGTCGGTGACATGGTGATGGCAAACGCCGACACCGACGGCACGCCGTCGGCGGGCATCTATCTCGTCAACGCCAATTCAAGCGGCGTCGTCGATATAGCCGACATGACCCAGGTCGGCGGAACCGACACCGACTAGATCAAATCGCTCTCAAATGGACGCATTTGATGGAAGATAATTTGATCGAATTACGAATGGTCCCTTTAAGGATGGCGGCAACCCGGAAACAAAAACTCTCCGGGCAGCCATTTGGATCGACAAACGAGACGCCCCCGTTGGAAAAAAACCATCGGGGGCGTTTTAGTTTTTAAACTCGACAAATTTTTTTAAGAATTTTCACCCAAGGAATACTCGTGATGTCAAACCGCAAGCGCATGTAGACCAGGGAAACTGGGGCGACGAACCCGACCCGTTCCGCCGGATGTTCCGGGAAGAAGTAAGCAAGAAAGTGACGTGGGAAAACATAATGATTAAAGTCAAATGTCAGAAAAAGGCATGAATAAATTAAACTTGAGGTAGTGATGGCTTAAAATGATGAGGGATGTACTAGGGAAACAATCCCTTATTAAGAAAATATATACCACGTCTTACGGCTTCATTCGTTAAGACGGCCAATTCATAATCCAGAATTCTCGGCAAAGGATCGAAGAAATAGCTTCCTGTGCTGAGATCGAAAACTTGGTATTCCGGTCATATAAATATGGAAATCTTGAGCATTGAAAAACCCGACTGTGGTTAAGGGTGGGGTAGGTGGTGGTGCTTGCTGCATTTTTGGAAATTTTTCAGGATGCCATCCTAACTTCATTATTTGATAAATTTATTGTATTGTTCTTAGCAGTAAAATATTGAAAATAAATAAAAATACACAAATTAACCAAATAAAGATTAATTAAAGCCTCGTTGATACAAGGCTTTTTCAATTCTTACTCAAAAACTCAAAACCAACAGGAGAACGACGATGGCTTTAAGCTCCATCGCGCTGTGTTCGCGCGCGCTTTTGAAACTGGGCGCGGCATCTATTGCGTCATTTGACGAAGGAACGGCGGAAGCGGAAGTGGCGGCCAACCTGTTTGGCCATATCCGCGACGCCATGCTCTCTGCCCATCCCTGGAATTTCGCCACGGCTCAGACAAGGCTGGCCCGGCTTTCGGATGAACCCGTGGCGGATTTCATCTATGCCTATCAATTACCGGCGGACTTCTTGCGCGCCTTGTCAGTTGGCAGCGGCGGTCGCGGTCGCGGGGCTGAATACCGGATCGCTGAGCGGCGGTTGCACACCAACCTGTCCGAGATCGTGCTGACGTACATCTTCAGGCCCGCCGAAGAGGAATTCCCACCCTTTTTCGATCAATCCTTGATTGCCCGGTTGTCCGCAGAATTCTGCATTCCATTGACCGAAAGCACATCGCGCTCCGAAACCTTGAACAGGCTGGCGGAAATCGAATTCGGACGCGCCAAGACCATTGATGCCCAGCAAGACACGCCAGGCAGGATCGAAGACTTCACCCTCGTGAATGTGAGGCAGTGATGGCGCGGATAAGCATAAACAAAAGCAATTTTACCGCGGGCGAGATATCCCCACGGTTGCTGGGTCGCGGCGATCTGCGTGCCTACGCCAATGGGGCATCGACATTGACCAACGTCTTTATCCATCCCACGGGTGGATTAAGCCGGCGGGCCGGATTGCGTTATCTGGACACAGCGCGGGGTGATGGCCGCCTGGTCGGTTTTGAATTCAACGCCAATCAGATTTATCTGCTCGTGTTCACGGACAGCCACGTGGAT